>NZ_LR027382.1:2085000-2385000 GCF_900604385.1 Alistipes megaguti | reverse complement strand
GGCTACCACTACCGGATCCTATCCAATACCATTACCATCAAGGCCGGTGAACGTACCGCCAATGTCGAAATCGCCGGGTGCTACGATCATATTCAGGATACCGACTCGCTGGGATTCAAACTCCATCTGGTGATGCCCGATCAGCTCCGCTGGACGAGCCTCTATCCCGAGAGCGACTACACGAAGGTTGTCCTCTACAAGGGCTGCAACTATGATCTGGATACGTTCAGCGGCTGGTGCGTCGTCACGTCGCTGCTGCTCTACGACTACCCCAGCGCACTGGACACCAACTACCAGCGGCTCATCTACACCGAAAAGCACCCCACGGAACCCAACACCATCATCCTGCACGACTTCCTCTACAACGGATACGATGTCACGATGCGTCTGACGAACGACGATCCCAACAATCCGATCATTGAGATGGATGAAGACCAGATCCTCAGCGACGAGCAGACCGTCTTCGGACAGATCAACGGCGATGACAAGATCCTCGGTACCGTCAGCCCCTACTACGACTCGTATTACAATACGTGCCAGAAATCCATCTCCGCCTGGCTCTACGTATATATAAAGAACGTCGGAACCATGGTGGGTGCGGTCGGACACTACTACAACACCCTGGAGTGGGTATCGCTCGAGGAGGCCGTCCGGCTCAAAACCGAAGAGAACATGTCAGGGGCACGCGATCCGCGCGAGGATCCGAACTACCCCGGGAATGCCCAAGAATGAGAAACCCGAAAATTCCATCCAAATTCTCATTCTCCAATTATAGTACCACTAAACGCAATGTCTTATGAAAAACACGATTTTATATTGGACATCGGTTCTGTTGGCGAGTTCAGCCCTGATACTCTCCGGCTGCAAATCGGAGGACGACAGCGTTGATACACCGATCACTCCCGCGTTCCCGGAGCTGCTGCAGGCGACCATCCCCGCCGGTGAGAACTCCTGCGCCGTGACCTTCACCCCCAACATGGACTGGAGCGCGTCGATCCCCACCGACGAGGTAACTTCACGCTGGTTCACACTCCGCTACGACCCCTTCGAAGGCGTATCCGTATCCGGAAAAGCCAGCACGGAGCCCGTCACCCTATATGTCGAATCCATCTCCACGGGAACCTTCGACGAAAACCCCGTCTGCGAGGTCTCGCTCACGATGAACGGCCAAACCAAGGTTATCGCCCAGATCACCCGCGGCAACAAGGCCCGCGAATTCGAACTCTACGCCTCGGAGTACAACACGACGGATAATTTCACAACGGATGATTTCACCATCCCCTATGTCTACCCGGAGACCGCTCTGACCAAATACTCCGGCCCAGATCAGGCCTCCGGAGATACCGTAGAGCTGAAATGGCCCTTCCGCGTAAGCAGTTTCATGTATGTCTTCAAGGCCAAGGGCAACTTCAGCTGGCTGATCTCGAAACCCGAGGGGCTGGAGATCTCCTCAATGGCCATTGCGGATGATCCCGGCAGCTACCAGATCACCGTCACCGGTGACTTCTCCGCAACCAATCTGGACACCCACACGGCCGTACTCGACTTCTACGACAGGTCCATCAACCGCGACGAGGATCCCGGAAACAACGCCCACAACCGATATTGTCTGCGCATCCCCGGATTCCGCGACATCGTCCGCCATCCGTTGGCCAACATCGACGCCACCTTCACCTTCAACAAAGAAGGCAAGTATATCAGCAACACACTGGGAAACGAAACCATCTCGGACAATCTCTCCACGACGGTTTCCAGTACGGAAGGGCTGGCCTTCTACGTGGCCGAGGAGATTGAGCATGTCGGATATGTATTCAAAAAGGGTCCGGCACAATGGGTGACCATAGCCGACACCTGGGACTCCGAACTCGAAGACGTTTTTCAGAAACACCAGTACACCGTGACGGTAGCTCCCAACGAAACCGGAGCCGCCCGTACGGCCAAGCTGATCGCCCTGCCCAAGAGTCTGGCCGACGAACTGCAGGATGATCTATTTAATATGCTGGAGGGCATGACGGACTTCAAGGCGGAGTACAAGCCCTACGTCTATGCTACCATCGAACAGAGCGACGCTTCGTCCAGCGGCGATACCGACGATTTCATCACCATCAACCCGGAGGTACAAGACCGCTTCGAGGGTCCAGATGCCATTGCAACCCTTACCAAGCTCGATCCGGACAAGGATGAAGACCAGCAGTTCTTCACGGATCACATGAACGATAGCCACATCTTCGACTATGCCGAAGGCTGGACGATCAAAAATTTCCCGGTCTATGTACTGACCTGCAAGGCCAATCCGATGCAGTCGAACGACACCGAGCTCGGTATCGGTACCCTCTTCGCAGACGCCACTTACAACCAGGTCAAGATAGATCCCGAAGGAACCACATGGTTGGCATGCGAACCGATGGAGGCTGTCAATGGGAAGACCGAGCTTTTCATCAACACGGAAATGAGTGATACGGCCCAGAAAGGAGATACGGCAACCATCGTGTTCCAGGAACTCACTCCCGAAGGTTGGATAATAGGTACACTCGGTGTTATTGTCGTCGTCCATGACTACGGTTCTGAACCTGCACCCGGTGAAGGCGCAGGCGGCGAGTCTTCGGCAACTGACGCTTTCTGACACTGCAAAAACAGGGGCCCCGTTGAATGGGCCGGGGCTCCTGTTTTCAAAATACGATGATTAAAGAGTTTACAAGACACAAGTTTTCCATGAAACTTTTCAATATCAAATCCTTATTCGCCTTCGTCGTCTCTTGCGCCGCACTCTGCTCCGCAGCCTGCTCCGACGACGACGGTATCGACAATCGTGAGCTCGAATACGGCTATGTCCAGTTCAAGCTCTACAAGGAGGCCTCCTATCCGCAAACGCAGGATGCCCAGGGCCTCACGCGTGCCGACCAGACCGACCACATGGTCGCTCAGCTCGACTCCCTCTCCCGGGCCTGCAAGCTCCGCTTCAGACTCCTGTCCGGATCGACGACCATCTCGCAGACCCTTACCCTCTCGGCCTCCAGCAGCGAAGCTGCCGAGTTCGGCCTGCGAAGCGACAAACTCGAGCTCATGGCCGGTGACTATCAGATCATCTCGTTCATCCTCTACGATATCACCGATACCCCGATCTACAGCGGTACGGTCTCCGACAACCAGCTTTCGGTCGTCGCCGGCGGCCTGACCATCCATGACCTTACGGCAAACGTCGCCCCCCGCGGAAAGGTCCGTTTCAACCTCGTAAAGGATATCTCGGAACTCACCGGGAAATGGAACGCAACACGAAGCTCATCCCGCAACCGCGAATATACCTTCGACGAAATCGCCTACTTCGACGTCTCCGTCCACAAGGCCAACTCCGACGAAGAGGAAATCACTTTCACAAACCTGAAGGCGAACTTCGACGTTCACTTCGACGAAGAGAATGTCGAAAGCGACAAATTCGGATACCAGACCTCGTCGATCACCTGCGACTCGCTCCTTTTCCTCCCCGCAGGAACCTACGAAATCACCGGCCTGGTCACCTACGACACCAACAAACTCCTGCTCGAAACCATCACCGGCGGGATCCCCGAGAAGTACAACTTTACGGTCACGGACAACGAGACGATCGATGCCAAAGCCCCCGTCACCATGCAGGAGGCCGATGAGTACATTCAGGACGGATACGCCCTGAAGGCCATCTGGGAGGCCCTCGACGGCCCGAACTGGTACTACGGCGGTCAGGACTACAACAAGGGCTGCAACTGGGACTTCAACAAGTCGCCCGACCTGTGGATCGATCAGCCCGGTGTCGAGGTCCACTCGAACGGCCGTGTGGCCAAGCTCGTGCTCAGCGAGTTCGGAATCAGCGGCGACATGCCCGCCGCTATCGGTCAGCTCACCGAGTTGGCCGAACTCTACCTCGGTTCGCACAGCGATACCAACACCGGCACCTACGACCCGATGCTCGACCAGTCGAAGTCGCTCGAAGACCGCAACCGCAACCGGCTTGCCTACAACAAGCAGTATCTGGCAGCCACGCACATCCAGCCCCAGATGTCCTATCCCTGCGCCCTGGCCCTCAAAGAGCACAACCTCACCAGCCCGGCCATCTATCTCTATGAGCAGGGCTACACCGAGGACCAGATCTTTGACCGCAAGAGCGGCCGTCAGGTCGAAATCCAACCCAAGGATGTCATCGCCGGACGTTTCTGCAACAACCTCAAGAGCCTGCCCGACGAAATCGGCAACCTGACCAAGCTCGAGTATCTCTACATCGCCAACAGCCCCATCTCGAATATCCCCACGACGATCGCCAACCTCGCGTCGTGCACGCTGCTCGAGATCTACAACTGCCCCAACCTGCACGGCCTGCCCAAAGAAGTCGGCGACATGCCCGCCCTGGTACAGGTCAACATCTCCTGCAACCAGGGTACCGCTCAGCATCCCGGATGGACGGCCGACGAGATCTACCGGTCGATCGGATACCTGGCCAATGGCAAGTCGCAGAATCTGATCCAGATGTTCTATGCCCGCGACAACAACCTCGAGAAGTTCCCCGAGGATATCAAGCAGATGGAGCGCCTCAACTTGCTCGACCTGGCCAACAACAAGATCCAGGGCGTGATTCCCGCGTTAGGCAACAACTTCATGCCCTCGGAGCTCTACTTCGAGAACAATGAAATCACCGGTTTCGGAACCGAAACGGTCAACGGCCGCCGCATCTTCTGCAACACCGACAACCTGGAGACCTTCTCCGCTTCGTACAACAAGCTTACGAAGGTCCCCGACATCTTCACCAGCAACACCTCCTACTACGTGTCGAGCGTTTCGCTGGGCTACAACGAGATCGACGGTTTCGAAAACCAGGACAACGGCCAGTATCAGGGTATCAACGTCACGACCTTCACCCTCTCGGGCAACCGGATCAAGACCTATCCCGCCTGCATGGCCAAGAGCCAGTCGCAGATCAGCTACATCCTGCTGGCCGGAAACGGTCTGGAGGGATTCGAGAAGGACTGCTTCACCTCCCCCAAACCCGAAAACCAGGCAAACCTGATCTCCATCGACCTGACCTACAACCGTATCAAGGAGCTTCCGGATGATTTCCATGCCGGAAACATGCCTTACCTCTACGGTGTGGACCTCTCCTACAACGCCTTCTCGAAGTTCCCCTGGGAACCGACCGACGCCCTCACGCTGACGGTCTATGCCGTCCGCGGCCAGCGCGACGACAACGGCAACCGCTGTCTGAAGGAGTGGCCCACGGGCATCTACAAGCACACCGGTCTGCGCGGTCTCTATCTGGGGTCGAACGACCTGCGCAAAATCGACGACACAATCTCCTATCTGATCTACAACCTCGATATCAGCGACAACCCCAACATCACGTTCGACGCTTCGGACATCTGCTACTACTGGCAAGCCGGAGCCTACACCCTGACCTACGACAAAACGCAGAATATCATCAACTGTCCTGAAATGCTCGAATAACCATGAAAGTACGCAATCATATCTTCCTCGCGCTGCTCGCCGTCGCCTTCATGGCCTCCTGCTCCGAGGCCGACAAGACGATCGAGTTCGGGGTCGACAACAACTCGATCGACATCGAAGCCGTCGGCGGCACCCGTAAAGTCAACGTATCGGCCGGCGAAAACCGGGTCGCTACCTCCTCCGCACCCTGGATCACCGTATTGCCCGCAAACGGCCGCGGTTCGAAAGAGTGCAGCCTGATTATCGACTCCGCCATCACCACCTCGCCTCGCGACGGTTATGTCCTCTTTATTAATACCGACAATAACAACGAATACAAGCGTGTCGACGTCTCGCAGAAGGGTTTCGACTATGCCATCACCCTTGATGAGCCATCGGTAAACATCGAAAACTATGCAACGCTCGACAAACGCTACTTCGACGTGAAGGTGAAAACCAATGTCGCCTTCAATGTCAAGGTCGTCGACGAAGAGACCGGAGCTGAACCCAGTTGGGTCGATGTCGGTCAGTTCAACGTTAATCTCGACCACGGCCGTCGCCCCCGCGAAGTCTCCCTGCGCATCTCCTGGGGTATCAACTCCACCCCGATGCAGCGCAATGCCCTCCTCTCGTTCACGCCTGCCGAAACGGATGTCACCTCCGAAATGCTCGCCCGGAACGACGAACTGACCATCAACCAAAATGCCGCTGAGCGCATCGTCACAGGACGCGGAGGTGACTCCATAGCCCTGCTCGGCATTGCCCGGTCGCTCGAAGTCTGGGACTCCAATTGGGAAAGCTCCGGCGAAAAAATGGACAACTGGGACGGCGTAGTTCTCTGGGAAGAGGGCATGAGCGGATACGTCGATTCGCTGAAGGGCCGTGTCAAGTCGGCCGAGTTCAACTCGTTCTCCACCAAGGAGGGCATCCCCTACGAGGTACAGTATCTGACCGCGGCCGAAGAACTCAAGTTCTACAGCAACGTGAACACCTTCCAGCTCAACCTCAGCACGGGTCCCTACATCTGTGAACTCACGCAGCTCAAACGGCTGACTATCGGTGCATACGGTCTGACCGAACTCGACGAAAACTTCACCAAACTGAAGAACCTCGAGTACCTCGATCTGAGCAGCAACAATTTCGAACAGGTGCCTGCCGTCATCAACCCGGAGAACTTCCCGAAGCTCCATGCGCTGCAAATGGTCAACAACCAGCGACTGCTCATCTATGACCTGAGTAACAGCATCTCGACCAACTTCGGCGGTCTCTATCTGCATACCAAGTACGATTCGGCCCAGGATACCTTCGGCGAATTCCCCACGTGGCTGCTCAAGTGGGAGCCCGACGCGGCAAAGGGAATCGCAGGTCTCGACACGCTGAAACTCTCGGTAAACTACCTCCAGGGTTCAATCCCCGATTTCAAGGATGACGCCACGATCGGTTATTACGACGATGAAGATTTCATCCGGCCCGACACCATCCCGGCCATACATGTCAAACGCGTCATGCCCCAGTTGAAGATGTTCGCTCTGAACCTCAACCGTCTGACCGGAGAGCTGCCCGAATGGATCCTCTACCACCCTGCTCTCGACTCGGCCCTCAGCGTCGTGGCGCTGTTCGCCTTCCATGCCTGCTCGACCGAAGATCTCGTCGAACCCTCCGCCTCCAACACTCAGTCGGAGCCCACGGAGATGAGCGGTGAGGTCATCGTGAAGTTCGACCCCGCGGTCAGCGATCTGCTCGATGAACGCGGCCTGGCTCAGACCCGCAGCGACGCCGCTGCAACCCGCAGCGGTATCTACTCCGTGGACGAGGTGCTCGACATGCTCGGCGAGTGCCAGCTCGAACGCGTATTCCCGGTCGACGCCCTCCACGAAGAACAGACCCGTCAGGCCGGTCTCCATCTGTGGTATGTCGTCCGCTTCAGCGACAAGTACAGCGTCGAGGAGGTCGTCAACCGCCTCTCGACACTCGGCGAGGTCCAGACCGCCACGCCCAACCGCACCATCAAACGGGCCTATCGCACCGACCGAAAGCCTATCCCCTTCCCCAAGGAGCTGCTCAATGCCCCCGCAACCCGTGCCGAGGGTGAGAACGGATACGTTTACAACGACCAGCTCCTCAAATAGGAGTGGCACATGATCAACCGCGGCTATCAGGACCACTTCACCATCGATCCCGAGGAGGATGCCGAGGTAGCCAAAGCCAAGTTCCAGGTCGGTGCCGACGTCAACTGCGAAAAGGCCTGGGAGCGTACGACGGGTGATCCGTCGATCATCGTGGCCGTGCTCGACGAGGGCATCTACTTCCGCCACCCCGACCTGCAGTACAACATGTGGGAGAACGAGGGCGAAACCTACGGCTCGCACAAGGACAACGACGGCAACGGATATGTCGGCGACTACTACGGATACGACTTCATCAACAATACGGGAATCATCTCCTGCGACAACTCGGCCGATACGGGCCACGGAACCCACGTGGCCGGTGTGATCGCCGCCCGAAACAACAACGGAATCGGCATCACCTCGATCGCCGGCGGCACGGAGGAGAATCCCGGCGTGAAGATCATGTCCTGCCAGATCTTCTCCGGAAACACCTCGAGCAATACGGTCAGCCTGGCCCGCGCCATCAAGTACGCGGCCGATAACGGGGCCGTCATCCTGCAGTGCAGCTGGGGCTACACCTCCAGTACAGCCAACGGCTATGAAAACACCCCGGGGTTCGCCACCCAGGAGGAGTGGGAGACCAACTGCCCGCTGGAGAAGGCTTCGCTCGACTACTTCGTCCATAACGCCGGTTCGCCCAACGGACCCATCGAAGGCGGTATCCCCGTCTTTGCGTCGGGTAACGAGAGTGCCCCCTCGGCCGGATTCCCCGGCGCCGCGGACTACTGTGTCTCGGTGAACGCCATCGCCGCCGACTACACCATCTCGACCTTCTCGAACTACGGCCCCGGTTCGAACATCTCCGCTCCCGGCGGCGACCAGGACTACTACTTCGACTACATCGGTTCGGAAAGCTCCGATTCCGCCTATACCGCAGCACGCGGCGCCGTCGGATGCGTCCTCTCGACCATGCCCCCGCAGGTCAGTGACCAAACCGGATACGGCTACATGGAGGGTACCTCGATGGCCTGCCCCCACGTATCGGGTGTCGCCGCGCTGGGTCTCTCCTACGCCGTCAAGCTGCGCAAGCACTTCACCGCCGCCGAGTTCCGCAAACTGCTCGTCGAAAGCGTTACCCCGATCGACGACTACCAGACTGGGAACAAGAACTATTACCACTATGTGAGCGATATGGGCAAGAACTATCCCAAGATCATCCCGCTGTCGCAGTATGTCGGCAAGAACGGCGGTCTGGTCAATGCCGACAAGCTCCTGGCCGCCATCGAGGGCGAAGAGGCCGGTACGGCCGTCACCTTCCCGAACATCTACCTCGGAATCGGGGAAGAGAATGCCGTCAAGGAGGATCCCGCCCGCTACTTCGTCAACGGAGAAAGCCTCTCCTACACGCTCAAGATCGACAATACCTCGGTCGCAACGGGCGAAATCAAGGAGGGCAAAGCCGTCTTCATCGGCCTGAAGGAGGGGGTAACGACTGCCTCGATCGAAGCCAACGGCACGGTACAGAAATTCAACATCACCGTCCGCAAGACGGCCAACGGTAACGGCTGGCTCTAATTCGGAGAAGAAAGGCTTATGCCCGGAAGATCGCTCATAACGAAGATTCTGGTCCCGATGGGGATGGCGGCGGCACTCGGCGCCGCCTCCCCCGTCCGGGGACAGTTTCACATCGTTCCCCGTCAGCGGCTCGACAGCATGGCCAACCCTGCACTGGCCAACGGCGCTCAGGCAATGCGGTTCGTCGCCAAACGGATCGAAACCGGTCCGATCGGCGAAGACGACGGCCCGAAAAACTACCGCTTCGAGTGGCAGAACGTCGGCGACAAACCCCTGGCCATCACCCGCATCACGACCACGTGCGGCTGCGCCGCCCCGTCGTGGGACCGCCAGCCGGTCAAACCCGGAGAGAAGGCGACGGTTACCGTCACCTACCACCCCAAAGGCCATCCCGGCAGCTTCACGCGGAAGATCTTCCTCTTCACGCAACTCGCCGCGAATGCGCCGACGGCCATCCTCGAACTCTCCGGCGAGGTGATCCCCTCGGCCCGTCCGACCTACGCCTACCCCCATGCCCGCGGGAATCTGCTCCTCAAGCAGGAGGCGATCCACCTCGACCCGCAACTGAAGGCCGTCGAACGAATCGAGTGCCTCAACGGCGGAAACGACACCCTGCGCATCGGCGTCGATACGCGGATCCTGCCCCCCTGCATCCGGGCCGGATTCAAGCCCGAGGTGCTCCGACCGGGAGAGATCGGCGAGCTGACCGTGCGGTTCGATCCGACGGCCGGCCGTGCCCCCCAGCGGGTGCCGCTCTTCCTGCGCGGTGTGGGGCTCCCGCCCTCGCAAAGCGCCGTGACAGTCTACTTCGACCCAGCCACCAACGAATCCAAATCTGTGAACAACAACTAACGAAATATGAAAAATCTGCTCAAAATCTCGCTCCTGATGCTCTTCGCATTCGGCCTGACCGCCTGCGATGACGACAAAAGCTACGACGCCCCCGGACTCGAAGTCTCGCTCTACAACCTCTCCGGTACGTGGAAACTCGACTCCTGGAACAACGGCGAAGCCCTGGCCGACGGCAGCTACGTCTACATCGAGCTCTCCTACCGCGACGGAAACGAGTTCACCATCTACCAGAATCTCGACAGCTTCGGTCCCCGCCGGATCACCGGCGTCTACAACCTCTCGACCGACGAATCCCTCGGCTCGGTCATCCGCGGCATGTACGACTACGAGAACGGAGACTGGAACCATCGCTACATCATCCGCAACCTCTTCTCCGACCGCATGACCTGGATCGCCACCGACGACGCCCAGAATGTCTCCGTCTACAAGCGTTGCCCGGGCGTGCCGCAGGAGATCCTCGATGCCTACAAGGACGAAATCGAGGCCGAAGAGAGCGAAAAATAGACCGAACCGAACACCTCTGCGGCAGATGCGCCCCGCGGCGCACCCCGCGCAGGCCATCCCGAGACGGGGAGCGACATGCATGCACGTCGCTCCCCGTTTTTTCGCGGCCGACCGATCGCGCTCACGGGACAATTTTCCCGGCCCCGGATTGCGCTTTCTGAATTTCTTATTAACTTTGCGCTTTGGAAACCAAAACGCTCGAAATCCTTTTTAAGAAATATGTTCGAAAACCTTACCGATAAACTCGAACGGTCGTTCAAAATCCTCAAGGGAGAAGGCCGCATCACGGAAATCAACGTCGCCGAAACCCTCAAGGAGATCCGTCGCGCCCTGATCGACGCCGACGTCAACTACAAGGTCGCCAAGTCGTTCACCGACGAGGTCAAGCAGAAGGCTCTGGGACAGAACGTCCTCACGGCCGTCAAGCCCGGGCAGATGCTCACGAAGATCGTCCGCGACGAACTCGCCGCCCTGATGGGAGGTACGGCTACGGATATCCGGCTGGAGGGTACGCCCGCCGTCGTGCTGATCGCCGGTCTGCAGGGTTCCGGTAAGACGACCTTCTCCGGAAAGCTCGCCGCCATGCTCAAAAGCAAGAAGGGAAGGCAGGTGCTGCTGGTGGCCGGCGACGTCTACCGTCCCGCGGCCATCGACCAGCTGAAGGTCCTCGGTGAGCAGATCGGCGTCGAGGTCTACACCGAAGAGGGAAACAAAAACCCCGTGGAGATCGCCCGGCACGCCATTCAGTATGCCCGGCAGAAGAACTGCAACGTCGTGATCGTCGATACGGCCGGCCGTCTGGCCGTCGACGAAGCCATGATGCAGGAGATCACGGCCATCAAGGCCGCCATAAAACCCTCCGAGACGTTGTTCGTCGTCGATGCCATGACCGGTCAGGACGCCGTAAACACGGCCAAGGAGTTCAACGACCGGTTGGATTTCGACGGCGTCGTACTGACCAAGCTCGACGGTGATACGCGCGGCGGTGCCGCCATCTCGATCCGTTCGGTGGTCAACAAGCCCCTGAAATTCATCTCCAGCGGCGAGAAAATGGATGCCCTGCAGGTCTTCCACCCGGAGCGCATGGCCGATCGAATCCTCGGCATGGGTGATGTCGTCTCGCTCGTCGAGCGCGCCCAGGAGCAGTTCGACGAGGAGGAGGCCCGCAAACTCAAAAAGAAACTCGTCAAGGATCAGTTCAACTTCAACGACTTCATCGCACAGATCCAGCAGATCAAGAAGATGGGCAACCTGAAGGATCTGGCCTCGATGCTTCCGGGCATGGGCAAGCTGCTCAAGAATGTCGACATTCCGGACGACGTCTTCAAGCAGACCGAGGCGATCATCTCCTCGATGACCCCCGCCGAGCGCGAACACCCTGAGATCATCAACGCCCGGCGCCGCGAACGCATCGCAAAGGGCTCGGGAACGACCGTGGCCGACGTCAACCGCCTAATGAAGCAGTTCGACGACACGCGCAAGATGATGAAAGCCGTAGCCGGCGGCGGCATGAAGATGCCCAAGGTCCCCGGTGGCGGCATGTTCCGCCGGCGATAGTTCCCCGGCCGAAGGAGCCGAAAGGGGGGGGGCAAGAGTGGCCGAGGTCGCAGAGAAGAGGGGCTGAGGTGCAGATAGCCGAGAGTGGCCGCAGTCGCAGAAAGAGGCCGCAAGGAATGCAAAGAGGGGCCGAGGCGCAGAGAGAGGCAAAAGGAACAGAGGAGGGACTGAGGAACTGAGGAACTGAAAAGGGGCAGACAGTGAAGAGTTGAAAGGGCGCATGTTACTGCCGCAAATAAACGAATACTCGGCTTCCAAAAAACAGCTGAAGGAGACTTTCGAAAACGAAGGTCTCCTTTTTCATCCCCGCAGCGGGGCGGAAATGAACCCGCAACACCCTTAAACGACAAAATCCTCCGGTAAATTCACCGCCCGACAGTTGCAGGCATGCCATTTTATCCGTATCTTTGTCCGAATCATCTCCGAAAAGAGTACAGCAACATGCATAAATCGGGCTTCGTCAATATTATCGGAAATCCCAACGTCGGAAAATCAACGCTCATGAACGCCCTGGTCGGCGAACGGCTCTCGATCATCACCTCCAAGGCCCAGACTACCCGTCACCGAATCATGGGTATCGTATCGGGCGACGACTTCCAGATCGTCTACTCCGATACCCCGGGGATCCTCAAACCCGCCTACAAACTCCAGGAGTCGATGATGAAATTCGTCAACGGCGCCCTGACGGATGCCGACGTCATCCTCTACGTCACCGACACCGTCGAACAGAGCGACCGCTCGGTCCAGATCCTCGAGAACATCCGCCACAGCGGGATTCCCTCCATCGTCGTTATCAACAAGATCGACCTCTCGAACCCCGCGGCTCTCGACACTCTGGTCGAAAAGTGGCACCAGATCCTCCCCGAAGCCCGGATCGTCCCCGTCTCGGCCAAGGAGCAGTTCAACCTCGAGGGGCTCTTCAAGACCATCCTCGAACTGCTGCCCGAAGGCCCCGCCTTCTACCCCAAGGATACACTCACGGACAAAACCCTGCGATTCTTCGCCTCGGAGATCATCCGCGAAAAGATCCTCCGCTTCTACGACAAGGAGATCCCCTACTGCTGCGAAATCGAAATCGAAAGCTACAAGGAGGAACCCACGATCGACCGCATCTCGGCCACGATCTTCGTCTCGCGCGAATCGCAGAAGGGGATCATCATCGGACACAAGGGCGAAAAACTCAAACGCGTCGGGCAGGCCGCACGCGAAGACATGGAGCAGTTCCTCGGCAAGAAGGTCTTCCTGCAGCTCTTCGTCAAGGTCAGCGACGACTGGCGGAACAACGATCGGCAGCTCCGCCGCTTCGGATACGAAACCGAATAGCCGACCGCCCGGCCCGGGGCAACACTCCCGGGGCCCGTCCCGCACTCACGCGTAAAGGCCGGCGGGAAGGTAAGGGGACGGGAAGGGTCGCGTGAGCCCCGGGCCACAATCGCGCGTGAAGGCTTGGGAAGGGACTCCGGACCGTAACAAAACAATAAAGTCCCTCAAAAGGACGTTACAACAAAAACTCGAAAAATGCGGAAATTCATCATCGCCCTGCTGGCCGGTATCGCCCTGCTGGGGTCTCACGCGGCTCACGCCCAATACAACCGGGAGTACTTCTTCTGGATGGGCCGCACCTGCATGATGAACAACAACTACCAGGAGGCCATCCGCACGCTGAACATCCTGCTGCGATTCGACGAGGACGCCTTCGAGGGATACTTCCTGCGCGGTATCGCCAAATACAACCTCGACGACCTGCTCGGCGCCGAGGAGGACTTCTCGACGGCCATCCGCCTCAATCCCGTCTACACCCAGGCATATACCTATCGCGCCATCACCCGCTCGCGCCTCGGAAACTACGACGACGCCCTGCAGGACTTCCGTGAAGCCATCGAACTGCGCCCCGATCTGCCCGGCCCCTACTACAGCCGCGGGGTCACCCGTCTGCTTAACCAACAGTTCAAGGAGGCTATCTCCGACTTCGACAAGTTCATCCGCCAGGAAAACAAGGTCGCCGATGCCTACATCTGCCGCGGACTGAGCTATCTCCACCTCAAGGACACGGTGAAGGCCTACGAGAACTTCAACACCGCCATCCGCACCAATCGCGAAGATCCCAACGGGTACAACCGCCGCGGAGGCCTCTATCTCGAACAGGAACGTTACAAGGAGGCCGAGGCCGACTTCAACAAGGCCATCTCGTGCGATTCAACCTACCTGCTCTCGTTCTTCAACCGCGCACTGGTCTACAACGCCACCAACCGCCCGATGCAGGCGCTGGCCGATTTCGACCGCGTCATCCAGCTCGACTCGACCAACTCGCTCACCTACTTCAACCGCGCCATGCTCCGCACCCAGATCGGCGACTACAACCGCGCGCTGGAGGATTACGACCGCGTGGCCCTCTATTCGCCCAACAACGTGCTGGTCTACTACAACCGCGCCGGCGTGCATGCCCAGCTGGGCGAGATCGAAGAGGCCGTCAAGGACTACACCCAGGCCATCAAACTCTATCCCGACTTCGCGAACGCATACATCTACCGCGGACAGCTGCGCGAACTGCTGCGTGACCCCAAGGGCGCCCGCAGCGACCGCGAAACCGCCCAGCGCAAAATCGCCGAATACCGTTCGCGGCTGAGCGACAGCACCTACTCGATCTTCGCCGATACCACACAGCGTTTCGACCGTCTGCTGTCGTTCGACAGCAAACTGGCCGGGACCGGTTTCGAAAGCATCTCCGGACACAACGGCGGACACGAGGAGATGCGTCTGCTGCCGCTCTTCAAGTTCACGCTCATGCGCCCCGACTCGATGCCCGAACCCTATCGTCTGCAGCGCATCGAGGACTTCAAACGCCGTATCGGCAACGAATACCTCACCCTCTCGTGCCGCGAAAGCAACATCGCTCCCGATACGCTCGTGATGCTCGACAAGGAGTATGTCCAAAGGCTCAAGAGCGGCGAAACCAACTGGGCGCTGCTCTTCCAACGCGGCGTCTCGCAGTCGCTCATCAAACAGTACACCAACTCGGTCAACACCTTCTCGACGGCCATCGAGCAGAACCCCTCGAACCCGTTCCTCTATCTGAACCGTTCGACGACCCGCGCCGAAATGATCGACTTCATCTCCTCGATCGACAACTCCTATCAGCGGATATCGATCGACTCGGATCCGGCCAACCGGCTGAACAACAACTCGAAACGAACGTACAGCTACGACGAGGCCGTGGCCGACCTGAACAAGGCCATCAAGCTCTTCCCCGCATTCGCCGAGGCTTACTACAACCGCGCAAACCTCCGGGCCCTCTCCGGAAGCCTGCCCGAAGCCTACGAGGACTACTCGAAAGCCATCGAACTGAACCCCGCGTTCGCCGAGGCTTACTACAACCGCGGCGTCATCCAGATCTTCATGAAGGATACCCGAAAAGGCTGTCTCGACCTCTCGAAGGCCGGCGAACTCGGAATCACCGAGGCTTACGACATCCTCAAGCGTTACGCACAACTCGAAGACTAATCCAAACCCAATAAAACATGACAGCAACTATCCAACGCAAACTCAACGATTCGCCCGCGGCGCGGTGGACAGCCCTGGTCCTCATCGCTCTGATGATGTTCTTCGGCTACATGTTCGTGGACGTGATGTCCCCGCTCAAATCTCTTATCGAGTCCTCCCGCGGCTGGGACAGCGGTACTTTCGGAACCTATGCCGCTTCGGAATACTTCCTTAACGTATTCTTCTTCTTCCTGATCTTCGCCGGCATCATCCTCGACAAGATGGGAATCCGCTTCACCGGTCTGCTCTCCGCATCGCTGATGGTCATCGGCGCCTCAATCAAGTTCGTCGGTATCTCCGACTGGTTCCAGACCACGGCCTTCAACGAGTGGCTCAACAGCTGGTGGGTCTCCTTCCCCGGCAGCGCCAAGATGGCTTCGCTCGGATTCATGATCTTCGGCTGCGGCTGCGAAATGGCCGGTACGACCGTCTCCAAGGCCATCGCCAAATGGTTCGACGGAAAGGAGATGGCTCTGGCAATGGGCCTCGAAATGGCTATCGCACGGTTGGGTGTCTTCGCTGTCATGTGGCTCGCCCCGATGATCTCGAACCGATTCGACCACTCGGTCGTCGCTCCGGTCGCCTTCTGCACCGTGCTGCTCATCATCGGACTGCTGTGCTACACGGTTTTTGTCTACATGGACCGCAAACTGGACCGACAGCTCATCGCGGCCGGTGAGATGAAGGAGCAGAAATCCTCCGACGAAGAGTTCCATGTCAAGGACCTCGGCCTGATCTTCCGCAGCAAGATGTTCTGGCTCGTCGCACTGCTCTGCGTGCTCTACTACTCGGCCATCTTCCCCTTCCAGCGCTACGCCCCCAACTTCCTCGAGGTGACGCTTCAGATCGACGCCGAATCCGCCGCACGTCTCTTCAGTTGCTTCCCGATTCTGGCCATGATCCTCACGCCGTTCCTCGGCGCCATGCTCGACTTCCGCGGCAAGGGGGCCACGATGCTTATGGTCGGAGCCGTGATCATGATCGCCTGCCATCTGAGCTTCGCCTTCCTGCTCCCGGCATTCCCCTCGAAATGGTTCGCCCTGCTGCTCGTTGTCGTCCTCGGCGTCTCGTTCTCCCTGGTGCCGGCCGCTCTCTGGCCTTCGGTCCCGAAGATCATCGATGCGAAGATCCTCGGCTCGGCCTACTGTCTGATCTTCTGGATCCAGAACGTCGGTCTCTGCCTCGTGCCGCTGCTCATCGGCAAGGTCCTCGATGCCACGGGCGGATACACCGTCCCGATGATGATCTTCTCGACATTCGGCGTGCTGGCCTTCATCTTCAGCTTCTACCTCAAGATCGAAGACCGAAAGAAGGGTTACGGCCTCGAACTGCCCAACATCAAGAAATAGCCCGAACTCCGAACGATACATGGAGAAGCCCCCTGCCTGCGGTTTATCCCGGGCAGGGGATTTTCGTGGGTGGGGAGGGATGAGGCCGGCCGACAGCAGCGGCTTGAGCGGCAACGACGTAAGGAAAGGACGGCAAGGATTCGGTTGGAACCGCGACGGGGCGGATTGGGACCATAGCAAAAGCCGGGGTCGGCCAAGGCAAGTGTCGGGACCGGACCAAAGCAAGTGTCGGGATGGGACCGAGCCGGAATCAGACTGAGTCTAGGAAAGGTCGGGGTTGAGCTGCGACATGGGCGAGTCGGAACTGCGGCGGGACAGGCGAGGAGTGCGGCGGGAACTGCGGCGAGGGCAAGCGAGGCCTCGGACGAGGACAAACTGGGACTGCGGTGGAGCAGGCGGGGACTCGGCAGAGGCAGAGGCACAAGGGGACTCGGCAGAGGCAGAGGCAGGCAGGGACTCGGCAGGAACAGACGGGAACCGCGATGAGGTCAAGCTCACCCCCTCCCCTTCAGGAAATCACTTCCCGGCAACCAGTCCGTAGAGCTCCGTGATGCGGTTGCACATCTCCTCCCAGGAAAAACGCCGACGTACCTCGACGCAGTTTTCCCGAAAACGGGTTAGATGATCCCCTTCATACATCCGTTCAATGGCAGCCGCGACCCCTTCCGCAGTCGGCTCGCAGACGTAGCCGACCCGACCGTCGGGGACAATCTCAGCCAGCCCCCCGACGTCGGTCACCACCATCGGCACACAGAACTGATAGGCAATCTGCGTCACACCGCTCTGCGTGGCCGTCTTGTAGGGCTGCACGACGAAATCAACCGCCGAAAAGTAGTATTTCACCTCCTCGTCCGGAACGAAATGGTCGTGAAGCAGCACTTCGTCCTGCAGCCCGCTGTCGGCTATCTGCCGCAGGTAGGGCTCCTTCGAGGTGTAGAACTCTCCGGCCACGATCAGCCGCCGGCCGGCAGTCTTGCCCTGACACCGCAGAAGCGACCACGCGTCGAGCAGGATATCAAGCCCCTTGTAGTCGCGGACCAGTCCGAAAAAAAGCACATAACGCAGGTCGGGATTCAGCCCCAGCCGCACGCAGGCCTCCGAACGTTCGATCCGCTCACCGAAATTCTCGAACAGCGGATGGGGCGAAAAGAGCGCCGGGACCGACGTATAGGCACCGAGTTCGCCGTGAACCTGTTCGGACATGTAGATGAAGCCGTCGACCGATGACAGGAAATAACGGTTGAAGGGACGGTCGATCAGGTGATGTTCGTGCGGCTCGACATTGTCGATCTGGCAAAGGACCTTCGTATGGCCGTTGCGCCGTGCCAGACGCGCGATCGTACCGAAGCAGGGCGCCATGAAGGGCGTCCAGTACTTCATCAGCACGAAATCGGGCCGATCCCGGCCGATCGCACGCCCGATGCGCAGCCAGTTCAGCGGATTGACCGTATTGACGCACCGTGTGATGTGCAGATCCGCCGGCGCCGGGGTATCTACCGTCTGGCTCTCGCCGGGAAAGAGCAACGAGGGGTATTGCAGCGTGAAGGTCCGGATGCGGACCTCAGCCCCCCGGCGCTGGAATGTCCGCGCCAGAATCTCCAGAATGGAGGCCAATCCGCCCCGATACGGGTGGGCGGGGCCCACGATCGTGATTTTCATGGAATCGGTTTTACGAAATTCTCGAACGGATCACGTCCCGTCCGCTGGCGATTGTTGACGTGCGGCCCGGTGTACCGCAGAAGACGCCGTAGCACGCCGGTCGTTTGTCGGTCAGTTGCCGGTCAGTTGCCAGTGTACAGCCGATACCGCGCAACCGATCGGCTCGGCAGCTCAACTCGGCAGGTCGGCTCGGCGTTACGCGCGCCACTCCAACGAAGCCCGTACGGCCGCCGTCGCTCCGTCGCCCGTGATCTCGAACAGCACCGACTGCTCCCGCTCCTCGCACCCCACCGTCAGCGTCTGTCCGTAACGGCACTCCTTCAGGAAGTGGATATCCAGCCGGACAGGAACCTCCAGCGTCAGCCGCTCGAGAGGCAGCATGTCGAGCATCATCTCGATATAGCGCATCGTATTGACATGGCGGTTGAAGTCGATATCGCTGTAGACCACCCGGTGTTCGGTGCTGCGTGTGGGCTTCACCTCGCGGATCTTGCGCGGCTTCTCGGCCGGAGGCGGAACCGCCACCACCGCATCGTTGTGCTCGCGGCCCACCCACGAAAGATCCACCGCCGAGCGTGTCGTCAGATCGATCATCGCCCATTGCGTCACCGAACGCCCGAATTCATGTCCCGCAGCGTCAGTCAGCGTGAAGTTACGCGTCGACAGCACCCGACCGTAGTCGCTGATCCACGTGGCTATCGTATAGTCGGTATACTGTTCAGGCCGCCGGTCAATCTCGATGGCCATGCGCAAAAGACCCCACGAATGGTCCCCGGCATTGAGCACACCCACCCCAAACCCCTTGCCGTAGGCACCCCCCCCCGCCGTATTGAGAATCGAACCCCCGAGCGATGCCAGCGTCGCCCGCAGCGTGAAATCCACATCCTGAGGCTCAACCCGATAGTGATAAAGCGATTTTTCTGCCATATCCGTCATTTGTTGCAACAAAGATAGGAATTTTTCGTATATTTGTCAAACCGCATCGGTGGTTTGCCCGTGACTCCCGGGATTTTTTACCCGCTACCGGCTCCGGTTTCGAAACCCGACATTCCATTAACCCTATTCTTTAACCCCTAAAATTCAAAACCATGGAGACGAAAAAACTCGACTTCTCGGAAACGCTCAAGGATGCAATCACCATCGGCGTGAAAAATGCCCCCTCGATCATCGCCGCCGTTGCCCTCTGGCTCATCACCATCTGGATCCCCTATCTCAACATCGGAACCACGATCGCAATCACCCTGCTCCCCACCCAGCTCGCCAAAGGTGAAATCATCAACCCGCTGGGAATCTTCGACGCAAAATATCGCCGTTACATGGGTGAATTCTTCATCACCATGGGGCTGATGGTCTTTCCGATCCTGATCGGCGTCATCTTCATGCTTGCTCCGGCCGTCGTCCTGGCCATCTCCTGGTCGCTGGCATACTACTTCCTCATCGAAAAGGGCAAGAACCCCATTCAGGCCATCAAGGCCTCGAACGACGCTACCTATGGCAGCAAATGGATCATGTTCTTCGTATCGCTGGTTATCGGTATCGTCGTCGGAATCGTCTTCTCCCTCTTCCAGGCCCTCTGCAACGCCATCAACGTCAGCATCATCACCACCATCGTGATGTTCATCCTCTACGTGCTGGCCATCTCGATCAACATGGCCGTCAACGCATCCTTCTGGAAACAGCTCAAGGACAACGTCGAATAATCCATACCCCGCGGAAGCTTCGCACGGTCTCCCGAGTCATTGGGAGACCGTTTTTTTCGCTATTCCAAAAAAATTTATCGAAAAACGATAAATATTATTTGTTTTTCGAAATTTTCGCTATCTTTGTTTCCGTAACAGACAACCGTACGTGTCATGCAGAACAAAAAATCGCTCCTCAAAAGGCTCCTGTTCATCTACATCGCCTTCTTCCTGGTCATCGTCGCGGGGATCATCCACAACGTCCTGGGCGACTTCGGCCGCGGCGCCGAAACCGGCATGAAGATGGGCGAAGAGATCGCGGCACGGCTCCAGTCGGGTGACCCCCGCATGATCTATCTCCTCGGAAACATCCACATCATCGCGCAACCCGAACTCGACATCCAATCGTCCGACAAGCAGATCAACCTCAAGGCCCGAATCTCCCAACTCGAACTCTTCGTCGACGAACCCGCCGAAAACTCCTCGCCCATTCACCTCGCACTGCATTCCGTCGGCGGCAGCATCGGACTCTATCTGCTCACCCTGCTGGTCCCCCTGCTCTTTATCGCCATCATCGTCCTGATGGTGCTCATCATCCACTCGCTCCGACGCTCGATCCGTCAGGAAAAGACCCTCGACCGCCGGAACGTACGATGCCTGCGCGCAATCGGCGTGCTGACCATCCTCTCCGAACTGGTCAATGCCCTGGCCGACCGGATCATGAACCTCCATGCCGCCAGACTCCTCGATGGTAGCGGCTTTACGGTCGATACCGGATTCCAACTCTCCTACACCATGATCATCATGGGTATCCTGATCCTCTTCTCGGCCGAAGTCTTCGCCATCGGTCAGAACCTCAGCGAGGAACAAAAACTCACCATCTGACAACCTCCCCCGCTGACATGCCCATTATCATCAATATCGACGTCATGATGGCCCGACGCAAGATCTCCCTCGGAGAACTCGCCGAAAGGGTCGACATCACCCCGGCAAACCTCTCGATCCTCAAGAACGGAAAGGCCCGCGCCATCCGGTTCTCAACCCTCGAGGCCATCTGCCGCGAACTCGACTGCCAACCCGGCGACATCATCGAATATCGTCCCGAAAATACTCAAAACCAATAAACTCCTTTAATTTCAAAATCGTATGAAGAGATTGATTTTGATGGCCCTGGCGGCGTTCACCGTCTATGGAGCCACCGCGCAGATGCAGCCGATCCCTGTCGACCCCGAACTTCGCACGGGGAAACTCGAAAACGGGATGACCTACTACATCCGCCACAACGACAAACCCAAAGGGCAGGCCGACTTCTACATCATCCACAACGTCGGCGCCATCCAGGAAAACGATGCCCAGCAGGGCCTCGCCCACTTCCTCGAACACATGGCTTTCAACGGTACGAAAAACCTCCCCGGAAAGCAACTCACCCAATACCTCGAATCCGTCGGCGTCAAGTTCGGCGCAAACCTCAACGCCGCAACCAGCTGGGACCAGACCGTATACAACATCAAGGATGTCCCCACCTCGCGCGAGGGAATCATCGACTCCGCCCTGCTGATCCTCCACGACTGGTCGCACTTCATCGCCCTGCAGCCCGAGGAGATCGACTCCGAACGCGGCGTCATCATGGAGGAGCTCCGCACGCGTGACGGCGCTTCGTGGCGATCCTCGATGAAGCTCATCCAGGCGCTCGGCCGCGGTTCGAAATACGAACACCGAAACCTGATCGGCTATCTCGACGGGCTGAAGAACTTCAAGCACCAGGAGCTCGTCGACTTCTACCACCAGTGGTATCGCCCCGACTATCAGGCCGTCATCATCGTCGGTGACATCGATGCCGAAGCCGTCGAGGCCAAAGTCCGCAAACTCATGGCCGATATCCCGGCTCCGGAAGCCGATGCCTCCCAAAAGGAGGTGATCACCGTCCCCGACAACGAGGAACCCATCGTCAGCATCTACACCGACCCCGAAATGCAGGGTTCCAAGGTGCAGATCTTCATCAAACGCGCCGCATTCCCCCAGCAGCTGGCCAACACCGTGGCCGGTGAGACGCTCAACATCATCCAGGCGTACGTCTCCTCGATGGAGAACGGCCGTCTGCAGGAGATCGCCATGCAGCCCGATGCCCCGTTCCTCAGCGCCGGAATGGCCACGGGTGACGTCATCGGAATCATCCCCACGCTCAACGCCACGGCTTTCGTTGTCTCTACGCAGGATGGAAAAATCAACCGCGGATTCGAGGCGATCTACACCGAAATGGAACGCCTGCGCCGCCACGGATTCACCCAGAGCGAATTCGAACGCACCCAGAAAAACCTGCTGCGCAGCGTCGAACGATCCTACACCAACCGAAACGACCGCTACAACGGTTCGTTCGTCCAGACCTATCTGAGCAACTTCCAGAAAAACACACCCATGCCCGACGCCCTGACCGAATGGCAGCTCGACAGCATGCTCATCTGCTCGATCAACGTCGACATGGTCAACGACTTCGCCAACAAAACCCTCACCGAAAACAATCAGGTCATTGCGGTTACCGCCCCCGAAAAGGAGGGCCTCGTAAACCCCTCGGCCGAAGAACTGCTCGCCATCCGCGACAAGGTGATCGCTTCGGAGATCGATCCCTATGAGGACAACGTCGTCAAGGAGCCGCTCATCCCCGAAGGCACCCAGCTCAAGGGTTCGCGCGTGAAGAAAACACACGTCGACAAGCTCTTCGGAACCACGGAGTGGACTCTCGCCAACGGCGTGAAGATCGTCGTCAAGCCCACCACCTTCAAGGCCGACGAGGTGCTGATGAGCGCCGTGGCAAAGGGCGGTCTCTCGCTCCTCTCCAACGAGGACTACTACATGGGAAGCATCATGCCCGCCATCAACCTCATGTCCGGCGTCGGCAAGTTCTCCACAACCGAACTCCGCAAACAACTCTCGGGCAAGGCCGCCAGCGTCGCACCCTCTGTCAGCAACTACAACAGTTCGATGAGCGGCTCGGCTTCGCCCAAGGATCTCGAAACCATGCTCCAGCTGCTCTATCTCCACTTCACGCAGCCCCGTTTCGACCGGACCGACTACGACAAACTCATGACGATGTTCCGAGCCAGTCTCGCCAACTCGGAGTCGGACCCCGATTTCCAGCTGCAGACGCATATCCTGAAGGCCGTCTACGGAGACAATCCGCGCCGACAGAACATCACGCCCGAACTCCTCGACACGTTTGACTTCGAGCGGCTGCCCGCCATCTACTCGAAACTCTACAACGGCGCCAACAGCTTCGTGTTCACCTTTGTCGGGAACGTCGATCCGGAGACCCTGAAGCCCCTGGTCGAGAAGTACATCGGTTCGCTCCCCACGACCAAGAAGTCCATGAACTGGATCGACGACAAGACCCAGCCCGTCCAGGGGGAGATCACCGACGACTTCCGCATCGAAATGCAGCAGCCCAAAGTCTCGGTTTACTACTATTTCTCGGGTAAAATGCCCTACGAGTTCAAGGAGAAACTCGCGCTGACGTTCCTCACCCAGGCTCTGAACTCGCGCTACCTCGAGTCGATCCGCGAGGAGAAGGGCGGAACTTACGGCGTCAGTGTCAAGGGTTCGACCGACTACATCCCCGACGAAACCTACGACATGACCATCTCGTTCGACACCAACGAGGAGATGGCCGACGAACTCTGCGAGATCATCATGCAGGAGATCCGCCAGATCGCCGAAAACGGACCCAAGAGCGAGGATATCGAGAAGACCCGGGAATACCTGCTCAAGAGCCTGAAAAACAGTCTGGAGATCAACAGCGGTTGGCTCGGGTACATTCAGGCCAAGTATGGTTCGGGCCTCAACTTCGTTCAGGATTACGAGCCGGCTCTGCGTGCCCTGACCGCAGCCGATGTGCAGGCCATGGCCAAGAAGGTCCTCGCCGAGGGCAATCTCGTAAAGGTGGTTATGCGTCCCGAAAAGGCTGCTGACGCCGGCGAAGAGGCAAAATAGCCCCATACGGCGGCAATCGCCGATACGTTAAGGGTCGGGACCTGACAGGTCCCGACCCTTTCTATTTATAGCCGAAACAGGCTGATTCAGCCCCTCTCTCCCGGGCAGTTCCGGTCCCGCTCCCGGAACAGCGGATGGATCGGGTTCCGGCCGGAACCCGATCCGGTCCTCCCGGGATGGAAGGGTTCCGGCCAACGAACGCACCGCAAAAGCCGGTGGACGCACGGCAAAAAGGCGGCCCGGGAGGATTCCCGGGCCGCCTTCCTTATCGGTCTCTCGGATGGAGGTTACTCACCCCCCTCCATGCCTCCCATCGGGTCGTTCTTCACGGGAGGATCGAACGGATCGTAGCTGGAATATCCATTATCATAGGCCCAACGGGCCAGCGCATCGGCCTCCGTCTCCGTCAGCAGATCCTCCTCGTTGAAGTCCAGATCCTCGATCCGGCTGATCGAAATCTGATACTGCGCCCAGTCGTTCTCGCCGCCCGTGAAGGTACTCTGCTTCGAGTAGATCGCGTAGATGCCCAGCACCGTACCCACGGCACCATCCTTCGGCACGGGACGCATCGCGAACTGCGAATATCCGCTCGTACGAACCGAATAGATGCCCGGATCCGACGTATACTCGGCCGCATCGTTGTACGATATCAGCAGCGATCCGTAAAGACGGATATTCTCGATGTTGTAGGCCATGTAGTACCACGGAGCGTTCTGCGGAATACCCGTATCGGTGACGATCCACGACGGATAGATGTTCGTATTGCCACCGTTCTTCATCGCATCCTTGACCACGTGATCCTGGTTCGGAACACCCGCATAGCGCACCTTCACATCCTTGAAACGCACCAGACGCCCGAAGTGATCCTTGCTCAGCGACGTATAGGTCTGGGGATCCACCTCGGTGATGTTCGACGAATCGAGCGTCGTCCGCTCGCCCGGCAGCACATACTGCTTGGCAATGTTCGGATTGTCGAGGTTCGAGTTCGCATAGTACTTGTGCTTGCCCGCGGCGTTGTTCGAATCCGACGGGGCGTCGCCGATCGAGAGCATCATGCGGTAGTTGCCCAGGAAGAGCCCGTCCAGACGGACGTAGACCCACTGGCTCTCCATCGTATTCAGATTCAGGTAATAGTCCAGGTAGAGGCCGTTATAGAGCTTCAGCTCGATGCCGGCCGTACCGTCGTCGATGAACAGCGACTTGTAGATGTTACCCTGACGGTCGCTGCTGATGACCTTGCCCTTGATGTACTTGTTCGAGGCGTCGGGCCAACCCTTCATCCCCTCGAATTTCGTCTCCTCGGGCGCCAGATCGCCAAATTTCAGCGTATTGGTCGTCTTCCAGTTGTCGTTGGTTCCCGTCCCCGAGATCGAACCGAAGGCCGACTCGAACCACCCCTTGACCTCCTTGATCGACACCTGCTCCAGACCAAGCGTCTCCATATCCGAATCGGTATAGATTTTCCGGGGCGCCGGCGTGTCGAAATCGTTGTAGCAGCCCGCAGCCAATGCGCCGACAAGAACCGCTATTGCTATTTTAAGACTTTTCATAATGTGTGCTCTTCTCGGTTGTTAGAATCGTAAATAGACATTCAGAAAATAGGTCGTACCCAGCATGTAGAAGTACTTCGACGGGAAGCGTCCGAAGACATAATCGCCCGTATTGGCCGCACGGACCTTGCTCATGCGCATCTGCTCGTAACCGCCCGTGCGGATATCCTGATCGTTGAGAATGTTCTTCACCTCGAGGCTCATGCCCAGCATGTAGCGCCCGATATACCAGTTCTTGCCCACGTTGGCGCTCAGCGTGAAGTAACCGCCGAACTCCTCCTGAGCCCGCAGCTCGTTGATCGAACTCAGGGCTCCGTCAATCGTCGTCATGTTGGGTTCCGGCATCGAAAGCTCCGACAGAATCAGATTCGTGAAGTACTCCGAAGCCGTGTTCGTCCGGTAGAAGGGGTTCATCGACAGGTAAAGGCGGTCGTAGTAGTTCAGGTTCACGCCGGCAAACCAGTTGCGGGCTCCGCGGTAGTCCAGACCCACGTTGATGGCCGTCTGCGGCGAGCTCTCCACGTGCATCCCCTTCCAGTTGACCTTGTCGCGCAGTACGATGCGGTCGACGTTGTCCACCGTCTGGACAAAGTCGGCGTTCGACGTGTAGGTATAGTCACCCCAGCTCAGGGCTCCCACGACCGAAATGCCGTTCCACACCGGAATCGAGAGTCCCAGCTCCACGCCGTAGTGGCGCTTGTCGATGCCGCTCATGGCAAAGTTCGTGAACGAACTGCGCGTATCGTCGTAGAACGAGATCACCTTGGCCTGGTCCGCGATCGTCGTGTAGTAACCCGACAGACGCGCCTTGATGTAGGGCAGATTGAGGTTGTAGGTCAGATCCACGCCGAAGACCTTCTCGGCCTTCAGACCCGGCGTCACGTTGTTGCGCGTACGCGGCGAAACGAAGGCCGTGTTGAACTTCGGAGCCTGCTGCAGAATCACCGCGTTGGCCTCCAGCGAGTGGGCGCCCGAGAACTTGTAGCCCAGCGAGAGCTTGCCCTCATAGGTCAGGTAGTCGAGCTTCTTCGAATCGCCCTTCGAGTTGTCGGGGAAGAGGCCCTTGCGCCACATACCCTCGCGGTACATCTGCGAATAGCCGACCGATCCGGCCACACCCAGCGAGAATCCGCCAACGGCCCACGAGTAGTTGGCCCAGGCCTCCGATTCGAGCAGGTGGGCCCGGTAATAGTAGCCGTACATGTCACCCTCGCGGGCAATACGTGCGTGACCCGTCGACCAGTAGTAGTCCAGATCGTTCTGGTAGGCCGTCTCGCTGGCCATGTCCCGCTCGGCAAACTTGTCGATGTCGTACCAGTAGTCGCCGCCCAGCAGATCCTTCACCTGCGAATAGTAGTTCGTCCGGTTCACCCGCAGGTTCGCACCGCCGACGATCTTCATGTTGTTGCGCATGTTGTGCTGCACGTTCACGGCCAGGTTGTAGTCCAGCTGGTCCGTGTGACGCTCCTCGATCATGTAGTTCGAACGGCGGCTGTCGCCCATCAGATCCGTCAGCTCCGTATCGACATACTGGTTCATGTGGTAGAAGTCATCGAACTTCAGCATGCCGTCCCAGACCTGGGCCCCCTGAACGGCGCTCTGCAGATAGTAGTAGTAGGTCTGGTCAGTCGTCGTGCCCGGAACATACTGCGTCATGTCCGACAACGGCATGTAACGGTAGTAGTCGCCGCGCGGATCCGAACCGCCGTTCCACGTCAGCGCCGAGTAGCCGTTCTTGCCGAAGCGAAGCGACGTGGCCGCATTCAGACGCGTATTCTCCGAGATGTCCCACGTGTAGTTCAACATGGCGATCGGTTCGTGCGTGTTACGCACGCGCGAATTGCGCAGCTTGCCGGCCTGGTAACCCACGTTGGGATTGTAGTAGTTGTTGCCGAACAGGGCGTAGGCCTCGTCGGTCGAAGCCTGCTGCGCGCCGCGCTCCGTGGGCGAGGCCAGGAAGGTCAGCGCCAGACGGTGGTTGTCGCCGAAGAGCTTCTCCACCGAGGCAAAATAGGCATACGAATTGTAGTAGACACCGTCGACATAGCCGTTGCCGCCCTGACGCGTGCTCAGCGAGAAGGCGTACGACCAGCCGTTGTCCAGCTGTCCCGAACCGTAGGAGATCATCGCCCGGAAACGGTACATCTGGTTGGCGTTCGAGACGCTCACCCGGAAGCCCTTGCGGAACTGCGAAGCCCGGGCGTTGATGTTCGTCAGACCACCGATGCCGCCGATGCCGAAGTCGGCCATCTCCAGCCCCGTGTGGTTCTCCTGGTTGCGCGTGGCGTCGTTCAGACCGCTCCACAGCGACCACGGGCCGTAGCCCGTCAGGGCGTCGTTGAAGCGGATGCCGTTCAGGTAGATGTCCGAGAACTGCGAATCATAGCCGCGGACGTTGAACCGCATCTCGCTGAAACGGTACGAGGCAATGTTGTTGAACAGATCCTTCGAGGCCGAAAGCGACGAAGGAAGCGCCTGCGAGTCCGACGACGAGGAGTCGCTGTCGAACTCTGCAAAGACCGCATCGTCGAGGAACCCTCCGTACGAGGGGTTGCCCGGAACCAGAATCACCTGCTTGAGATCCTGCACATGGTCCGTACCGACGCGCACGAGCAACTCCAGCGGTTCGAAATCCGGGGTCGTGAACTGCACCCGGTAGCTGCCGGCCGGAAGACTCTCGAACTGGAACCGGCCGTCGTTGTCGGTCGTGGCCGTCAGGCCCAGCGATTCGATCTTCACCTCGACGTTGCTCAGCGCCACGCGCCCGTTGCGCGATACCACCGTGCCCCGGACCCCGCCCTGCTGGGCGTAGGAGACGAAGCTCACGGCGGCGAGCATCAGAAAAAGTAGAGCTTTCAGTTTCATACAATTATTGTTAGCTGGTTATTTGCCAATGCAGATATAGACGGGGAAGTGGTCGCTGAAGCCCCCCTGGAAGTCGTTGCCCACAAACGTACGCAGCGGATAGCCCTTGTACTGACCCTCCTTCTGCAGCATGTAGGGACGGCGGAAGATGCCTCCGTAGAATTTCGAGTGGCCGACGGGCAGAATCTTCAGCTTGCCGGTCGATCCCGTGGCCAGATTCTCCGATACGATGATGTTGTCGAACAGGTTCCACTCGTCGCGATAGGCCAGCGTGCCGTATCCGGCCTTCAGCAGCGCGATGAACGGATTGAACATCTCGCCCTTGTGGACCTCCTTGATCTTGCCCCTGGCCTGCAGGCACTCCACGACGCTGCGGTCCGTGGCGTCGTCGTTCAGGTCACCCATCACCACCACCTTCGTGGCCGGATTCCGCGCCATGACCGAATCGACGATGTGCTTCACTTGGCGGGCGGCCTCCTCACGCTTGGGCGACGAGGCCTCCTTGCCGCCCAGACGCGACGGCCAGTGGTTCACCACGAAGAAGAACGGCTCGCCCTCGATCGTACCCCACATCGTCACGAAATCACGCGTCCGGAAATCGGGCATCCCCGGCATCACGAAGCGGTGCGGGGCGCTTCCCTCCAGCTTGAAGACATCCGGACGGTAGAAGAATCCCACATCCACGCCGCGCGCATCGGGCGAATCATAATGTACGATGCGGTAGTTGCCGTGTGCGAGTTTGGGCTGCGCGATGACATCCTCCATCACCGAACGGTTCTCGATCTCCGAAACGCCGATCACCACCGGGAAATCCCTGTCCTCGGCCGCAATGTCGAACAACACGCGTTCGAGATTGCCCAGTTTCTTCTCATACTTGACCGTGTTCCACCGCTTGGGACCGTCGGGCGTAAACTCCTCGTCCTTCACTCCGGGATCGTTGATCGTGTCGAAGAGGTTCTCGAAGTTGTAAAAGACCACTTTATAGGGCTTCTGCGCAAAGCACGCCACCGCCACCAATACGGCGATCAGTCCTGTCAAAAGGTTTTTCTTCATAAGGTTGTGCAGTTAAGTAAACTATATTTCTGTCAGCTAATTGCCAGTCCGGGCCATTGCGTCGCATCGGGTTCGCGGCTCTTCACCTCGGCGGCCACCGCCGGATCGAGGTTCCGGAAGAAGGTGAAGCCCGTCAGCTGCTCGACCTCCTCAACCGTACAGGCCGCATCGAGCAGTTTGGTCT
The DNA here is from genome assembly GCF_900604385.1 of Alistipes megaguti. Classification (NCBI taxonomy): domain Bacteria; kingdom Pseudomonadati; phylum Bacteroidota; class Bacteroidia; order Bacteroidales; family Rikenellaceae; genus Alistipes; species Alistipes megaguti. The sequence goes on along the minus strand of NZ_LR027382.1, from coordinate 2,355,096 downwards.
GGCCGCCCGCCCGGTCATTCGTGAAGATGAAGCCCACGGCCTGCAGTTCGTCGGCCGAGAACTCCCAGATTTGCCGGTTTTCGTTCTGTCCGCGCTTCTGCTTGAGCAACACCTTCCAGCACTTGTCGGGATAACCGACCCGCTTGCCGCTGCGGTCCGTAATGGTCCGCCCCGAAAGGTGTGCGCCCGTGACGACGAACAGCGTATCGTAACGCATCTCGGTGACCGACGTCGGCGCCCAGTTGCGGATCAGAGTCTCGAGCCGCACCCAGCTGCCGCTGTTGAAGTTATAGTTCTGCGGCATGATGTTCGTGGCGTAGAAGGTCATCTCGTTGGTGGCCGCCGTATTGTAGCGGTCGGCCGAGGGGCACTGGTGACCGCGGGCATCGCCCGTGCCGTAGGTATCGATGATATTGGCCTGCTGCGACTGCTCGATCACGGGCTGCTGCGCATTGGGATCGTACGACCAGGCGTCGGAACGACTGGCCCGGGGTGTCGTGTAGCACCCGTGCAGCGGGTAGGCTACCCACAGCGATATGCGGTTCGAAGCATCGAAGCAGATCGAATAGTTGCGCCGCACGCCACCCATAAGGTATCGGTTGGTGGAGACCAGTGTTGTATGATAGGTTTTGTAGATATAATCGCTACCCTGACGATAGGCGGGCTGCTCGCCCCAGGAGCGCTGGTAGTCGGCCGCATCCGAAGAGGAGGCTGCGGGCATCTGCCACATCTGCAACAGGGTTGAATAACCGTTGGCAAAGGTTACGGTGATTTCGGCCGTGCGATACTGGTCGGAGGTATTCACCTCCAGCACGAGGGGCAGATCCTGCCCCACAACCCCGGCCGCCACCGTGGTATTGGATTCGAACGAGCACCACTTCTCCCCTCCGTCGAAAGCGAGGGTTGCGGCATAGGCCATGCCGGCCGGGCCGAGGGTGATGATCCGGTTCGATGTAGCGTTACAATTCACGGTTGTAGCGGCGAGCGACGCGGAAGAGGCCGCAGTGTCCTCGTCCTTGCTGCATCCCGAGAAAAGGACAAGCATTGCGAGCATCACGCCGGTCAAGCCTGTCTTGCGGAAAAGATCAGAAAACATCAAAAAAAGAGATGGGAATAGGAAATTGCGAAGATCGGTTTTTAGAAACCAAACTCTTGACGGGGCATCTTGCAATACCCCGCCAAGAGTGGTTGGTTTATAAGTCGGTTTCCTCGACTATCGGATTACTCCGCCGTATACTTGTACAGGGCAATGGGCTGCTGATTCTGATACGAGGAAGCCTTATAGTAGCGGAACCGGGTACCGTTCTTCTCTGCATTGTTATAGCGAAGAACGGCATTCTGCGAACCGGAGATCTGAACCGAATTGTCCGAATTCAAGGCAATCGTATTTACACCTGCAGTAGTCGCACTGGAGGACATGCCATTCGAGTTAGCGTTCTGATAAATGTAATAACCGCTGGCACTCATGATCGAATATCCACCTTCTACGGAAGTAATGGTGAATTTGCAGGCATCAACGGTTGCATCCGATGCAATCGTGTTGTCCGAAATCTCGACACTCTTGATATTGCCTTCGACATCGAGTTTGTCAAGCGAACCGTCGAAGATCAGATTGCCTTCTTCATAGACGATCAGATATTCGCCGCTCCAGTCGGCCGGAGCTTCCGTCACCTTGACCCACTTGCTGCCTGCAACAGCAGGAGCCGACTGCTTCAGCGTCACGGACGTCTGGGCAAGAGCCTCTCCGCCTTCCGATGCCGCAATGTAAAGAACCAGCGTTGCCTGGCAAGCGGCGCCTTCGTTGGCCTTGGCCGTTACGGATACCTTGTCGTCAGCAACCTCGCCTACCGAGAACTGGCCGGCCTCGTTGTTCTCCAACTTGGCAAATACCTGGTTCGAGCCCAGATTGCCAGCCGTATAGGAGACCTCAATGGTCTCACCGTCTGCCGAGAACGTAGCGGGTGCCGTAGCCGTAATATACGGAGTCGTCGAGTTTACCGTAATCTCGTACGGGAAGATCTTGATACGCTCGATGCTGCCCGACTCCGACTGACCTACGGCATAACCCTTGACCAGTACCGGGACGTCCAGAACCGAAGCCTCGGGCGTATAATACTGGATCGAACCCTGCAGGTTGCTTTCACCGTCGAACATCAGATTATAGAACGTGCCATCCTTAACGATCGTTCCGGCCAGCTGAATCGGAATGCACTTGATGTCGTTGAAGTAGGAACGAACATCCTCTACCGAATACTCGGTGAAGGTGTAGTTCCAGCTGTTGTCCGAAGATACGACCTCGAGGGTGGTCGTCGTACTCGTACTGAACTGCAGCGGGTTCGTCTTATAGATCGTCACGGGGCCAGCCACGTTCACCTTGTCGCCGACCTTCAGTTCGTTATCGCCGTAGATCATCATGTAGCCCGTAGCATCGGCCACGATCGTGGCAATATCGCTGCGGTTGACTACCGTTACGTTCGAAAGCTCATAGGTTCCCGGCTCGGTAATCTGCGAAATGGTTCCCGAAGTAGGAACTTCCGGTGCCAGTTCGGTACCGTCGCCACCCTCGTAGAGTTTGAAGTCGTCCAGACGCAGCGATGCACCACCCGAATAGGAGTCAAAACGCACCGAAATCTTGTCCGTCGAAACACCGGCAGGCAGCTTGAACATTGCCGTGCAGAGGTACCACGAACCCGTGCCGAGCTTCTTGGTCGTGATCTCGACAGGCATCCATGCCGTGCCGTCGGGATTTACCGAGAACTTCAGCGTCGATGCCGTAACATCGCCGAACGTCGGCGTGTAGGGCGACGCTTCCAGCGTCGATACGGTGTTCAGGGCCGTGAACGTGAAGGTGAAGTTCGAGTTCGAACCCACGTTGATATTGCTGATGTCCAGCCCCTGCGAACCGTTGATGTAGGCATACGGATAACCCGAAACCTCAGCCTTTTCGTCATCGGTCGGATCGTAATCCTTGCCGCTGTTGCGAACCGAGGCCTTATTGCCACCGTAGGTCACACCCGCCTGATCAAGCGTTCCGCCGCGCGTCCACCCCGTAAAGGCGTCTGCATAAGGCCAATAGGTACCATCCTTCTCGACCGTCGTACCGCAGTTCTCCGAGTAGAGTGCGTCGGTCGTCGGTACGTAGCTGTCGGTCTGCTCGATCTTGATCGTGGCCGAAACATCCGTCGCCACACCAATACCCGGAATCGTACCCGAGGTCGTCACCTTCACCGTATAGGTGCGGGGTGTCGCTGCCTCAGTCAGGTCAAAGGTTACCGTCTTGGTTCCCTTGCTACCCGAGGACAGACTCGGGGTGCAGGCGCTGGCATCAGCGCCGTTTTCGCCCGTAACGGTCATCGTCCAGTCACCCGACGACTCAATGGTGACGGCCTCCGTCGTTCCACCTGCAAGGCCTATGCTAAGCGTTGCGGTACTCTGTCCGTTCACCGTGATCGACGGCATCCCGCCGCCCTCGTCCGAATCATCGTCCGAACATCCCGTAAAGGCCGCTACAGCCAATGCCGAGAGGAACAATGTCTTCCAAAGATTAACTTTTTTCATAAAAGCGAATGTTAGTTAAAAATAAAAACAACAGTCTATTTTATTTATTTATATTTTAAATACATAATATAAATATTACGCCCCAAAGTTAAAATTATTTCCCGGCTTTACAAAGTTTTGTAACATTCTTTTAATATAAATCGGAATATTCGGGACATTTCTTTGCTTTCAGCGAATACGATCCGTGCTCCGAACCAGCAGCTCATCCCGGAATATGGCCCGCACCGACAACCACGCAAACAACAGTCCTACAACCGGTAAAACAATCGTGGCTTGCATCCCGTGGGCCGACTGAGACAGCTCCGCGACGACACGGCACCCCAGGTAATAATAGATCCCCTCCATCAGCGCACTGCCCACCAGAAGCACCATCTCAACCACACACAGCCGGATCTGAAGCATCCGCTTGCGATACAGAAATACAGTCACCAGAGGCAGAACCGCCGCCAATACCAGCAGAATGCCCAGATAAACCGCCGAATAAAGCTCCTCGCCGTCGGCACTCTTCAAGGCAAAGGCATAGAGCGAAAACTCCTCGCCTGAACCGCCGAACCAGGCCAGACGGGTGAACAGCGTGACCGTGACAAGCGCCGTTACGATCAACAGATAAAGTGTTTGAATGCGTTGTATCATCGTTTACAGGGTTTTATCAATCAGATAGGTATTGCGATCCGTCGAATTGCGGTTGATCAGCTCGCCGAGGAAGCCCGCCAGAAAGAGCTGTACGCCCAGAATCACCGCCAGAATCGCCAGATAGAACAACGGCTGGTCCGTTACGGCCCGCAGCGGAAGCCCTTGGGACTGTTTCCAGAGTTTCTCGCCGATCAGCCAGCAGGTCGTACCCCCGCCCAGAAGGAACATCAGCGTCCCAAGACTCCCGAAAAAGTACATCGGAGATCGGCCGAAATGGGTCATGAACATCACCGATATCAGGTCGAGATACCCCTTCACCGTGCGCTCCAGACCGAATTTCGAGTGCCCGTACTTGCGGGCGTGGTGCTCGACAACCTTCTCGCCGATGCGCCGGAAACCCGCCTGCTTGGCCAGGATCGGAATGAAGCGGTGCATCTCGCCGTAGACCTCGATCGACTTGACCACCTTGCGGCGGTAGGCCTTCAGACCGCAGTTGAAGTCGTGGAGACGGATGCCCGAGGCCCGGCGGGCCGTCCAGTTGAAGAATTTGCTCGGCCAGCGCTTGCCGATCGGATCGTAGCGCTTCTTCTTCCACCCCGAGACCAGGTCGTAACCCTCCTCGAGGATCATCCGACGCAGGGCCGGAATCTCGTCGGGCGAATCCTGCAGGTCGGCATCCATCGTGAAGACCACCTCCCCCTCGGCAGCCGCAAAACCGCAGTACAGCGCGGCCGACTTGCCGTAGTTGCGGCCGAAGCTGATGCCCCGGATGGCCGGATAGCGCTGTTTGAGTTCCTCGACCACCCGCCACGAGTGGTCCGACGATCCGTCGTCGACGAAGATCAATTCGTAGGTGAGGTGGTTTTCGCGTGCCACGCGGTCGATCCACGCCGCCAGCTCGGGCAGCGACTCCTCCTCGTTGTAAAGCGGAACGACGACCGAAATATCCAGTTTGTCCATTACGCGTTCTTGGTAGTGTCGGTGTTGGTGTCGGAATCCCCCTCCTCGCTCCGCGAATCGTTCGCCGGAGTGAAGACCGGCACTTCACGACGTGCATAGGCCGAGATGAACAGGCCGAAGAAGCCCCCCTTGATGAGCGCCCCAACGATGGCCGAGAAGATCAGCGCCAGCGGCGAGTAGAGCATGCGGGACACCAGCATGATCTGGTCGTCGGTGTAGAAGCCCGTCGACTCCAGCAATTCGATCTGCGGAGCCATCATCGCCTCGTACTTCGAGGCGAAGAGCCAGTTGGCAGCCACGCTCATGTAGGCGCCGTCGAGGAATCCCGCACAGAGCATCACCGCCAGAATAAACCGCAGGCACTGCCCATAACTGTAACCGTTGGCTCCGTAGCGGGCCACACGCTGCTTCGTGAAGAAGGTCAGCAGACCCAGGAAGAGAAGCAGGGACACCAGGGATATGATCGCATGCCGGGTATAGAAGTTCAACGTATCGAACACAAAGGCGACCAACGCCATGATTACGCCGTAGAAGGCGGCATCTTTCCAGAAATTCGTCTTTTCCATCTATTTTTATATTGCTCTTTTCCTAAACGTCTCCTCGGCCCTTCCGCCCCGGCCTCTTCTCTCTGCCGGGGAGGGGAGGCTTCTCTCAGCCGCGGCCGCCGTCGCATCTCGCCCGATCCCGGTCTCTCGCCCCCTCGCCCCCTCGCTCTTGGCCCCGGGAGCTGTCTCTCGGCACCCGGCGGCTGGCTCTCGGCACCCGGCGGCTTACTGCAGGTCACCCCGGCCTTCGCGCAGGATCTCCGGCTCGTCGCCCGTCAGGTCAACCACCGTCGTGGGGACATTGTCGCCGATCCCGCCGTCGATGACCAGCGATACCTCGCGGCCGTAACGCTCCTCGATCAGTTCGGGATCGGTCGTGTACTCCACCACCTCGTCGTCGTCCTTGACCGACGCGGTGATCATCGGGCTCCCCAGCGCCTCGACCACCGCCCGCGCCACAGGGTGCGACGGAATGCGGATCCCGATCGTGCGGCGCCGTTCCAGCGCCTTGTCCGGAACCCGCGACGAGGCCGGCAGGATGAAGGTGAATGGTCCCGGAAGATTGCGCTTCAGAATCCGGAACGCCGCGTTGTCCACCCTGCAGTATTCGGCCACCTGGGCAATGTCGCAAAAAACGACGCTCAACGAATCCTCGCTGCGCCCGCGCAACCGGCGAAGCCGCTCGATGGCCCGCGCCGAACGCAGCGAACACCCGAAGGCATAGACACTGTCGGTGGGATAAATCACCACCCCGTCGTGCTCCAGGGCCTCCACAACCCGTTTCAACTCCTTTTCCGAAGGATTCTGTCCGTAGATCTTCACCAACATGGGACCGCAAATATAGTGAAATTATTTAATCTTTCGCCGATTAAGTTCGGCACTGTAGGCCCGGGCGTTGCGATTGTGCTCGGAGAGGGTGCGCGCGAAGTTGTGGTAGCCGTCAAAAGTCGGCCGGGCGCAGAAATAAAGATAATCGTGCTCCTCGAAGTGAAGCACCGCTTCGATGGCACTCTTGCCCGGCATGCAGATCGGAGAAGGCGGAAGACCCCGGTTTACATAGGTATTGTAGGGCGACGGCGTCTTCAGATGCCGGTGGAGAATGCGGCGCAGCGTAAAATCCTGCAGGGCGTATTTCACCGTGGGATCGGCCTGCAGGGGCATGCCGCAGCGCAGGCGGTTGATGTAGACCCCGGCGATGCGGGGCATCTCGTCGCTCTTCGAGGTCTCCTCGTAGACGATCGAGGCCAGGGTCATCACCCCGAGCCGGCTCAGACCGCTGCGCTGGCGCAGGGCATCACGTTCGGGCGTCCAGAAACGGTCGTACTCGCGTTTCATGCGCAGCACGAAGTCCCGCGGCGAAACCGTCCAGTAGAATTCATAGGTGTCGGGAATGAACATCGAGAAGAGCGTCACGCTGTCGAAACCCACCTCGGCGGCCATCTGCGGCGAGGTCAGCACATCCATCAGCGCCGCCGAGTCGGCATCGAGCTGCCGCGAGAGGCGCTGGGCCAGCTGGGCCGGCGTGCGCACGTTCTGGATCGTCACCCGAACGGGGGTCTGCATGCCGAGTTTGAGCATGCGGACGATCTCGATGACGCTCATGCCGGGACGCAGCACGTAGTGGCCCGGTTTGAAGCTGTCGGCCAGGCGAAGCCGCCGGGCATAGGCCCGGAAGGCGGCATGGCGACGGATCGACGGCAGCAGCGAATCGGTCAGCGTTTCGTAGGAGGCACGCGAACTCACGAAAAGTTCGGACTCCTGCCCGACGGCGCTGCCCTTGAACTGCACGATCAGCAGCACGGCGGCCGCAGCCCCCAGGACGACACACGCCAAAAAGATCCGGAGCAAAGTTTTTTTACGCATTTCGCCAATTTTTTTGCAAAGATAGGAAAATATTCCTACTTTTGCATCCCGGGTGAGTCTTACACGACCAGCTCCTGCAGAATCCCCCAGGCGAGGAATCGAGCAAGGGTATGTGGTTGTAGCGGTGCGATGCAAGTAGCTCACCCTTTTTTGTGCCCTGCGGCGTCCGGCTTCCCGGACGCCGTTTTTTTTAAAGGCCCGGAAATCAGAGGAATGGACGGGCGGCCCGGCGTGCACACTCTTCTGCCTCTCGCCGGCGAAGCGGCGAAAGATGCCGCCGGAGGTGACACCATACCATGCGCAGCAGGTCCGCAGGCAGGGAGTCGCCGTAGACCATCCGCCGCATCCAGCTGAACCGTCGCCAGCGCCGCCATCGGAAGTAAATCCCGCGCCAGAGCCCCTCGGGAATGGCCGCCGGAAAATCCACTCCCACATCGCGGCATCGGGAGCCTCCACCCCTGACGCCGGGGACCCCCCCCGCCGCAAAAACCGCGCCCGGCGAGAACACTCGATGTAAATGAAGCAAATATTTTTCCTTTCGACAGGAAAAAACTATCTTTGTCCATCTGAAACCGTATTTGCACCATGAAAGGTATCGTCCTGGCCGGAGGCTCCGGCACCCGCCTCTACCCGATCACAAAGGGAGTCAGCAAACAGATGCTCCCGATCTTCGACAAACCGATGATCTACTACCCCATCTCGGTGCTGATGCTGGCCGGAATCCGCGAGATCCTGATCATCTCCACACCCGTCGACCTGCCCGGATTCAAACGCCTGCTGGGTGACGGCTCCGATTTCGGCGTGCGCTTCGAATATGCCGAACAGCCCTCGCCCGACGGCCTGGCCCAGGCCTTCCTGATCGGCGAACGGTTCATCGGCCCGGAGAGCGTCTGTCTGGTGCTGGGCGACAACATCTTCCACGGATCCGGCTTCACGGGCATGCTCCGCCAGGCGGTCCGCGCCGCCGAAGAGGAGGGCCGTGCCACGATCTTCGGATACCGCGTCGAGGACCCCGAGCGCTACGGCGTGGCCGAGTTCGACGCCGCGGGCAACTGCCTCTCGATCGAGGAGAAACCCGCCCGCCCGAAGTCCAACTACGCCGTCGTCGGACTCTACTTCTACCCCAACAAGGTGGTGGAGGTAGCCAAAGGCATCAGGCCCTCGGCCCGCGGCGAGCTCGAGATCACGTCCGTGAACCAGACCTTCCTCCAGGCCGGCGAACTGCGCGTCCAGACCCTGCAGCGCGGGTTCGCCTGGCTCGACACCGGAACCCACGACTCGCTGGCCGAAGCCTCGATCTTCGTCGAGGTGATCGAAAAACGCCAGGGGCTGAAGATCGCCTGTCTGGAGTCCATCGCCTTCCGCATGGGCTGGATCTCGGCCGACAAATTGCGCAAACTGGCCCGGCCGATGTCGAAAAACCAGTACGGACAATACCTGCTGAAGGTGGCCGACGAGACGGAGGCCGGCGACCCGCAACTCCTTGCAGAATGACTTCACATTCCTGTATGCCATGGAGGTAATCAAAACCGATATCGACGGGGTGGTCATCATCGAACCCCGCCTCTTCCGCGACGAACGCGGTTATTTCTTCGAATCGTTCTCGCAGCGTGATTTTCAGGAAAAGGTCTGCAACACACGCTTCGTCCAGGACAACGAGAGCAAGTCGACTTACGGCGTGCTCCGCGGACTGCACTTCCAGAAGCCACCCTATGCGCAGTCGAAACTCGTACGGGTCATCCGGGGTGCCGTGCTGGACGTGGCGGTCGACATCCGCCGCGGCTCGCCGACCTTCGGGCGCCACGTCGCCGTTGAACTCTCGGGCGAAAACCTCCGCCAGCTCTTCATCCCGCGCGGGTTTGCCCACGGATTCAGCGTCCTGACCGACGAGGTGATCTTCCAGTACAAGTGCGACAACTTCTATGCCCCGCAGTCGGAGGGAGCCCTGGCCTGGGACGACCCCGATCTGGGGATCGACTGGCGGATCCCGGCCGAACGGATCCTCCTCTCGGAGAAGGACCGTCACCACGACCGTCTGCGCGACGCCGGGTGGCTCTTTGACTACCACGAAAAACTCTATTGAGCGATGAATATACTCGTAACGGGCGCCAACGGCCAGTTGGGACGCGAAATGCAGCGTCTGGGAGCCGTTTCGCCCAACAACTACCTCTTTACGGATGTCGCCGAACTCGACATCACGGACCCGGAGGCCGTCCGCCGCTGTGTGACCGGAAACCGCATCGGGGCCATCGTCAACTGCGCCGCCTACACCAACGTCGAACGCGCCGAGGAGGACGAGGCTACGGCCGACCGGCTGAACCGCGCCGCCGTCGGGAATCTGGCCCGGGCGGCCGCCGAAGCCGATGCGCTGCTCGTCCACGTGTCGACGGACTACGTCTTCGACGGCTGCGCCTCGCTCCCCTACACCGAGGAGGACCCAACGGCCCCCCGCAGCGCCTACGGCCGCACGAAACTCGCCGGCGAAGAGGCCGTCCGGGCCTCGGGATGCCGCCATCTGATCCTGCGCACCGCCTGGCTCTACTCCGAATACGGAAACAACTTCCTGAAGACGATGCTCCGTCTGACGGCCGAACGCGAAACGCTCAACGTCGTCTTCGACCAGGTCGGGACGCCGACCTATGCCGGCGATCTGGCACTGGCCATCTTCTCGATCCTCGAGGGCGGCCTGGACCGCGGCCACGAGGGAACGTATCACTTCTCGGACGAGGGCGTCTGCTCGTGGTACGACTTCGCCGTGGAGATTGCCCGCGCTGCGGGCCACGACCGCTGCCGCATCTCGCCCTGCCGCACGGCCGACTACCCCACCAAGGCCGTACGCCCCGCCTTCTCGGTGCTCGACAAGGGCAAGCTCAAACGCACGTTCGGCATCGAGATCCCCCACTGGCGGGAGTCGATGTTCTACTGTCTGAAACGTCTGCAGGCCATGCAGAACCAACCCTCGGAACAATCATGAAACGAAACATCCTCGTTACGGGCGGCGCCGGATTCATCGGCTCGCACGTCGTCCGGCTGCTGGTCACGAAATACCCCGACTACCGCATCATCAACCTCGACAAGCTGACCTATGCCGGCAATCTGGCCAATCTGCGGGACATCGAACAGCGGCCGAACTACACCTTCGTCCGCGGCGACATCTGCGACTTCGAGGCTGTCAGCGAGCTGATGCGCCGCTGCGAGGTCGACGGAATCATCCATCTGGCCGCCGAAAGCCATGTCGACCGTTCGATCCGCGACCCGTTCACCTTTGCACGGACCAACGTCCTGGGAACCCTCTCGCTGCTCGAGGCGGCCCGCCGCTGGTGGGAGTCGCGTCCCGAGCGATTCGAGGGCAAACTCTTCTACCACATCTCCACGGACGAGGTCTACGGGGCGCTGGAGCTGACCCACCCCGAGGGGATTGAGCCGCCGTTCTCAACCACGGCCTCCTCCTCGGAGCACCACCTGGCCTACGGCGAGGAGTTCTTCCGCGAGACGACGAAGTACAACCCGCACAGCCCCTATTCAGCCTCCAAAGCCTCGAGCGACCACTTCGTCCGGGCCTATCACGACACCTACGGCATGCCGACCCTGGTGACCAACTGCTCGAACAACTACGGCCCCTATCAGTTTCCCGAAAAGCTGATTCCGCTCTTCATCAACAACATCCGTCACCGCCGGCCGCTGCCCGTCTACGGACGGGGCGAAAACGTCCGCGACTGGTTGTACGTCGAGGACCACGCCCGCGCCATCGACCTGATCTTCCATCGCGGACGCGTGGCCGAGACATACAACATCGGCGGTTTCAACGAGTGGAAGAACATCGACCTGATCCGGGTCGTCATCCGGACGGTCGATCGTCTGCTGGGCCGCCGCGAAGACGAGGACATGGATCTGATCACCTTCGTAACGGACCGTCCCGGCCACGACATGCGCTATGCGATCGATTCGTCGAAGCTGCAGCGCGAACTGGGCTGGGAACCCTCGCTGCAGTTCGAGGAGGGGATCGAGAAGACCGTGCGCTGGTATCTGGACAACCAGGCCTGGATGGACAACATCACCTCGGGCGAGTACGAGAAGTATTACGACGAGATGTACCGGAACCGATAAGCACCCTCAAGATGCGGAAAAAGATGAAATCGCGACCCGGACTTTTCAGCCTCATCCGGCAAAAATCTTTTCACGAAAGACACGATACGGAGGTGGTCGCCCCCCTCTATCGGCAAACCGACCGGCCGCTCGATGCGGAACAGCACCGGGCAATCATGATGATCGACGGCCGCATGCAGCACGGCGGACTGGCCGACCGTATCCGTGGCTGTCTGGGACTCTACGTGCTGTGCAAGCGACGGCAGATTCCGTTTCGCATCAACTGGTGCTATCCGTTCGACCTGCGGCTGTTTCTGGAGCCCGCCCGCTACGACTGGCGGATCGACCCCCGGCAGATCATCTACGAAACGCCCTACGCACAGCCGCTGGCAATCTATACGTTCGGAATTCCCGGCGAGACCCTCTGGGATGCCCTCTGGCTGGACCGGCAGCTGCGATTCGACACGCACACCCACTACCACATCTATTCGAACACGAGACTCCACAACGCATTGTGGAGCCAGGCCTACGAAGAGCTCTTCAAACCCTCGCCGCTGCTGCAGCAGGCCATTGACGAGAATCGCCGACAGCTGAACGGCCCCTACGTCTCCTTCACGCTCCGGTTCCAACAGCTGCTGGGCGACTTCAAGGAGGGGCCCTTCCCGGTGTTGGAAGAACCCGAACGGGAGAGACTCATCGAAAAGTGTCTGGACAAACTCGCGGAGCTGATCGGCCGCGTGCCCCAATCCCACCGCATTCTGGTGACCTCCGACAGCATCACGTTCCTCAACCGCGTCCGGCAGCTGCCCCGGACCTACGTCATCCCCGGGGAGGTGGCCCACATGAATTATCCGGGCGAGAGTCAGGTCTTCCTGAAATCGTTCCTCGATTTCTACCTGATCATGGGGGCCGAAGAGGTTCATCTGCTGCAGACCGGACAGATGTACCGAAGCGGATTCCCGCAGTTCGCCGCCGAAATCGGCCGCAAGCCCTTCATCGTGCACACCTTCTGAGCCCATTCGGGCAGGCGGGCGGGAGGACTTCCCTCCCGTTCGGTGCTCCGCAACAAAGACGCGGGCCCCGCAAATCCGATCGGATTGTGGGGCCCGCTGTTTCTGCGGCCAAAAGCCGCAAAGGGTTACTCGAGCGTAAACTCCACCTGGCCGCGGATATCATCCGAGGCGGCCCCCACATAGGCCGTGAAGCGTCCCGGTTCAGCCACCCACTGTCCCTTCGTGTCGTCGTAGTAACGCAGCGCCTCGGGGGCAATTTCAAACGTAACGGTCCGCGTCTCGCCCGGGGCCAGCTGCACCTTCTCGAAGCCCTTCAGCTCCTTCACGGGGCGCGGCAGCGACGACTCCTCGTCTCCGATATAGAGCTGGACCACCTCGGCGCCCGCCCGATCGCCCGTATTGGTCACATCGGCCGTCACGTGCAATACGCCCTTCGACGTCAGCGTCGTACGGTCGGCCTTCACGTTGCCGATCTCGAAGGTCGTATAGCTCAGGCCGTGGCCGAAGGCAAACAGCGGACGGATCGCCTTCGTATCGTGCCAGCGGTAACCGACCAGAATGCTCTCGTTGTAGCGGACCGAATCGCCGCCCGGGAATTCGCCCATGGCATGCGCCGCATTGTCCTCCAGCCGGACGGGGAAGGTGAAGGGAAGCTTGCCCGACGGATTCACCCGTCCGAAGAGCACGTCGGCCAGCGCATGTCCCGTTTCCGAACCCGAGAACCAGGCCTCCAGAACCGCCGGAACCCGATCCAGCCACGGCATGGCCACGGCATTGCCCGAAACCAGCACGACGGTCAGATGGGGATTGGCCGCCGCAAGGGCCTCAATCACCCGATCCTGCGCGTAGGGCAGCCCGTAGTGCCGACGGTCGGTGCTCTCGCAGTCCTGATAGTCGCTCTTGTTCAGTCCGCCCACGAAGATCACCGCATCGGCCCGCTTTGCCGCCTCAACGGCATCGGCAATCAACTGCTCCTCGCTGCGCGTTTCGGAGAGGTCCTGTCCCGTCTCGACGCCGTTGTAGGAACCCGTCGGATCACCCACGTATCCGCGTTCGAAGGTCACCTCACAGCGATCGCCCACCGCCTCGAGGATCCCCTCCATCGGCGTATATTCGTGGCGCACCTTCAGCGACGAGGAGCCCCCGCCGACGGTCATCATCTTCACGGCGTTCTCCCCGACGACCAGCAGCCGCTTCACCGCCACGGAATCCAGCGGAAGCTCCCCGCCGTCGTTCTTCAGCAGCACCATGCCCTCGCCGGCAATCCGCCGGGCCGCGGCCAGATGCTCCGGAGAGTTCAACGACCCGAAGGGCTTGTGCGTATTCATCGCCGTGCGGAAGTTCAGCCGCAGCACCCGGCGCACCTTGTCATCCAGCATCGCCAGATCGGCCTCGCCCCGGCGCAGCATCTCCAGGTAAGGGAATGCCAAATGGTAGTTGTCGTAGGCGTTGCGCGTTCCGGCCCGCAGTCCGTCGGTTCCGGTGCCGAACTCGAGGTCCAGTCCGTTCTCGGCCGACTGTTTCGTGTCGTGGACTCCGCCCCAGTCGGAGATCACCGCTCCGTCGAAGTCCCACTCACCTTTCAGAATGTCGTTGAGCAGGTACCGGTTGTGGCAGCAGTGCTCCCCCCGGTATTTGTTATAGGCACCCATCACCGACCAGGCTCCGCCCTGCCTGACGGCCGCCTCAAAGGCCGGAAGGTAGATCTCGCGAAGCGCCCGGTCGTCCACAACCACATTCACCGAGAAGCGGCGCGTCTCCTGATTGTTGAGCGCAAAGTGTTTCACGCAGGCCGCCACGCCGTTCTTCTGCACCTCGCGGACATAGGGAACCACCATCCGCGAGGCCAGGTAGGGATCTTCGCCCATATACTCGAAATTACGACCATTCAAGGGGGTGCGGTAGATGTTCACGCCGGGACCCAGCAGCACATCCTTTTCGCGGTAGCGGGCCTCCTCTCCGATCGAACGGCCGTAGAGGGCCGCCATGCGGGGATTCCACGTCGCGGCCAGGCACGTCAGGGCCGGAAATGCCGTACAGGAGTCATTCGTCCAGCGGGCCTGGTCCCATTCGTCCCACAGCACCTCGGGGCGGATTCCGTGGGGGCCGTCCGTACACCAGAGTTCAGGAATGCCGAGTCGCGGCACTCCCGCCGACGAGAATTTCGACTGTGCGTGCAGCACGGCCACCTTCTCTTCGAGAGTCATGCGGGAAAGAGCGTCTTCGATCCGCTCTTCCAGCGGGAGGTTCTCATTCAGGTAGGGGGCTACCGTTGTCGAAGAGCCCCCGTTTCCGGCGCAACCCGCAAAAAGCAGCAACACCGGGGCCAGTTTCAAGAAGTTCAAGTTCATCAGGATTATGTTTTGAGCAGTAATTGAGTACAAAGATAATAAATGGCGCGGCAATGCCTACACGAAAAATCGGTATTTATCGGATTATTCGAACAAAAAAAGATCGCGGTTTTCACCACGATCTTTTCAGATTTTCCTTTTCGGGATTTCTGGCCCCGGTTTTTCAGGGATTTCAGCCCCAGTTTTTCAGGGTTTCAGGTCCCGTTCGTACACAATTCTTAATCGGAGGTTCTCGATTCGGCGTTCATTCCCCCCCCCGTCGGCCCGGACTACTTGGAAGGCTGGGCGGCAGGCGTCTCGGCAGGCGCCTCCGTCGTCGACTCGGCGGCCGGGATCTCGGCCTGCGGCATTGCGGCCGGAGCCTCCGTCTCAAGTACCCGCTCCTGAAGAGCCTTGGCATCCTTGGCAATCTCCGAGTTGCTCTCGGCAACCTTCGTGCTGTCCATGGCCAGCGTGGCTACCAGACTCAGCACCACAATGGCAATGGCCATCGCCCAGGTGAACTTCTCCAGGAAGTGCGTCGTCTCACGGACACCCATCACCTGGTTCGAGGCTCCGAAGTTGGCGGCCATACCGCTCTTGGGGTTCTGCACCAATACCGCGAGAATAACCAGAACACTCGCAATGAGGATCAGCGCAATGCAAATCGTGTATAACATATCATCAAATTTTAATTATTGTTCTGCGTTTTGCGAATTAACTCGGCAAAGTAAACACTTTTTTCGGGATTTAGCAAACTTAATTTGCGATAAATCGCTGCGGCCCGCTCCCGAAGCCCCTGCGAAAGATAAATTTCGGCAAGTTCCTCGCTGACAACCTCGTCGTCATCGTCCAGATCGGGCTGCAGACGCACCTCCACCTCGGGTTCGTCGTCTCGCGCCACGATACGCAGATCCCGCTCCTGAAGGAACGTGTCTATGATCTCCTCCGAGGTGCGTCGGAGCAGCGCCCCGGCATCCACCCGCTCGCCGCACAGCGAACTCTCCGCACGCCACGGCGCCATCAGCTCCACCCGCGGGTCCATCCCGCCCCGCTCCGCAGCGCGCAGCACCCGCAACGGCATGAACCACGGCACGGCCGCCACGGCGGCATCCAGTCCGCCCTGCGCCGCGGCCGCTTCGATGAGATATTGCTTCAGATCCGCCATCCCGGTTACCAGTTGGAGGCCGAAGCCTGGAAGATGTCGGTTACGATCTTGTCGACAATCTCGGGAATGAGCGTTCCCTCGACCTCGGTCAGCAGCTGCGTCGATTCGTAATCCTCGTAGGCCGAGAAGGTGCGGTTCCACGACGCCTTCTCGTCAAGGGCATTCGTGAAGCGCACCTTGACGGTGATCGTCAGGCGGTTCAACAGCGCGTAGTCGTCGCTCGAGACCGACGAGGTGGTCGAGGTATAGTTCGTGATCTCACCCTCGAAGGCAAAGTCACCCCCCTCGTCGACCTGCATGAGCCGCGTCCGCCGCGAGAACATGTCGACCAGCGCGTCGGTGAGCGTCGAGCTCAGGATCGGCGAGACCATCGTGGCGTTGTTCGGGAAGTAGGCCACCGAGAAGGTCTTCGCATCGGGCGGAATCGAGGCGCCCGACAACGAATATTTGATCGACACGCCGCACGCCGTCAGCAGGCACACGCCCGCGGTCGCCAGGAAGAGTTTCAGATTTCTGTGTTTCAGTTTCATTTCGCGGTATTTGGCGGTCAGACATCCTCGATGCCCAACTCCTTGATTTTACGATACAGCGTCCGTTCGGACATGAACAACTCCGCAGCGGCTTCGCGACGGCGTCCGTTGTTGTGCTTCAGGGCGCGGATGATCTGCTCGCGCTGCATGTCGGCCTTGGTCTTCTCGCGGGGCGGTTCGTCGGTCACCTCCTCGCTCTCGGCATAGATCGGCGTCGAAGGTTGCACGTCGGCCACCCCCACCGACGGGCCGCAGGGCTGGCCTGCCGTGGGTCCATAGCCCGGCGCCGCCTGATGGCCGTAGGCTCCCGGGGTCTGCACCGCCGGAACATAACGCCCCTGGGTCGTGGTCGGAAGCAGCGCCCGGATATCGTGGACCGGTTCCGAAGCCGCCACTCCGCCGTTGCGGAGCAGTTCGGCCATCATGCGCTTCAGGTCGTTGATGTCGGCCCGCAGATCAAAGAGCACCTTGTAGAGCAGTTCGCGTTCGGTGGACATCGTCTGATCGTCCATGCGCGGGGCGCCGGCCGCCGCCATGGTCGAGGTCCCCTCCTGCGGCGGCAGGTATTTGACCAGCACCTCGGGGGTGATGACCCGCACCTGTTCGATGGCCGAAATCTGCTCGGCGACGTTCTTCAGCTGGCGGATATTGCCCCGCCAGTAGTAGCTCTTCAGCATATCGCGTGCCGCATCGTCGAGCGTCACGGCCGGCATGCGGTACTGCACGGCCACGTCGGCCGCAAACTTGCGGAACAGCAGCGGAATGTCGTCCGGACGTTCGCGCAGCGCCGGAACCGTGATGGGAACCGTCGCCAGGCGGTAGTAGAGGTCCTCGCGGAAACGTCCCGCGGAGATGGCCTCCGGAAGGTTGACATTCGTGGCCGCCACCACCCGCACGTTGGTCTTCTGAACCTTCGACGACCCCACGCGGATGAATTCACCCGTCTGCAGCACGCGCAGCAGACGCGCCTGGGTCGAGTGCGGAAGTTCGGCCACCTCGTCCAGGAAGATCGTCCCGCCGTCGGCCTCCTCGAAGTACCCCTTACGCGCCTCGACGGCCCCGGTGAAGGCCCCCTTTTCATGCCCGAAGAGCTCGGAGTCGATCGTCCCTTCGGGGATGGCCGCGCAGTTGACGGCGATATATTTATTGTGTTTGCGCGCAGAGTAGGCGTGGATCACCTGCGGAAAGAACTCCTTGCCCACGCCGCTCTCTCCGGTGACCAGAACCGTCAGATCGGTCGGCGCAACACGCAGCGCCACCTCCAGCGCCCTGTCCAGCAGGGGCGAGGTGCCAATGATGCCGAAGCGTTGTTTTACGGTGGTTATTTCTGTCATTTTTCAGTCTGTTCGGGATATTCAATCTGTCAAAAACATCCGAATCAAGTCGGATTTTCCACCCCCCCCCGCACGGAGTTTATTCAGCCCCGGCAGCGGCCTGCGGCGCCTCGTCGGTCGAGACGACCGGCAGTTCGATCACTTCGGTCTCCGCCTGCTTCTCGCGCGCATCGTTCCAAAGCCCGAAGGCAATGGCCCCCAACGCCAATACCGCCACAACGACCCCGATCCAGATGAACCAGTCGGCCCGCCGACGCGGCGGCCGGTCGACATAGGTGTAGGCATCGGTATTCTTCGGCGGCTTGCCGTAGCGCAGACCCCGCACCGACGGATCGGGATTCATCTTCGCCGAACGCGACACATGCGGTTCGGTAAAGGCCGTGCGCACCGCCTCGGCCACCCGTTCGGGATGGACATGCGCAGCATGAGGCGTCTTGCGTCCGTCAGCCGGGGTTTCACGTCCCGAAGCCTCGGACGCCGATCCGGCAGGCTCCGCTGCGGCCGCAGCCGGCGCCGAACCGACAGCCGGTGATTCGGCAGGGCGCGGCTCGTAATGGAAGGCGATCGTTCCGTTGGGACCGGGCTTCAGGGTTCCGAACCCCTCGAGCCGGTACTCCTCGCCATGCTCCACGGCGTGGCGAACCTCGAAAACCAGCCGGTCGATCTCCCCGGCAGCCTCCAGATCACCCATCCCCTGCTCGCGCAGCAGGCCCCGCAGCACACCGTCGTCCCGCTTGAGCAGCTCCGAAAACAGGATGCTTTGCCCCGGCTCCTTGACGATGAACGCCCCGAGCTGAGGTATGACGAGCCGCTTGTGCGACTCCAGATATTGTGTGAGAACAGCTATCAACACGATCGAATGCAGCTTTGAATCCGGCTCCAAAAATACCCTTTTTCAGAGAAAAAAGCAAAATATGACCCGGTTTTTCAAAATATTCGGACAAAGTGTTGGTTAAAAGAAAAATATTCACCTACTTTGCATCCCGAAATTTTGGAAAATCCAATCGAGCTACTTCCGCCATATTTTCGCCATGTAGCCGAGCCGGATTGTCGAAAAGCCCCTGAACCGACCATGAAAGACAAGTACATCGACCTGATCGAACAGTCGTTCGATTTCCCGCAGGATGAGTTCTCCGTCGAGGACAACGAGCTCAATTTCCACGACATCCCCCTCATGGAGATCATCAAACAGTACGGAACCCCGCTCAAGATCACCTACCTGCCGAAGATCTCCCAGCAGATCAACCGCGCCAAACGCATGTTCAACGTGGCCATGGCAAAGGTCGACTACAAGGGCTCCTACAACTACTGCTACTGCACCAAGTCGAGCCACTTCTCCTTCGTGCTCGAAGAGGCCATGAAGAACGACATCCACCTGGAAACCTCCTCGGCATACGACATCCACATCATCAACGCCCTCTACGACAGCGGAATCATCGACAAGGACCGCTACATCATCTGCAACGGCTTCAAACGCCCGCAGTATGTCGAAAACATTGCCCAGCTGGTCAACGACGGATTCACGAACACCATCCCCGTGCTGGACAACAAGGAGGAGCTCGACCTCTTCGAGGATGCCTTCACCAAAAAATGCAAGGTCGGCATCCGCATCGCCTGCGAGGAGGAGCCCAAGTTCGACTTCTACACCTCGCGACTCGGTATCCGATACAACGACATCGTCGCGTTCTACAAGTCGAAACTCAAGAACAGCAAGAAATTCCAGCTCAAGATGCTCCACTTCTTCATCAATACGGGCATCAAGGACACGGCCTACTACTGGAACGAGCTGTCGAAGTGCATGAACGTCTACTGCGAACTGAAGACCATCTGCCCCGAACTGGACAGTCTGAACATCGGCGGAGGTTTCCCGATCAAGAACTCGCTCAACTTCGAATACGACTACGAATACCTCACCGAGGAGATCGTCGCCCAGATCAAGAACATCTGTCAGCGAAACGGAATCGAGGAGCCGAACATCTTTACCGAATTCGGATCCTTCACCGTCGGCGAAAGCGGCGCCGCCCTCTACTCGATCGTCAACCAGAAGCAGCAGAACGACCGTGAAAACTGGTACATGATCGACTCGTCGTTCATCACCACGCTGCCCGACACCTGGGGTATCAACCAGCGCTATATCATGCTGGCCATCAACAACTGGGACAAGGAGTACCAGCGCGTGCTGCTCGGCGGTCTGACCTGCGACAGCGAGGACTTCTACAACTCCGAGTGCCACTCGAACGCCATCTTCCTCCCGAAACTCGAACCCGGCAACACCCAATACATCGGCTTCTTCCATACGGGAGCCTACCAGGAGTCGCTCGGCGGTTTCGGCGGCATCCAGCACTGCCTGATCCCCGCCCCGAAGCACATCGTCATCGACCGCGACAAGTCCAACAACGAGTACTACACGCGTCTGTTCGCCAAGGAGCAGTCCTACCGTTCGATGCTCCGCATCCTGGGCTACTGACCCGGGGCCCGCAAGAGGTGGGCCTGAGGGGGGGCTGCGGAGACCAGGCAAGAGAGAGCCGGAGAGGCCACGGAAGAGAGCCGGAGAGGCCACGGGAGAGAGCCGGGAGAGAGCCGGGAGAGACCACGGGAGAGAGAGCCGGGAGAGACCACGGGAGAGAGCTGGAGAGGCCACGGGAGAGAGCCGGGAGAGAGCCGGGAGAGAATTCTGGAGATCGAGAGAGACCGCAACCGAAGGAGATCAAAAAAGACTAAAGGAGCCTCCAAGCCTTCCGAAAGCAACAAACCGGCCGCTCCAACCCTTGGGGAAAAATCCCGGACGCGGAACGGGGAAAAGACCAAGTGCCTCCCCGGAAGACAAACCGGCCGCCCCGGCCCTCGGGAAAAGCCCCGGACACACAAAACGCAAAAAACCAAGGCCCTGCTTTCAATCGGAAACAGGGTCTTTTTCATTTTTACATTCCCCGCAGAGCCGGAATGGAGAAAAAATTCGTATCTTCGACGACAAAAAACGCATCCGACCTGCCATGAACCGATCCCTCCGACGCCGAATCCTGTTGCTCCTGACCGGAGTGATCGCATGCGGTGCGGGCTTCGCCCGGGGACAAAATCCCGGCACGGAGTGCGATTCACTCAAGGGATGCCAAAACGCCTACGAAGCAGGATATCAAGCCGGTTATGAAGCCGGATACCGGGCCGGCCGGGCCGAAGGCGGCAGCACCGCTCCGAACGGACAAACCGGACTCCAGACCGGCAACCAAACCGGCAAAAACAGCCCGCTGCGCTTCGGAAACACCTCGACAAACCGTTTCGGTGCGGAGCGTCGGAACCTCGGTCAAAAGACTTTTGCCGATGACAATACCTCCGGACGCCGTTTCATGCACCGTCTCGGAGCCGAATTCCGCCCCGAGTACATCTCCCCGACCAACCCCTTCCTGCGGGGTGAAAACAACGCCGGACTCCCCATTGACCTCGCCCTCTCGGGACACCTCCGCTATGCGTTCCAGTTCCGCCCCGGGTCGACCCCCGACCGCATCTACGGCGGCGCCTATCAGGGTCTCGGCGTGGCCTACTACGACTTCCAGCGCCCCGATGAACTGGGCAATCCCGTGGCCCTGTACCTCTTCCAGGGGGCCCGCATCGCACGGCTGGCTCCGCGGCTGACCTTCGACTACGAGTGGAACTTCGGTCTCTCGTTCGGCTGGCAACCCTACGATCTCAACACAAACCCCAACAACAAGATGATGGGGTCGAAGATCAACGCCTACCTCAACGTCGATCTGCTGCTCCGCTGGCGCGTCCTGCGCGAGGTAGACCTCACGGCCGGCGTGGCCCTCACCCACTTCTCCAACGGAAACACCAAATACCCGAACGCCGGGCTGAATTCGCTCGGCGGACGCATCGGACTGACCTGTAATTTCGGACGCCTCTCGCCAGAAACCACTCCCCGGACACTCGGTCCCGCCTTCCCGCGCCACGTGAGCTATGATCTGGTCCTCTTCGGGTCGTGGCGCCGCAAGGGAATCGAGGTCGGTGACAAGCAATATGCCGCCCCGGATGCCTACACAGTCGTGGGATTCAACTTTGCGCCGATGTACAACTTCGGCTACAAGTTCCGCGCCGGCGTCTCGCTGGACGGCGTCTACGACGGCAGCGCCAACGTCATCGCGGCCTCCTCGATCGAACAGCTCGGTTCGACGGCCGAGATCGAAACCGTCAATCCGGGATTCGACCACCAGATCGCCCTCGGGATTTCGGCCCGCGGCGAGTTTGTCATGCCCTATTTCAACATCGGCATCGGATTGGGTGTCAACGTCCTGCACAAGGGCGGCGACCTCAGGTCGTTCTACCAGATGCTGACCCTCAAGGTTGCCGTCACCCACAGTTCGTTCGTCCACATCGGCTACAGCCTGCGCGACTTCCACATGCCCAACTTCCTGATGCTGGGCGTCGGATACCGCTTCAACAACAAATATCCGCGCCACCGCTGACGCCGGCGGGGCGAGAGACGGAGAACGGCAGCCGAGAGACGGAGAACGGCGGTCTGAACCGATGCCCCGGCAAATGCCTGCTCACGAAGGGTTCGCGACCCGAAATTTGGTGATCCCCGTGACAAACACTATCTTTGCCGAAAAAACCGGACCGATGCAAATCTCGAAAGCCGAATTCAAATGCTCCTCCGAGCGGATCTCCCAGGTCCCCAAGGACAATCTGCCGGACATCGCCTTCATCGGACGCAGCAACGTCGGCAAATCGTCGCTGATCAACCTGCTGACCGGCCGTCAGGGGCTGGCCAAAGTCTCCGGAACACCCGGCAAAACGCGTCTGATCAACCACTTCCGGATCAACGACTCGTGGTATCTGGTCGATCTTCCGGGATACGGTTACGCCCGCACGTCGAAGCTCCAGCGCGGCGAATTCTCGCGCATCATCACCGATTACGTCCTGCGCTGCGAAAAACTGCACTACCTCTTCGTGCTGGTCGACATACGGCTCGAACCCCAGCGCATCGACCTGCGCTTCATCGAGATGCTCGGCCAGAACGGCGTCCCCTTCGGCATCATCTTCACCAAGGCAGACAAACTCTCCAAAACCCAGCGCGAAAAGAGCATCGAACGTTTCCGAAAGGCACTCGCCGAACAGTGGGAAGAGTTGCCTCCGATGCTGGTCAGCTCCTCCGAACAGGGGCTCGGACGCGACGAAATTCTCGATTTCATCGACTCCTGTCTGAAAGTTTAACATTTGTTGAAAAATAGCGCCCCCCGCGGCGCATTTTTTCATCCTATTATCCTATCTTTGCATCGTCAAAATCCTCGTAACCTATGGCTATCCACAAAATCAAAATCTTTTCCGGCCGCGGTTCGGAGTATCTCGCCAAGAAAATAGCCGCCAGCTTCGGCACGACTCTCGGTCAGGTCGAAGTCCTGCGCTTCAGCGACGGCGAATTCCAGCCCTGCTACAACGAATCGATCCGTGGCTGCACGGTATTCATCATCCAGTCGACCTTCCCGCCCTCGGACAACCTCATGGAACTGCTCATGATGATCGATGCCGCACGCCGCGCCTCGGCCTACAAGGTCGTTGCCGTGATGCCCTACTTCGGCTGGGCCCGTCAGGACCGCAAGGACCGTCCCCGCGTGCCGATCGGAGCCAAACTGGTAGCCAACCTCCTGATGGCCGCCGGTGTCGACCGCGTCATGACGATGGATCTCCATGCCGATCAGATCCAGGGATTCTTCGACGTGCCCGTGGATGCCCTCTACGCCAGCGGTATCTTCGTCCCCTACATCAAGAGCCTCAACATCGAGGACCTCTCGATCGCCGCACCCGACATGGGCGGCGCCAAACGGGCCAACACCTATGCCAAACACCTCGGTACGCCGATCATCATCTCCCACAAGGAGCGCGCAAAGGCCAATGTCGTGGGCAAGATGACCGCCATCGGTGAGGTCGAGGGCCGCAACATCCTGATCGTCGACGACATGATCGACACCGCCGGCACGATCTGCATGGCCGCCGACATGCTCATGTCGCGCGGTGCGAAGAGCGTGCGCGCAGCCATCACCCACCCCGTGCTGTCGGGTCCCGCCTACGAGCGCATCAACGACAGCGCCCTGGAGGAGGTGATCGTCACGGATACCATTCCGCTCAACCCCGACAAGGATCTGCACAAGTTTACGGTGCTGTCGGTGGCCGACATCTTTGCCGACGTCATCGAACGCGTCCACAACTACAAGGAGATCTCCTCGATCTTCTTCAAATAGGCCGCCCCGAAAGGCTCCGGCCCGAAAACGAAAAGCCCCCGGCGACAGACTGTCGCCGGGGGCTTTTTTAACGCAGATCCCATCCGACTGGAATTACTCCGCCGACCCCGGGCAAGCCGCGGACCGAAAAGTTATTTCTCCCGGTTTTCGCGGTTCTCCTGCCCGGAGCGGCCGGTTTCACGTCCGTCACGCCCGTCGCGTCCATCACGTCCGTCGCGGCTCTCCTTGTCCCGATCGCCGCGCGTGCGGGCCCGAACATACTCCGTCGGCAGACACCCGACATGCTTCTTGAAACTCGTGGCAAAATACGACGGCGAATTGAAGCCCACCATCGAACTGATCTCCGCAATCGAATATTTACGCTCCAGCAGCAGCTGGCAGGCCCGGTTGAACCGAATCTTGCGAATGAATTTCGTGGCCGACTCGCCCGTAATGGACTTCATCTTCAGGTGAAGGTTCGAACGGCTCATACACAGGGCCTTGCTGAAATCGTTCGACGAAAACTCCTCGTTGTCCAGATTCTCCTCGACAATGCGGATCGCCTTCTTGAGGAATTCTCCGTCCATCGAATTGGAGGTGATCTTGTCGGGATCGATCTCCGTATCGTCCGAATAGTGGTGCCGCATCCGGTAACGGGCCTTCAGCAGGTTCTGGACCTTGGCCGCCAACAGCGTGATCGACAGCGGCATCGGCAGGTAACTGTCCGCTCCGGCCTCGATGCCCGTGATCTGCTCCTCGAGTCCCCCTTCGGGGGCCAGCATCACCACCGGGATATGGCACGTGCGGATGTTCTGTTTCACCGTCTGACAGAGTTTCAGTCCGTCGATCCCCGGCAGCATCCGGTCGGCAATGATCAGATCGGGTTCAAGACTCTTCAGCTGCTCCAGCGCCTCGTTCCCGTCCGACACCGTAACGACCCGATAGTGCTTGCGGAAATAATCCGCCACGTAGCGCGCCACCTCGACATCCGCTTCGGCAACGAGAATCGTCCCGCGCGTCTGAGCATCGGTCTCCTCCGCCGGAAGCGGGCTCCCGCCGTCACCCAGCCACGCCTCGGGCAGCGACTTCCCGGCATCGCGGATGATCGAACCCCGGATGTCGTTCTCCCGGGCCCGCTTCTCGACCGGATAACTCTCCAGATCGTCCGACAGCGTAATGGTGAACTCCGTGAAACGGCCGGGTTCGCTGTTCAGCGTGACGCTCCCCTGGTGGAGTTCAACGATCCGTTGGACGATCGAAAGGCCGATCCCCGAACCCGACGAGGATTCGTCGCCCTGATAGAAACGCTCGAAGACGTGTGCCTGCTGCTCGCGCGTGATGCCGATACCGTTGTCGCGCACCTGGATGCGGAAACACCCCTCGCCGCGTTGCAGCGTCACACGGATGATCCCGCCGTTGGGCGTGAACTTGAAGGCGTTCGAGAGCAGGTTCGTCAGCATCATCTCGAGGAACATCCGGTCGACGGGCAGCGCCTCGCCCTTAAGGTCCGAACTGAGGATGTAATCCATGTCCCGGTTCTGGGCCGCCTCCTCGAACAGCGAGAAGACCTCCGCCACGATGGCATCCACGTCCTGAAGCGCCACCCGCATGCGGAAGACGCCGAGCTCGGCCTTGCGGTAATCCAGCATCTGGTTGACGATGTGCAGGAGTTTCAGGCTGTTGCGGCGGATATAGTCCAGACGCGAAGCGACGTATTTGTCCGACGTGCCGTGGTCGCGGATCTCCTGCAGCGGCGAGAGGATCAGCGTCAGCGGCGTGCGCAGTTCGTGCGAAAGGTTGATGTAGAAGCGGATCTTCTCCTGGCTCAGCTCCTCGATGGACTCCTTTTCGAGGCGCTCCATCTGCAGCTGCACCTTCATCCGCATACGCCCGGCAATGGCGGCAATCACCCCGCCGACGGCGCCCAGCGCCAGCAGCACCCACAGCAGCCGGGCTGCCAGCGTCTGCCACCACATCGGCAGCACGCGGATGGCAACCGTTGCCACCTCGTCGCTCCAGCGGCCGTCGTTATTGGCCGCGCGCACCCGGAAGAGGTAGTGCCCGGGCTTGAGGTTCGAGTAGTTGGCCTCCAGATGCGAGGTCTCGTACCACCGCGTATTGAATCCCTCGAGTTTGTAGGCGAAGGTATTGCGCCCGCCGGCCAGCGGATTGACCGCCACGAACTGGATGGTGAAGATGTTGCGGATCGACGGAAAGGCCGCCCGCACGACCTGACCCACCGAATCGCGTTCGATCCGCACGCGGCGGTCTCCCTCGGCATCGGTCACCACGACATCCGTGATCCGGGCCACGGGGGCAAAGGGGTTGTCGACCAGTTCGTGAGGCCGGAACCAGGTGATGCCGCCCAGTCCCCCGAACCAGAAGGCCCCGTCACGGCTGCGGCAATAGGCATAGGGGTTGAACTGGTTGTTGGCCAGGCCGTCGCGCAGCGTGTAGTTGCGGAACGTCTCCTTCTGAATGTCGAAACAGGCCAGTCCGGCGTTGGTCGAGATCCACAGACGCGAAAGTTCGTCCTCCAGAATGCCGTAAACGACGTCGTTGGGGAGTCCGTCGGCCACCGCATAGCGTCTGAACCCGGGCATCTTCGACCGGAAGCGGTAGAGCCCCTGCCGGGTACCGATCCAGATATCGTGGTGCGAATCCTCCGTAACGCTCATGATTACGACCTCCTGCAGTCGGGGCGGAGCGAATTCCGTCTCCGCGGTGGTCAGATCGCAGGCGATGACCCGCCGCTGATCCGGATCCCAGCGATAGAGCCCCGCCTGGGTGCCGATCCATACGCGCTGCTGCGAATCGCGGAAGAGCGTCGTGACGGGCAGCGTCCCCAGCCGGGGTTCGAGATCCGCACAGGGATGGGGCCGGAAGCGTCCCGTTGCCGGATCGAACAGCAGCAGGCCGTTGAGCGTCCCGACCCACAGCATCCCGTCATCGTCCTTGAGCAGGGCGTAACAGCTGTTGTTGATCGGGATCGAGGCGTTGACCGGATAGTGGCGCGTGCGCCGGGTCGATGTCTCCATGCGGGTGAGTCCGCCGGCATGGGTCCCGATCCAGAGGCGGTCGGGGCCGTCGGGCAGGATGCACTTGACGTTGTTCGAGAGCAGCGATCCCGAGGCCACGTTGAACTCTTCGAAGCGGCCCGTACGGCGGTCGTAACGGTTCACGCCGTCGTCGTTGGTGCCGATCCAGAGGCTCTCGGCCGAAAGATCCTCGACGATGCAGCTCACCGTATTGTCACCCAGCGAATTGCGCGCCGGATCGTGGCTCAGCACCCCGAAGCGCCGGGCCAGCGGATGGTAGTAGCTCACACCGCCGTAGTAGGTGCCGAGCCACACGCCGCGCTGGCTGTCGATGAAGATCGCCCGGATGGAGTTGTGGCTCAACGATCCGGGGCGGGAGGTGTAGACATACTTGTCGAAGCGCCCCGTGCGGGGATCGAGAATCGAAAGTCCGTCGAAGGTGCCGATCCAGAGACGTCCCTCGGAGTCGCGGCGCAGCACGCGGATATAGTCCGAAACGAGTCCCGGATTCCGTGCCGCCGAATAGCGTTCGACCACCTGCAGATGGGTATCCAGCCGGTAGAGGCCGTTGCCGTGGGTGGCGACCCAGTAGCCGCCGTCGGCGGCCACGATGCTGGCCACGTCGAAGCGGGCCATCTGCGGAAGGACGCGGATGGCATTGCCGTAGGTCGACGAGTAGGTGTAGACGCCGTCGGAGGTGCCGACCAGAAAGCCGTCGGGCGAGGGGCAGATCGTATGGACGCTGATCCCCTTCAGGTAGGTGCGGATCTCAAGCCGGCGGCTCCGGCGGTCGAACAGCACGATTCCCAGATCGGTGGCCAGCAGCAGATTGCCGTCCCCCTGCCGGGCAATGTCCGAGACCTGCATGCGGTAGCCGTCGAGGCGGAAATTCTCGAAACGCTGCGTCGAGGCGTCGTAACACGAAAGTCCCGAAGAGGTGCCGATCCAGAGATAGCGGCCTTCGCTGAGCAGGGCGCTGATCGCATTGTCGTCGAGGCTCTGTGGATCCCCCTCGACAGGACGGTAGACGCGGAAGGAGTAGCCGTCGTAACAGTTCAGACCGTCCTGCGTTCCCATCCAGATGCGGCCCAGCGGATCCTGTGCGATGGCCAGTACGGTCGACTGCGAGAGGCCGTCGTTGACCGAGAGGGTTCGGAATTCGATGGCTCCGAAGAGCGGTGAGGTCGCCAGAAGCAGGAGCAGCGTGAAGAACGTATGTCGAAATCCAACCATGGGCGTAGTAGCGTAACCGAATTTGCAGGAGATAAAGATACGATTTTTTTCGCAAATGCCGTCGCCCGGATGGCTATTTTCGGCGCGCAGGCGCCGGCTTTCCGGTCCCGGAGCTGTTGTCCGGCCGTATCGGCCGGGCAACAAAAAGGCCGACCGGCTCAGCAGCGGAGCCGATCGGTCTTTCGGGAATCGGGACGGGACGGAAGGCCGGCCGTTCATCGGATCGTGCCGGAGAGCCGTGCGGGGATACCCCCATCTCCACGCACGCGGGCGGTCAGCGTACCGAAGCCGGCACCGTATCGACCAGTTCGCGGGCCGGAGCCCCCGGGCGGAGAATCAGCGTGCTGCCGGCAACGGTCGACGACGAGGTGTTGTAGCGCACGCCGTTTCCGCGGCGGTCGGTCACCTCGAGGCGGGGCGGCCGGCTGCCGTCCAGTTCGGCCCGGACGGTCCACTCCCCGACGCGGATCGTTCCGTCGGCACGCCGCTTGAGTTCCAGCGGCTGCGCCCCTTCGGGCGTGATGCGGAAGATGGCCAGGAAACGCTGCGTGCGGCTCCGCCCCTCGGGGGTGAACTCCGAATGCCACTGCCGGGCATACTCCAGTACGCGGCCGTCGGGGCCCGTACGGCGTTTCCAGTTGATGGCCGGCGAGAAGAACTCGTCGGTGATGCGCAGCTGCGTCGGTTCCGCGGTAAAGAGGTCCATCCGTCCGGTAGCCCGGCCGTTCGACGTCTCGACGGCCGCAGCTCCGCAGCGCGTCAGGCGGTTATTGCCGTGCAGCAGCCAGGTCCACGTGACGGGTTGGCGGGCCGCCAGTTCGTCGTAGAGGACAATCACGTCGGGACGCAGGAAGAGGAAGTGACGCCGGAAGCGTGTCACGCCGGGATCGCCGAGGCCGTTCTCACGCGTATACGCAACGCCGGATTTCTCCATGCGGTCGATCCAGAACGGCGTGCGGATCGAATCGTAGGCGTGCGAGGCATCGCCCAGCGTGTAGGCCAGCGCCTCGGTGTCGGCAAAGCGCGCCAGCCATCCGTAGCCGTTCTCGCCGATGACCTGCGCCAGGCTGTCGATGAGCAGCGTATTATGGCCCCGCGTGCGGTAGTGCAGCAGCGTGTGGCGGTCGTTGAAGTTCGAGTAGTAGCCCGTACCGCCGAAGAGCGGACGCCCGCCGTAGTTGATCGTGAAGCCGTTGTGGGCGGCGTGGGCGTGGCCCGTCGAGCCGAACGGCAGCGCGAAGAAGGCCGCCATCAGATCGTCCCCGGCATCGGCCGGATCGGTATGCATGAGCGAGAAGCCCGCATCGGGGAAGAAGCGCGACGTATTGCGCACGGGCGGCTCCGGCGCCACGCAATCACGCGGTTTGTCCGTCAGGATGCGGTAGAGCATGAAGCCCTTCGAGCGGTAGAGGTTCGCCGGATCCGCACCGATCAGCCGGTCGGCATACCAGCGCGCCAGCGGGCTGTGCGTCTCGCGGGCCAGCGCATCGGCAAAACCCATGTAGAGTTGTGTCGGCGAGGTCATCTTCTCATAGTCGTCGCCGAACCCCGTGGCGTAGGAGTCCTTCGGGAAGGAGTAGGCCAGGAACGAAGGCAGGTTGCGGTACCACGGCAGCGCAAAGAAGTCGCTCCCCGTGAGCCGCGAAAGGACGAACGGCACGTAGATGAAGGTCACCAGATTGGCCTGCATGTAGCTACTGCCGTCGTGCCAGCCGCCGTCGTCGCCCCCCAGGATCGGGAAGCGGCCGCACCACACCTCGTAGCAGTAGCGCAGCCACCGTTCGGCCTCGGGCAGGTCGCCCAGCGTGGCAAGGGCCGTGAAGAGAAAGTTGCGGAACGTATGCTGCCAGACGTGGTTGTCCATCGAGTGGCATTCGAAATCGCGCACATACTGCCGGTAGAAGCGTTCGCCCCGCACGCGGATCGCCTCCAGCACGGCGGCCCGTTCGTCGTCGGTCATCCGTTCGCAGGCCGTGTCGTAGCCGAAGGCCAGTCCGTACATGATGGCCGAGCGGTTGAAATCCTCCGACGTGGCGTCGCTGTCGACCGGCAGCGAGGCCACGTAGCGCGCATGACGCACCACGGCCGTACGCCACGCCTCGTCACCCGTCAGCAGCCACGCCAGCGAGAAGTCGACGATCGGCTGGGTCACCACCTCGCCGAACTTGTGGTACATGAAGTTGATGAGCGAGCGTTTCTGGAAGGGGCTCATGCCCGTCGTGTCGCGCGGCCGCGTCGGGGCCACCGGAACGGGTTCCATGTCGATCCGCCGCCGAGCCCGGGTGAGGAACTCCTGCGCCTCGGGATTCGTCGCAGAGCGGCGGCGCAGCGCCCCGATGCCGTCCACGGTCACATAGAGGCGCGGATGCGACTGCGCGGCGAGGCGCTGCACGAGTTCGTCGCCCGTCGGAGTGGCGAAGCGCCGCGCGGAGTCCGCAACGACAAATTCGCACGCTGCGGAGCGTTGCGGAGCCCCCTTCCGGGTGAAGGTCGTCACCCGCCACCAATAGCGGCCCGGCGCGAGCGGGCGGTGAAGCGCCCAGACGGCCCACGGCTGTTCGCTGGTGAGGGTCTGCGCGGCCGGGAACTCCGGCGAAGGGGAGAGTTCGATCCGGTAGCCCGTCACGTCGTCACCGCCCGCGGGCCAGAGCAGCGCCGGCGGGTTCTGCGTCACGGGGACTCCGCCGGCGGGTTGCATCCACTGCCGGTAGCGGGGCCTCAACGCCTGTTTGTCGAGGTGCTGTTCGGCCGGAAGCCACTCCCCATCCGCAGACGGAGCTGCGGAGGCGGGGCGTCGACCGGCCGGATGCCGCGTTTCGGCCGGGAGTTGTGTCGGGACGGCCGCGGCGGTCAGCAGCACGGCGGCCAGCGTCACGATTCGGTTCATGATCGGTTCTTTTTATTATGGAAAAGTTCACGCAGCGAGCAGCGTTTGTTGTCGACCAGCGGCCGGGCCCAGAAGGCGATGCCGACGATATAGGCGATCGTCACGCAGACGAACAGCAGCGCCAGGCGCAGCCCCACCAGATCCCCCAGCCAGCCGACAATCAGCGGACCGAGGGCTCCGCCGGCGATACCCGTGCAGAGGATGCCGGCAAACGAACCGTGGTAGCGGTCGACGGAGTTCAGCGCCAGCGACATGACAATCGAGAACATCACCGAAATGGAGAATCCCACGGCCGGGAAGGCCACCAGCGCCACCCCGGCACTTCCGAAGAGCGCCGCCAACAGCGAAGCGATGGCCAGTACGCCGGCCAC
Organism: Alistipes megaguti; assembly: GCF_900604385.1. Taxonomy (NCBI): domain Bacteria; kingdom Pseudomonadati; phylum Bacteroidota; class Bacteroidia; order Bacteroidales; family Rikenellaceae; genus Alistipes; species Alistipes megaguti. The sequence goes on along the minus strand of NZ_LR027382.1, from coordinate 2,323,338 downwards.
CTTCAGCACGTCGCGTGCATCCCAGAGTTTCAGGGCAAAGAGCCCCACCAGGCACCCCACGGACATGTAGCCCCAGAAGCGTCCAACGGTCGGGGCGCCGACCGTCTGCGGATCGAGGCCGTGGTACTGCCGCAGGAACTCCGAGATCCAGTTGGCCACGCCCTGTTCCGAGGCCGTATAGCAGAGCATGCCCAGGAAGAAGAGGTAGACCCGAGGATTCTTCAGCAGCTCCCGGTAGGAGTGCAGACCGCCGCTGCGTTCGCTCTCCTGCAGCTCCAGCCGCGGGAAGCGGACCGCCAGCACCACGACGATCACCGCCACCAGGATCACGGCAAAGAGCCAGTAGAGCGAAACCCACGGCAGCGAGGCCGGAGTCAGCGACTGCAGCCAGCCCGTCAGGCCGTGGAGCGTCTCGCCCGAAGTGAGGCGTGCGACCAGCCGTGCGTAGACCAGCGGGCTGACGAACGACGCCGCCCCGAAGACCAGCTGGCCCATGACCGAAAAGAAGGCGAAGTTCTCCTCGCCGCCCGCCACGCGGGTCAGCGGGTTGATCGTCGTCTGCAGCATGGCCATGCCCAGTCCGATGGTGAACGACGAGGCCAGCAGCACCGGGAAGGTCGGCACGAGGGCAAAGAGCAGCGACCCGACAAGCGGCAGCGCAAAGCCCGCCGTGAGGACCGTCTTCTGGCTGAAGCGTTCGATCAGCAGCCCCGAGGGGATCGACATGATGCCGTAGGCCACGAAGAACGACGTCGGGATGAAGCCCGCCAGCGCAAGGTGCTGCAGGTGGAAGTTGTCGATGATGTCGGGGATCAGCGGTCCGATGATGTTCGTAATGAACGAAATGACGAACCAGAAGAGCATGATCAGCCCCACCAGGGCGTAGCTGCGTCTCATCGTTGCGCCCCCTCCCCGAGGATCAGCCCCGCGGCGCCGAGGCTTCCGGCCCGGTTGCCCAGCTGCGCGGGAACAATCTCAGTCTCCCCGCCGCAGACGGCCATCACCTGGCGGCGAACTCCCTCGCGCAGGTGCTCGAAGTAGAATTCGCCCGATTCCGATATGCCGCCTCCGACGACGACCCGTTGCGGTGCGAAGAGGTTGATCATCGAGGCGATGCCGTGCAAAAGGTACATCCAGTGCTCCTCCAGAGCCTGAACCGCCGCCGGATCGCCCGCCCCGTAGCGGCGCACCACCTCGCGGCCGTCGGCCTGCAACGCGCCGCTCAGCGCGCGGAAACGCGCCACAAGAGCGGCCGTCGAGGCATAGTGCTCGAGGCACCCCACCCCGCCGCAGGCACACCGTTCGCCGTCGCACTTGACCGTGATGTGGCCCATCTCCATGCCGCGGTTGCGGTAGCCGCGGAAGAGCCGCCCGCCGATGAGCACGCCGCAGCCGATGCCGGTCCCCACCGTCACGAAGACCACGTCCGTCGCACCGCGCGCCGCACCGTAGAGCGTCTCGCCCCACGCCATGGCATTGGCGTCGTTGCAGGCCGCGCAGCGCAGCCCCGTCGCCCGCTCGATCCGATCCGCCAGGGGAAGGTTCTCCCACCCCGCGATGTTCTCGGCACCGCCCAGCACCGTGCGGCCATCGTCCGAAACCACCCCCGGGGTCCCGATACCAACACCTTCCAGCGTCAGCCCCTCCCGTGCGGCGAAGGCCCGGCAGGCCTCAACGCCACGCAGGATGGCATCCAGTACCGCTTCGGCCCCATCCGAGGCCCGGGAAGCATGCTCCCCGTGGAAGAGAATCCCGCCCGAAGCGGCGACCACGGCATACTTCACCGAAGTACCGCCCAGGTCGATTCCTATGGCATAACGTTCCATCTCCTAAGCTCTCTCCACCCAGATCGGCGACGACCAGCCCCACTGTCCGTCGCGCTGGCGAACCCGTACGTAATAGTAGTCCGTATCGCGCTGCGGCTCCTTGTCGACCATGCGGTGGCCGACGCAGAAGGCCGCCTCGGGCTGCGCCCGTTCGAACTGGATCGCCTCCGAAAGCCATCCCCGCAGGAAGTGGGCACGCGCCCCTTCGAGCAGTTCGCCGATCGTGTGTTCGTAGCGCCGGCCGTTGAACTCCGCCACGAGGCGCGCCGTGCGCGGTGCTGTCAGGTCGAGCACCACGCCCTGCATGGCCGGCGTCATGACGTTGGGGTTCTTCGTCGAATAGAGGTCCAGCACCACGTTGTGCGCGTCGCGCTCCACGACGCGGTTGACCCGCGTGTGGAACTCCGTCTCGCCCGGCTGCGGCGAGGTGAAGGCCGCCCCGCGGAAGCAGGTCTGCAGATCGTCGATCGTGCCGCCGTCAAGCGACAGCCGGCCCGTCCAGTGGACATACTCCTCCTCGCGGTTCCAGCCGAAGTTGACCTTCACCTTCGTGCGGATCACCTCGTCCGAGGGGGCCGCCGCACGGTACGGGCCGTTGAGCCGCGCCACGCACTGCCCATTCTTGATCAGATCGACGTAGTCGATGGCGTTCTGCGCCTCGACATTGAGGTAGATCTCGCGGTGCGAGGCGCGGATGACGTCGCCCGGCACCCCGCCGTTAATGCGGAAGTCGATCTTGATCTTGTCGCCCGTCACGCCGCAGACATGGCGCCGTCCCATCTCGGTCCACAGCGCCTCGCGGTCGAGCGACGGGGCGTAGACACCGATGCGGCCGTCGCCGTAGCTGCCCGGATAGCCGGCATGCTGGTCCGTCGAGCACATCAGTCCGAACTTGTGGCCCTGCTCCAGTCCGTAGAGGATCGAACCCTCCCAGACGCGCGGCCCCATGTCGTGCAGGTAGTCGTAGTCGCCCGTGTCGCTCTCGGCCAGGCCGTGGCGCGAGAACATCTCGACGAACGGCGTCTGCGGATCGTTGTCCGGGAAGGCCGCCCAGTTGTAGCCGCGGAATCCCGTCTGGTAGCCCATGTGGTGGGGCGTCACGTAGCAGGCGTAGCCGCGCAGCCGCTCCTTCAGATCGGGCACCGACGTGCACTCGACCAGCGGCACGTCGAAGTCGCGGAACAGCGCCACGTGGTCGCCGTGCTCCATGCTGTGGCACTCGTAGGAGACGAACGTCAGGAATTTGCCCGGGCGGTTGGCCGCCTCGATCATCTGCCGGTACTTCTCGTAGCCGCCGGCACGCAGCCGCCGGAAGGCCGCCGTATGGTAGCCGATGACCCAGTTCAGCCGCGGGTCGTTCTCACCCGGAATGTCGGGCCACATGGCGTGGGGCGTCACCGAGACGAAATCCAGCTGCTGCTCGGCCGCCGCCAGGGCATCCGACAGATCGCCGTGGCCGTAGGTCACGTTGCAGTGGTTGTGTACGTCGCCCCAGAAGACCTTCAGGTCGCGGAGCGAAGGGAAACCTCCCTTCACGTCGTCGGGAAGCGACTCCGCATCGCCCAGATGCGAGCAGCCCGGCAGCGCATTGACCGCCGCCAGACCCAACAGGGTCCATCCCGAAGTTTTCAGAAATTCTCGTCTGTCCATATCGTTGCAGTTTTGGGTCCGGATCCGGCCGCGTGAAGCCACGGTGGATCCGGCTCTGGTTATCGGATGAAATCGGTCGTCCGGCCGGTTATTTCAGCTGGTCGGCGCCCCGGAAAAATTCGTATTCGCGTTCGCAGGGATCCGTGTCGCCGCATTCGCGCTGCAGCTCCTCGAGCTGCGCGTGGAGCCCACGGCGCACCTCGGCATAGGCCGGATCGTCGTAGACGCTGTGCATCTCGTGCGGATCGCGCTTCAGGTCGTACATCTCCCACTCGTCGACGTCGTTGTAGAAGTGGATCAGCTTGTAGTCGGCCGTGCGGATGCCGTAGTGGCGCTTGACGGAGTGCCACGACGGGTATTCGTAATAGTGGTAGTAGACCCCCGTGCGCCACCCCTCGGGCGCCTCGCCGCCCGAGGCGAGCACCCCGCGCAGCGAACGTCCCTGCATGTCGTCCGGCACCGCCAGCCCCGCCAGATCGACGAACGTCGGCGCCAGGTCGATGTTCATGGCCAGCGCCCGGCTCCGCGTCCCGGCCCCGACCATCGGCGGATAGCGCACCAGCAGCGGCGTGCGCTGGCACTCCTCGTACATGAAGCGCTTGTCGAACCAGCCGTGCTCTCCAAGGAAGAAGCCCTCGTCCGAGGTGTAGACGATGATCGTGTTGTCGAGTTCGCCGATCTTTTCGAGGTAGTCGAGCAGGCGCCCCACGTTCTCGTCGACGGCCTGGATCACCGCCCAGTAGTCCTTCATGTACTGCTGGTACTTCCAGCGCGTCATCTCCTCGGGCGTGGCCGTCTTCCGCAGACGTTCATACTCGGCGATGCGCGGGGCGTAGGCCTCGTTCCAGCGCGCCTTCTCCTCGTCGGTCATGCGGTTGTAGGCCGCCTGGTACTGCATGACGCTGCTCCGCCAGTTGTTGGCCCGCGCAACGTCGTCCCGGTTGGCATCGCCCGTACTTTCAAGCACGTAGGAGCGCGACAGCTCCACGGGCGTCATCAGCTTCAGATCCCACTCGGGCCACATGTCGCGCCCGATCTCCATGGCCTGCTCCCGGGCGGCTCGGCCCCGGCCCGCATAGTCGTCCAGCAGGTTGAAGGGCTCGGGATAGACCCGCGAGTCGTTGATCCCCAGGTGGCGCTGTGCCGGCATCCAGTTGCGGTGCGGCGCCTTGTGGTAGTAGAGCATGGCAAAGGGCCGCGAGGGGTCGCGGTGTTCGAGGAACGACAGGGCCTTGTCGGTGATGATGTCCGTCACGTAGCCCTTCTCGACACGGTTCTCACCATTCTCGATGAACTGCGGGGCGTAGTACTCGCCCTGTCCCACGAGAATGCTCCAGAAGTCGAAGCCCTGCGGATCGGAATTGAGGTGCCACTTGCCGATCATCGCCGTCTGGTAGCCCGCCTCGTGCAGCAGTTTGGGGAAGGTCTGTTGGTCGCCGTCGAAGGTGCGCGAATTGTCCGTGAAGCCGTTCACGTGGCTGTACTTGCCCGTGAGGATGCAGGCCCGCGAGGGGCCCGAAATGGCGTTCGAAACGTAGCAGTTCTCGAAGAGCATCCCCTCGCGGGCCAGACGGTCCAGATTCGGGGTCTCGACCAGCAGGCTCCCGTAGCAGCTCATGGCCTGGGCCGTGTGGTCGTCGGTCATCATCACAAGGATGTTGGGGCGCTTGGGCTGCCCCTCGCTGCAACCCGCCAGGGCCGTCAGCGTCAGCGGAAGCGCGGCGTATCGGGCGCCGCTCCGCAAGGTTTCGAGGTTTTTCATAAGGTAGGTGGTTCCGGTCAACGGTGATGAATTCGTGGATTCGGTTCGTAAGAGCGATTTCGGAATGGCCGGCGGGATTTTCCGGGCGGCCGGGGGATTCGGGCAACCGGCGAAGACGTCAGGCAGCATCGGAGCAGTTCGGGCAATCGGCGGGACCGTTCGGGCAACCGGTGGGAACGTCGGGCGGCATCGGGGTAATTCGGGCGGCCGGAGCCCGGGGTCAATCCGTCGTTCCGGACTCCCCGGCATAGGGGCGCAGGTTGCGGATCAGACGCTGTTCGCCGATCCGGACACCCCACTCATAGAGAGCCTTGCGCATGCGGCCCAGTTCGTCGGCATAGCGCCGGTCGACAGCCAGATTGACCATCTCGCCCGGATCCTGCTGCAGATCGTACAACGCCTCGCGGTTGCGGCCCCACTGGTAGAGGACATATTTGTAACGCGCTCCGACAAGGCTCCAGCCCCGCATGCCGACCCCCGAGAGCAGCGTCTCGACAAAGACGCCGTCGTGGAGCGTCGCCGAACGCCCCTCGGCCACCGGGCGCAGGCTCCGGCCCCGGTAGCGTTCGGGATCCAGCTCCACACCGGCATAGTCGCAAAGCGTGGCGTAGAGGTCCAGCCCGACGTTCGACAGCGCCTCGCGGTTGACCACACCCCGCGGTCCGCACCCCTTCGGCGTCTTGACGATCAGCGGCACGTTGATGACCTCCTCCTGCAGGTTCCACTTCTGGTTCCAGCCGTGGGCCGCCACGCCGTCGCCGTGATCCGAGAGGAAGAGGATCACCGCATCGTCGTAGAGTCCGCGGCGCTTCAGCACCTCGACGATCCGCCCCACCTCGCGGTCGGCCCGCTCGACGAAGCGGTAGTAGGCATAGAGGTAGCGGCGCCAGTCATCCTCGGTGAAGGTGTAGGTATCGTGATAGCGCGGCGAGGCCGTGCGTTCGAGCGTCAGCGCCTCGGCCGCATAAGTTGACGGGCGGAAATTGGCCGGCAGATTGGGACACTCCTCCGTCGCGAAGGGGGCCAGTTCGCCATACTGCAGCGTCTCGTGGCGGCCGTATTCGCAGATCTCGTGGGGATTGAGCAGCGAGGCCACCAGCAGAAGCGGGCGGCGGCCGTCATACCCGGCCAGCGCCTCGTCGCACGCTGCGGCCAACGTCGGGTCGCCCATCCGGGCAATGCGGCGGAAGCCTGTCCCCGAATCGGGGAGGTTGACCTCCGGAACGTGCCACTTTCCGGCGTAGAGGCACTCGTAGCCCGCGGCCGAGAGGCGATGGCCGATCCCCTCGCGCAGGGCCTCGGCCGAGGGGCGCACGCCGTTGTCGGTGGCCCCCGTCTCGAAGGGCATCCGACCCGTGATGAGCGAGGCGCGGCAGGGGCCGCTCAGCGGATAGGGGCAATAGGCCCGGGTGAAGCGCACGCCGTCGGCCGCCAGGGCATCCATCGCCGGGGTCTCGACCCACGGATTGCCGGCACACGACAGGGCGCCGGCCGTCTGCTGGTCGGTCATGATGACGATGATATTCGGGCGGCGATCGGCCTCACGGGCCGGTTTGGGTTCGGGAGCCGGGGCGGCCGTGGCATCGGCCGCGGAGGCCAGTGCGGCGAACGAGGCCGTCAACAGGGCGGGATTCACGAGGTTCATGGGCGGTTTCGGGTTATCGGTTGGTCGGGTCGATCAGCATCGCGGCAGCCGGCGCGGAACCGAGGAGGCCCAAGGGCCCGGCGATCCCGGGAACACGCGGATGCCGGCAGCAGGCGATGGCAGGCACGGATCCCGGGAACACGCGGATGCCGGCAGCAGGCGATGGCAGGCACGGATCCCGGAGCACGCAGATTCCGGCAGCAGGCGGCAGACCGCAGGCTGATCTTTCCGAATACAAAGTTAACGGAATCCCGCTTTCGCGGGCGCGGCGTTTGTTGCCAAAATCCCGAATCGTGTGCAAAAGCCTTTCGATTTTGTAGAATCAGATCTCACTTTTGTCCCAAAAGCCCCCTCCGAGGGGCTCCGCAGGGCCAGATTCGACAAATTCCGCATCCGATTGCACAAAACTGAAAGCGCTTTGCAGAATTTCCGCCGAGGATTGCGAGATTCTGATAAACGAGCTCTGCATTTTGTCGTATCTTTGTTCTTGCATCGGGCGGCTCTCCGGTATCCGGACCGCGGCCCCAAACCCGACAACCGAAACCACGAAAACTGCCATACCCATGAAAAACCGTCAACTGCTCCTTCCGCTGCTGGGACTGTTCGCCCTGGGGACAAGCCTCACCGCCGAAGCCCGCGCCGCCGAAGTTGCCCGCGCCGCCTCCGAAGCTGACCGGACCGCCGACACGACGGTCTTTGCGCTGTTGGACCTCACGCGTCCGGGACTCGAACGCGTCGACAGCCTCCATGCCGCAGGCAATGACCCGGAAGCCGCCCGGGCCCTGCTCGCCTACTACCGTTCGCGCACGGGAGTCCGATGCCCCGAGGTCAACCTCGACTCGGTGACCCTCTCGCCCGACGAGCAGCGCTGGGCCGACGAAGCCCTCGAACATCGTTTCTTCGTCCACACGGGCTACCAACCCTCCTATTTCTACGGCGACGACATCGACTGGCAGTACTGGCCCGTGCGCGACAACGAGCTCCGCTGGCAGCTGCATCGCATGAAATGGTGGGTCCCCATGGGCAAGACCTACCGCCTCTCGGGCGACGAACGCTACGCCAAGGAGTGGTGTGCGGAGTATCTCGACTGGATCCGCAAGAACCCCCTCGGGCCGTACGACGAAAGCTCGATCGGCGACTGGAACCGCGTCGACAACGTCTATTTCGCCTGGCGCCCCCTCGAGGTGAGCGACCGGCTGGAGTTCCAGATCCACCAGTTCCTCTACTTCCTGCCCGCCGAGGCCTTCGACGGCGAGTTCCTGCTGCAGTTCCTCCGGAACTACCACCGCCACGCCCAGCACATCCTCGGCCACTTCTCCGCCTCGGGCAACCACCTGTTGTTCCAGGCCCAGCGGCTGCTCTTCGCCGGGGCCTTCTTCCCCGAATTCCGCGATGCCGTCCACTGGCGCTCGACCGGCGTCGGAATCCTCAACCGCGAGATCGAAAAGCAGGTCTACGACGACGGCATGCAGTACGAACTCGACCCGCACTACCACCTGGAGTCGATCAACATCTTCTTCAAGGCGCTGCGGATGATGGACGCCAACGGTTATCGCGGCGAATTCCCTGCTTCGTATCTGGCCACCGTCGAGCGGATGATCGACGTCCACCTCAACTGCCTCTACCCCGACTACACCACCCCGCTCTTCAGCGACAACCGCGAACAGGACAAGGCCCATCTGCTCGCCTCCTATGCCGAATGGCTCGAGGTCTTCCCCGACAACGACTTCATCCGCTACTGCGCCACCCGGGGCCGCCAGGGCGCCCGCCCCGACTACCTCTCGAGGGCCTTCCGCACGTCGGGATTCTACGTCCTGCGCAACGTCTGGGACACGGAGTCCACGGTGATGATCCTCAAGGCCGGCCCGCAGGCCTTCTGGCACTGCCAGCCCGATAACGGCACCTTTGAACTCTGGCACCGCGGCCGCAACTTCTTCCCCGATTCGGGCTGCTACGTCTACGCCGGCGACCGGGAGGTCAACGACCAGCGCGCCTGGTTCCGCCAGACCCGCGTGCACAACACCCTGACGCTCGACGGCCGCAACCTCGACGCGACCGACTCGAAATGCCTCCGCTGGGAGACTGCCGGTCCGACCGACATTCTCACGGTCGAGAACCCCTCCTACGAGGGGCTCACCCACCGTCGCACGGTGTGGTTCGTCGACCGACGTCTGTTCGTCATCGAGGACCGCGCCGAAGGCCCCGCCGCCGGGAGCGTGATGCTCCACTGGAATCTGGCCGAGGGCAATCCCGCGGCCGATGCGGCTACGGGCACCGTGGCGACCCGCTACGACGACGGCAACAACCTGCTGATGAAGGTATTCGGAGCCGAACGGATGGAGCCGCAGGAGGGTTGGGTGTCGTACCGCTACCGCGAACGCAGCCCCCGTCCGGCCTACGTCTTCACCCGCGGGAAAAAGGCCGGAGAGACGGTGCGCATGGTCACCGTGCTGCTGCCCGTCACCGAAGCCGACGGCCACCGCATCGAACTCGCCGAACGCCGCAACGGCCTGCAGGTGAAGATCGACGGCCGGCGATACAAACTGAAATAACGGCCATACAAGCTGAAACAACACGAGACAACGATAACCGAAAACAGAAAAACCGACATGAAACGAATCCTGATGGCGCTGTGCACCCTGCTGGCAATCGGCACGACGGCCCTGGCCGGCGAGGTCCCGACCCTCGGCGACGAAAAGTCGCTCTACGACCTGCTGGACCTCGACCGTCCCGAACTCAAGGCCGTGAAGAAGGCCGTCTCGAAGGGCAACTTCGAGGCTGCCGACAAGGAGCTGCTCAAGTACTACCGCACGCGCAAACCCGTCGCCCTGTTCGGACTCGACCTCGGAAAGATCCGGGTCAGCAAGCTCGAACAGCGTCAGGCCGACGAGGCCCTCGAACACAAGTTCTACGCCCACAAGGGTTACCAGCCCTCGTTCTTCTACGGTGACGACATCAACTGGCGCTACTGGCCTGTCAAGGACAACGAACTCCGCTGGCAGCTCCACCGCCACTACTGGTTCATCCCGCTGACCAAGTGCTACTACGTGACCCATGACAACCGTTACATCGATGCCTGGATCGACCAGTATACCGACTGGGTGAAGAAGAATCCGCTGGACGGCGTCGAGAAGCTGCAGGCCGCCGGCGCCTCCGAGGAGGAGATCGCGGCCGAACGCGAAAACATCCGCTTCGCCTGGCGCCCGATGGAGGCCGGACGCCGGCTGCAGGATCTGCTCACGGAGTTTGCCCTGACGATCCAGTCGCCGCGCTTCACGCCCCGGTTCCTGAACCTCTTCCTGCGCACCTACCGCCAGCATGCCGACCACATCCTCCACAACTACTCGAAACAGGGCAACCACCTGCTCTTCGAGGCGCAGCGCATGCTGTTTGCCGGCATCTACTTCCCCGAATTCCGCGAGGCCGCCGAGTGGCGCCGCAGCGGCATCGAGATCCTCAACCGCGAGATCGGCGTGCAGGTCTACCCCGACGGCATGCAGTTCGAGCTCGACTTCGGATACCACATCGCCGCCATCGACATCTTCCTCAAGGCCCTCGGAATGGCCCGTCAGAACGGCTTCGAGGAGGAGTTCCCGGCCAGCTATACGCAGACCGTCCACCGGATGACCACCGTGACGTGGAACCTCCTCTTCCCCGACTACTCGAACCCGATGTTCGGCGACACGAAGAGCCACGACAAGGCCTCGCTGCTCAAGCAGTTCCGCAGCTGGAGCCGCGTCTTCGCCGACGACCGCCAGCTCGAGTGGTTCGCCTGGGAGGGCAACCGCGGGTCGTGTCCCGACTACACCTCGCAGGAGTTCCCGCAGTCGGGATTCTACGTCCTGCGCACCGGCTGGGATCCGCAGGCCACCGTCACCGTCGTCAAGGCCGGCCCCCCGGCCTTCTGGCACAACCAACCCGACAACGGCACCTTCGACTACTGGCACCGCGGACGCAACTTCTTCCCCGATTCGGGCAGCTACGTCTACGGCGGCGACAGCGCCGTGCTGGCCCAGCGCAACTGGTTCCGCCAGACCCGCGTGCACAACACCCTGACGCTCGACAACCGCAACCTCGAGGTCACCGATTCGAAGCGGCTTCTGTGGAAGACGTCGCCCGAGCAGACCGTGCTGGTGACCGAGAACCCCTCCTACGAGGGGCTCACCCACCGCCGGGCCTTCTTCGCCACACAGGACGGCCTGCTGGTGATCGTCGACGTGGCCCGCGGCGAGGCGGCCGGGACCGTCGGCGTGCACTTCAACCTCTGCCCCGGCGAGATCACCTTCGCCAAGGACGGAACGCTCCGCACGCTGTTCGACGACGCGAACAACATCCGCATCAAGAGCACGGGCTGCAAACCCCTCCGCATCCAGCAGGAGGAGGGTTGGGTATCGTCGGCCTACCGCAAGAAGGAGCAGCGCCCGGCCTATGCCGTCGAGATGGAGAAGGCGGCCGGCGAAGAGCTCTGGGTGGTCACCGTCATCACGCCCGAAGACCCGGAGCGGAGCGGGTCGATCGCCATCGTCCCCGACCGCAGCTCGACGGCCGACCGCTTCCAGGTGGCCGTGCGCGTCGGAGCCCGCACCTACGATTTCCGATACGAACTCTGACCATCAGACCATGAAGACACACTGGATTGCAGGGCTGCTGCTGGCCGCTTCACCGGCGGCAGCCCAAACCCCGGAGTTGGAGTCCATCCCCGAACGGGTCAACGTTCAGGCCGATTCGGCCCGCATGGAGCAGGTGATCGACGGCCAGTGGGTCGCCGTCGGGATCCGCAAGGAGGGGACGCTGTGCCGCGACTTCTCGCGCCCCTACGCCGGGAAGCCCTCGTTCCGTTTCACGCTCGGCGTGGAAGACAACACCCTCAAGGGGTATGCCCCGGGCGAGACGAAGGGGCGCTCGGAACTCTCCTACTGCTACGCTACGGCGGCCGATTTTGCCGCCCTGCCCCCCGAGGAGTACGTCGATGCCCAGAAGATGAAGACCGTCTACCACCACGGCAAGGGAATCTGTCCGCAGGGCTCCTCGTGGCGCTACACCTTCGCCGTCTACATCCCTTCGGAACTCGACAGCCAGGTCTCGACGATCTTCGCCCAATGGCACGGGATGCCCGACCGTACGCTCGTCACGGCACCCGACGGCCGCGTCATGAAGCTCCCCGTGCGGGAGTTCGTCGCCATGAGCGACACGACGGTCATCAGGAAGGAGAAGGTCTATCGCGCCGTCGCCTCGACCGACCGCCGGGGACGCCCCGTCATGCGTGCCGGCGAGCCCACGGGCTGGAAGGTCGAACAGGGAGGCTATCCCCCGCTGGCCTTCGGATTCTCCGGCGGGTGGTTCTACGTCAAGGCCAACTCCGACCGCCGCTGGTTCTCGGACAAGGACGACCGCTGCAACGCCAACCCCGCCAAAGCCGAGGTCATGCAGCCCGTCTGCTCGGAGTACAAGTGCTCGACGATCGCCTGCAAGATGCCCTTCGCGGAGTTTCCGAAGGATTGCTGGGTGGAGTTCACCGTCGAGATCGACTGGACGCGCTACGGCGGTGAGGCGGAGACGATCGTCTCCCCGGGCCGGCTCGACATCGAGATGCGCTGCGACGGCCGCACGCGCAAACTGGTCGACAACCGCGAGATCCTCATCGGCCGCAACGACGAGGCCGGCTACTACTTCAAGTACGGCATCTACCGCGTGGCGGGCAGCACGGTTCCCGTGAGCTACAACCTCGCCGGATTCACCCAGCAGTCGCTCGACTGATCCCGCCTCCCGCGACCTGCACTCCTCAAGCCCCGACCGTCCGACGTCGGGGCTTTTCTCATGCCCGGGAAGCAGCGCCCAGCCTCTAAACCGGCCCCACAATGCCGCCCCCGAGGCCAACCGGTGAAGCCCGGGATGAGGAGGTAGAAGGTGCGTCCGGCATCAGTAGGGAAACAGGTAACGCCGGGCGGAAACAGACCGGCCGGATGGAGGAGGGAAACGAGTTCTGCCGGAAGGAAACGGGTTCTGCCGGAAGGAAACGGGTTCGCCGGATGCCGTCAGGCACGAAAATCACAAAAAAATCCCGGTCGGAGTGATTCCGACCGGGATTTTCCGTTTCTCCTGAACGGACGGGCTATTCACCCCATCCGGGATTCTGCTTGCACTGCGTCATCAGATCCAGCTCCCGCTGCGGGATGGGCAGCAGTTCGTGGCGGCCCTCGATCGTAAAGCGGCCCACCGTGTAGTTCGCATTCGAGAACCAGTTGACCAGCTCCTGGGCCGTATTGCGGATCGTCTGATAGTAGATGCCCCAGCGGATCAGATCCTGCTTGCGATGACCCTCGAAGCAGAGCTCATAGGCACGCTCCTTGCGGATCGCCTCGCGCAGCGCCTCACGCGAAAGACCGTACGAAAGATCGTGGTCCGAATCCCCGAAACCGCGCCGACGTACCGCATTGACCGCATCCACCGCATCGACAATCGATCCGCCCGACTCGTTCAGCGCCTCGGCAAACAGCAGTAGCACGTCCGAATAACGGAGAATGTACCAGTTGATACACGACTTGTCGTTGTTGACCATGTAGTTGGCCGAGTTGACATACTTCTCCGTATCCCACTTGGCCGGCGTATAGAGCTGACGCTGCTTGTTGAGATTGTCCTCCGTCGGGTTGGTCTCCGTCGAAATATAGGTGACGGGGCCGTCGCCCTTCGACGAATCGTACTTGTAGTCGGCAATCGACAGCGCCATGCGCGGGTCGTTGTGCGTCTCCCACTCGCGCGTGAAGGTGTAGACCACCTTCCAGTTGGCGGCATTGCGCCCGCGCTGCCCCTCGACCGCGTCGGCCACCACGCCGTTCCACTTGCCGATACGACCGGCCGTCTGGTCGCTGTCCAGACTCGTCGGCGAGTAGAACGATACCTCGATCAGACTCTCGCCCGCATCCCAGATGCCGTTGCACGTGTTGCTCCACACGGTCTTGTAGTCGGGAATCAGGCGGTGCTTGCCCGACTCGATCACCTGACGCGCCACCTTCGCCGCCTCGGCCCACTTCGACTCGTCACGCACCGGATAGCCGGCCCACGTGCAGTAGACCTTCGCCAGCAGGCCCAGCGCCGCACCCTTCGACATGCGGTAGGCGTTCGACGAGCGTTTCGTGTCGTCGACGGCCCACGGCAGAACCTCGGCCGCATACTTCAGATCCGACTCGATGAAGGCGTAGACATCCTTCGGATCGGCCTGCACGTACTCCGTGGCCGGCAGACTCGACTGCTCCGTCGAGGTGATCAGCACGATGTTCCCGTACCAGCGCACCAGCTCGAAATAGAACAGTGCCCGCAGCGCATGCGCCTCGCCCAGGTAGATGGTCGCCAGCTCGCGGTTGGACGAGCTCCACGAACCCATGCGCGCCGAAACGGTCTCGATGAAGTCGTTGGCCTCGTAGATCGACGAGTAGAGTTTCTGCCACGTCTGCATGATCTGCGACGTGGAGGGGTTGTGCGAATTGGTCGGGATCTCGCGGAACGACGTCGTCGCACTGCCCTCGCACTGCGCGATGTCCGACGAGATGGTGAACAGCAGCGACAGATGGTACGAATACATGTACTCGTTGGCCAGATCCTTGTAGATACCCATCAGCACCGTCTCGGCCTCCTCGGCATTGTTCACGTAGTTGTTCTTGCCGACCTCCACGTACGACTCCTCCTCCAGCAGATCGGAGCACGACGCCGCAAACATCAGGCCCAGGGCCGACAAACCGTATATTAAGATCTTTTTCATAGTTCGTTTGCTTTTTAGAAGGACAGGTCAAGACCCATCGTATATACTTTGCTGCGCGGATAGGCGCCCCAGTCGAACGACGGCGTCATCGGGTTCGAGGCCCGCATGTTCACCTCCGGATCGTAGCCCGAGTAGCCCGTCACCACGAAGAGGTTCTGCGCCGTGAAGTAGATGCGCAGCTTCGAGACGTAGAACTTCCGCGTCCAGTGCTGCGGCAGCGTGTACCCCACCGTGAGGTTCTTCAGTCGCAGGAACGATCCGTCCTCGACAAAGCGCGAGTAGAGCTCGTTCTTCACGTAGCCGTCCCAGCGCGGAACGCTGTTCGAGGCGTTGGTCGCCGTCCAGCGGTCGGCCACCTCGGCCATCATGTTCGAACGCTGGTCCTGCGTCTGCGAGGCGTACATGCGCGTGGCGTTGTAGACGTCGTTGCCGTAGTTGAACTGGAACATGAAGCTCAGGTCGATGCCCTTGTAGGAGAAGGTGTTGGTGATACCTCCGTACCACTTCGGCGTACCGTTGCCGATCACCGTGCGGTCGTTCGTCGTGATCTTGCCGTCGCCGTCCACATCCTTGTACTTCACCACGCCGGGGCCGAACGTGCCGCTCGTGTAGTGCTCCGACATGTCGGGCACGCCCGCACGCAGGCGCGTCTCACCCGTGGCGGCGTCCACCTCGAAATCCGACGACTGGTAGACCCCGTCGAAGACATAACCGTAGATCAGACCCAGCGACTGACCCACCTGCGCCATGTAGTCGTAACCCGTGTAGTCGCTGTTCCAGCTGGCGGCCGTGTACATCGTCCGGGCGCCGTCGGCCAGCGCACGCAGCTCGTTGCGGATGAACGAGATGTTGAAGTCCGTCGTCCAGCGGAAGCCGCTCTTCGAGGCGATGTTCGTCGAGTTGATCGCCAGCTCGAGACCCTTGTTGCGGATCTTGCCCACGTTCTGCCACTGCGACCCGAAGCCCGAAACATAGGCCTTGTTGGCCGCCATCAGCAGATCCTTCGTATCCTTGAGGAAGAGGTCGGCCGTGATGTTCAGCCGGTTGCGGAACAGACCCAGATCCAGACCGATGTTCGTACTCTGCGAAGCCTCCCACTTGAGATCCTCGTTGGGCAGCTGCTTGGGCGAGAGCACCGTGATGAGGCTGTTGCCGTAGCCGTACTTGTTCTGCGTGTAGAGCGTCAGCGAGAGGTAGTTCGTGATGCGGTCGTTACCCACGACGCCCCAGCCGGCTCGCAGCTTGAGGTTCGAAATCACCTCCTGCTTCTTCATGAAGGGCTCCTCCGAGATGCGCCATGCCGCCGAGAACGACGGGAAGTAACCCCACTTGTTGTTCTTCGAGAAGACCGTCGAACCGTCGGCTCGGATCGTCGCCGTGAACAGATAGCGGTCCTTGTAGCTGTAGTTGCCGCGCGCGAAGAACGACACCAGCAGGTTGTCCGACCGCGACGAGGTCACCTGGCTCGGCGTGGCGCCCAGACCGAGGTTGTCGTTGCCCAGGTTGTCGAACGGAAAGTCGGTCGCCTGTCCCTTCAGATACTCCGTTCCGCGGAACGAAGTCTCCTGACCCAGCATCACGTCGAAGGCGTGGCCGTTCTTCTGCTTATATTTGTAGGTCAGGTAGTTGAAGTTCGTCCAGCGCACGTCGCGCGTCATCTGCGTCGAGCCGTAGGGGGTCTGGCCGTTGCGGTAGGCCTCCTTCGATCCGTCGTAGTAGAACTGGTAGTTGCGCGTGTTGGTCGTGTTGTACGATCCGGCCATGCGGAAGCTCCACCCCTTGCCGAAGTTGAAGTTCAGCGCCAGGTTGCCGCCCCACATCTCCGCCTTCTTGGTGTTGGTCACCGACTCGGCCTGCTTGATGGGGTTCACCTGCGAGAGCGACTCCGACGACTCGAGCTCCAGCGGGTCGATCGCCGAATTGAGCAGCTCCTCGTCGGTCATCCGCAGACCGCCCGTCGGGCGGGCCCGCAGAATCTGACCCAGCATGTTGAAACGGCCGTTGTCGCCCGACGTTCCCATACCGCGCTTGTCCGTAAAGGCGTAGTTGACCGTGGCGTCGATCGAGAGCAGCTTCGAGATCTTGTGGTTCACGCGCATCTTGGCCGTGATCTTGTTGAAGGCACTGTTCTTGAAGATACCGTTCTCGAGGAAGTCCGAGAACGAGAAGGCATACTTCGTCTTGTCCGAACCGCCCGACACCGAGACATTGTGATCCTGCGACCACGTGGGCTGGAAGGTCTCGCCCTGCCAGTCGATGCCCGCTACGCCGATGTAGTCGTCCAGCGTCTGGTAACGATAGGGAACCCCGTTGTCGTCGTTGCCCGACTTGTAGTAGGTGTCGCCGAACTTGTCGGGCCACGCCTCGGTCTGCAGCCGCACGAACTCGTAGGGCGTCAGCAGATCGAGCGTCCGCGAGATGTCGCGGTAGCTGGCCGATCCGTTGTAGGTCACCACCGGACGTCCCACCTTGCCCGACTTGGTCGTCACCATCACCACGCCGTTCGCGGCGCGCGATCCGTAGATGGCCGACGACGAGGCATCCTTCAGCACCTCGATCGAGGCGATGTCCGAGTTCGAGAGGTAGTCGATGTTGTCGACCTGGAAGCCGTCGACGATGTAGAGCGGCGTCGTCTCACCGTTCACCGAGCCGATACCGCGGATCTTGATGTCGAAGCCCGCACCCGGCGTACCGTCCGTCGCCGTAATCTGCACACCGGCAATCTGGCCGCCCAGCGCCTCCATGACCGATCCCGACTTGAAGCCCTCGACATCCTTGGCCGAGACCGAGGCGATGGCTCCCGTCAGGTCGCTGCGCTTCTGGGCGCCGTAACCCACCACGACCACCTCGTCCATCACGTTGGTTTCGGGTTCGAGTTTGACGTCGATGACCGTCTGCGTGTTCACGGTCACCTCCTGCTGCTTGTAGCCCAGGTAGGAGAAGACCAGTACGGCTCCCTTCTTGACCGAGAGCGTGTAGGTGCCCTTCAGGTCCGTCGAGACGCCCTGCGTCGTGCCCTTCACCACGACGTTGGCTCCGATGGCCGGCTGGTTGTTCTCGTCGGTCACCTTGCCCGTTATCTTGTTCTGGGCCGTGGCCGCGAAGACCACCGTCAGGGCCAGGAGGGTCAATACCCCCCGCAGCCCGAATGCCCGGTTCAATATATGTTTCATAGGTTTCATTCCGTTAGGTTAAAATTTCTCGTCGAACCAGATCCAGATCGGGAAGACCTGCGAACCGTTGCTCACATTGCCCGAATTGCCGTCCGTGACGAAGGTCATCTGACCGATCATCGCTCCGTTGGCGGCCACACCGTTGCCATCGACCCACTTGTTCGGGTTGACAACCAGCGCCTTCGTCGTGGGATCGACGTAGCACAGCGCCGAGCTCAACCGCGACGAGTTCGAATAGTAGGAGACGGGATCCTTCGAGCCCATGTTGACCGTGGCGCTGCCGATGCTCGTGTAGTAGGAACTCCAGACGATGTTCATGAGCGACCCTGCCACCGAAGGCTGTCCGTCGGTGTGCGGACCGGCAATGTTGTAATAGTTGAACGTACGACGGTAGTCGATCGCAAAGAGCGACGGATCGACGCCCTCGACGGTCGGCGCAGCCGACGTGCCGCCCGTGCGCGGGTTCACCTGGAAGACGAACGGCGTATAGTGGATCGTCACGCCGCTCACGGCCTGGATGAACGAGAAGAAGACCGGAACCGTCACCGAGGTCTCGCCGACCTGGCCCTTGCCGGCCGTCGCCGTCACCAGAATCAGGCCGCCGTTGTTGGCCTTGAAGCCCTTGGGCGAGATGACACCCGTCTGCGAGTCGATGAGCGTCTCTTTACACTGATGCTTGATCTTGATCGACCACGTCAGCTGCGTACCCGGTTTGGCATCGGTCGTCGGGGTGAGCTGCAGCGACGTCAGATCGCCCGACGTCGGGCAGCGGAACTGGCTGGCGTAGTTCTCCGCCGGCGTCAGACCCAGATTATTGCCGTAGCTGATCGTCGTGAAGTAGTAGGGATTCTCGCCCACGGTCAGTCGGAGCGTGGTCTCGGCCTGACCCTTCAGGTTGGAGGCCACCACCGGAATCTCATAATCGCCCAGCGGAATCGAATGGCCCTTGGCGGCCGAAACAGCACCCGTTGCCTGATCAATCGTCAACTGGCCCTCGACGGCTGCCGGCAGCGTTCCGAAGGCGAAGACCGCCTCGTCACCGACAAAGCCGCTGCGCTTCTCGGCCTTGAATTCGCCGCCCTGGATCGCCTCAACGGGATCGTAGGCAAAGGTCGAGGCGTCGATGGGTTCTATGTAGTCGACAACCGTCAGCGTGTAGGCGCCGTCGAAATCCGTCGACCCGAAGCTGTTGGTCACCGTCAGGTCCAGCGTATAGACCGCACCGACCTGCAAGTTGTTGCCCTCGTCGACCGAAATGACACCCGTCGCCGGGTCGATCTTGATCAGATCCGTCTCCGGACTCCCCTCGCCCGGGCGGATCTGGCGGATGGTCCATGCCACCTCGTCGGGCGAACCCTTCAGCGTCGGCGTCGTGCCGAGGAAGGACATCCCGGCCTCAATGCGGCCGGACGACGTGGGATAGCTCACCGAAAGCGGTTCGCTCGTGATGCGGCCCGTCAGCAGACCCTCGTAGGTCATCTCGCCGGCGTAGGTCTTCACCGTGATCGGCAGCGGGTAGTTGCCCGGCATCACCTCGCCCTTGAAGTTGGCGTTGAGCGTCACCTCACCGGCCAGCGAGATCGCGAAGTACTCCGCGCCCTCGGGCTGGACCAGACTGTAGCTCTGGATCGATACGGACTCGCCCACGGGCGTCACCGTCACCTTGGCCTCGCTGGTCTCCAGCTCGGCATAGGGAATCTCCAGCGTCGGCGAGCTGAGCTCCAGCGCCTCGGGCGTGGCCGGCGACATGTGGACCGTGAAGATGTCCTTGAACGTATGGCGGACGCCGCCCGAAAGGCACGAAACGGTCAGTTTGTAGACCCCCGGCTCGAGATTCTCCGTATGGGTGATCGAGACCACACCCGTCGTCGAGTTGATCGTGAAGCTCTCGCTCGTGACCGCCGCATCATTGAGGGTGATGGCCGTGATGGCAAACTCCGACGGCGTGGGGCCGTACCACGTCGGCGCATCCGAATTGAAGAGCATCGAAGGACCGATGTCGACGATCGACGCATAGTAGAGATCCAGACCGCCGTCCGACGTCTCATCCTCTCCGCAGGCCGTGAAGGCCGCCGCGCCCAACAGTCCGAGCACGGCAAGACAGATATTTCGAAACAGTGATTTCATATTCGTTTTGCAGTTTTAGGTTTACAGCGTATACGACAGGTTGTAGGTCTTGCCGTCGATACGGACCGAGATCGAGGCCCCCGAGGCCGACCATTCGCCCAGGTCGCTCTCGAAGCCCTTCACGGCCGTGGCATCCGTCGTCGGATAGAGCACCGTCACGTAACGAACCGCCTCGTCCGAAGCGCTCTTCGTCACGTTGAGCTGATAGGCCTTGCGCGCGGTCTCCTTGTAGGAGGAGGTCACGACGTTGTAGGCCACGAAGCCCTGCTTCTCGGCGAAGGTCATCTCCTTGTTCGAAGCGCTCCGCACGTAGAGGTTGTTGCCGTCGCCGAAGGCCGTGTGGAAACCGTTCTCCGACGAATCGAGCACCACCTGCGAATCGTCGCCCGGCGTCACGTTGAAGTTCAGGTTGACCGTACCCTCGGCCGAGCCGTAGCCCTCGTCGAGGATCACGTAGAACTTGTTGTTGACCAGGAAGATCGTGCGCCGGTGGGTCAGCCCCGTGTAGGAGGGGTTCTCCAGCACCAGCACCTCGTAGGCGTACGACGAGGTCGATTTCGACTCCTGCTTGAGCATGCGGCCGTCGCTCGAGACGTTCCGGCCGTCGAGCGTCAGCGTATTGTGGGCCGTCGTGGCGGCGTAGCGCGAACGGATGGCATTCGACTCCGAATTGCCGCCGTAAGAGCCCGCTCCCGAATCGGGGAAGAAGTTGCGGCCCTTGGCCCAGAGTTCGAACGTATTGTTGTCCGACTGGCGGTGCCACTGCTCCGAGGGACCGTCCGGCGTATTCTGCAGCACCATCATCAGATCCTGCATCGTCCAGCCCGTACGCATCACGTAGTAGCCGCCGTCGGGGAACGTCACGACATTTGTCGCGGGCTGCGTGCCCTGCGCCCCCTCGGTGGCCAGCCACGTCAGTTCGGCATTGTCGGGGAAGAGCGTCATGTAGTTCTTCAGGTTGCGCGTCAGCACGCTCTTGGTCCACGACGCAGCCCGCGTATCGGCCATGTTGGGCACCGAATAGTCCGGGTAGATCATGTTCATCACCACATCGGTCATCTTGCGCATCGACGACACGAAATTCGACGGGAAGTAGCTCTCACCGCCGTTGAGCTGCGCCACGAGCAGCGACGAACGGAAATCCTCGATGCCCGAAATGTGGTACGAAAGGTCGCCGTCCTTGAGCCAGCCGTCGTTGAAATACTGCGCCGTAACCTGCTGTCCGAGCACGCCCGGACCGTTCGTCCGCCACGTTGCGGCATTCTTCAGCTCGGGGAAGAGCATGCCCGCGAAGGTCACCGCCTGGGCCTGCGTGATCAGATGGTTCGACGTCGTGGAGTAGTTCTTCATGATATGGTTCACCTGCTCGTCGAGGTGCTTGAGCACGGTCGAAAGCCACTCGGCCGTCACAGTCTCCGAATTCTGGTAGTACTCCAGCAGCCCGCACTGGTCGATCACCCGCGCCGCAACGTCCAGCGGTCGCCACGACCACCCCGCATTGCGATACTCCGCAGGCAGATTCTCGGGATAGACCGTATAGTCGAGATCCACGTCGGGTTTGGGGTTCTGACGCAGCCAGTCGCCGTAGACCTCCATCCAGTTCGCCACGTAACGCTCGTCGTGCGTCGCATTGTAGGCCTTGCCCTGCAGGATCATCCACTGGTGGCGGTGCAGCTGGTAGCGGTGCTCCTGCTCCTTCGTGGGCCAGATCGTCCAGTCGATGCCCGTCCCCTCCGCATTCAGGTAGGAATAGGGAACGTTCGACCCGGCCGACGCATCGAAATAGTTCTTCACATAGAAGCGGTAGCCGTTTTCACGGAAGGCGTAGTCGGCCCACGACTTCTCGGTATCCGTAGCCTTGTCGCTCTCGATCTTCACGTTGGGATTCAGACCGTGGGTGCGCGTGCGGTAGTAGTTGAGCAGCTCCTGCAGGGCCAGACGGTAGTCTCCGGCGGCATAGGCGGCCGAAACTTTCGACAATCCGCCGTACGAAAGATCCAGCAGATTGAGAATCGAGATGTCGACGCCGTCGTTCATCGCCTGCGAACCGCTCTTGACCCACTCGGCCGCCTGCTTCATCTCGGGGAAAATCGTACCGGCCCGCCATACGGCATAGGACTCCTGGGCCAGCTCCTCCCCGTTCTCCGAGTAGTGGTTCATCACGTGGCCGGCCTGCTCGACCAGATTCGACAGGTAGGAGGCGAGCATCTGCGGCGTGAAGGCGGTCGACTGCATGAAATAGTAGATCAGGTCGCACTGATCGGCCAGACGGTACGACACGTCGATCGGACGCCAGGCGTAGAGCGCCTCACGCACCTCCTCGGGCTGGCTCGAAGGATCGGCATTGAAATCGTAGTCGCCAGCCGGAAGCGGGAAGGTCTCCAGCCAGCTCTCGTAGACCGACATCCACGACGTGACGTAGTTTTCGTCGAGCGTCGTGCGGTAGGCCTTGCCCTGCGGGATCATCCATTGCAGGCGGTGCAGGCGGAAGCGCTCCTCGGTTTCGGCCGTTGCGCGTTTGGTCCAGTCGAGTTTGCTGCCCGTCTGGTAGGAGTAGGGACGGTCGCCGTCGGCATAGCCGTCGACCCAGAAGCGGTAGCCGTCCTGCGCATCTCCCGTGACGGGAAGCGCCCAGTCGGCCCGGGCCTGCTCCTCGGCCGTGATCGACGGCGCAATCAGGTTGACGTTGGCATTGACCTGCGTCCGCGTACGGAAATAGTTCAGCAGAGCCTGCGCGGCCAGATAGTACTGATCCGACTCGTAGTAGGCCTTCACGGAGGCCAGTTCCGGAAGATCCAGATTCAACGCCTCGAAAACGCGTGCATCAATCACGCTGTTGCCGGGAATCGTCGAATCGGTCGTCTCCGAACCGCTGCCGTCATCGGTGCCCCGGATTTCGTCGCCCAGACACCCCGTCAGAAGGGCCGTCGAGATCACGAGACCATACAGCGAGATCTTCGTAAAGATTCGTTTCATAGGTTATTGGTTTTAGGGTTTTTACGCTTTAAAGCTCCCGGGGCGACACGCCCCGCAGCGACAGATAGCGGCCGATGGCCTCCAGATAGTAGTAGTCCGCATAGTTGAGCGGCGTGTCGATCTCGCTGTGGGCCGGCAGGTGGCCGACGCTGTGGCGGAGGATAAAGCCGCCGTTGGTCCCCTTCTCGGCCAGGTAGGCATCCGACGAGAGGCTCATCAGTATCCGCTCGGCACGCTCGAAGTAGCTGCGCCCCTCCTCCTCGGGAACCAGCGTCGAGAGTTCGAAGAGCGCCGAGGCGATCACCGCCGCGGCCGAAGCATCGCGCGGAGCATCGGGAATGTCCGGCGCATCGTAGTCCCAGTAGGGAATCAGGTCGGCCGGCGTGCGGGGATGGTTCATGATGAACGAGGCGATCCGACGGGCGTGGTCCAGATACTTCGTGTCGCCCGTCTCGCGATAGCACATCGTATAGCCGTAGAGGCCCCACCCCTGGCCGCGGGCCCAGGCCGACGAATCGGAGTAGCCCTGGAACGTACCGCGGCTCTCGACCGTGCCGTCGTCGTTGTAGCTCACCACGTGGTACGAACTGCCGTCCTCGCGGAAGTGGTTCTGCATCGTGAGGTCGGCATGGCGGACGGCCACGTTGCGGTATTTCGGATCGCCCGTGTGCTTCGAGGCCCAGAAGAGCATCTCGAGATTCATCATGTTGTCGATGATCACCGGGTAGTTCCACTCGCCGAAGTCCCACGAGCGGATCAGACCGACGGTCGAGTCGCAGCGCGAAATGAGGCTGTTGGCCGCCTCGACAATCACCTCGGCCGAATGGGCATCGTGAAGCGTCTGCTGCTGCTGTCCGTAGCTGCAGAAGACCATGAAGCCCAGATCGTGCGTACCCTTATAATATTGTATGCCCTCGAGCCGTGCGGTGAATTTCTCGGCCTCGGCGCGCAGATGTTCGTCGCCCGTCAGACGGTAGGCTTCCCACAGCGTCCCGGGATAGAAACCGCTGGTCCAGTCCTTGGCGTCCACGACCTTGAATTTCGGCATCAGCGAGCGCGGAAATCCCGGCAGCGAATCGAACTCCGCCGACGAAAGTTCGAGTTGCGAACGGGCCACGTCGATGGCATGCTTCACGCTCTCGAGTTTGGGATCGGGGCCCGCTCCGCAGGAGCCCAGCACTAACAGGGAAAAAAGTCCCGGAATCAGGAGGAGGTTTTTTCTCATGAATGGTTCAGGTTTTTGTGTTCAGGTTGTTTTCGGTATACAAAAGTACCGATAAGCATCCGGAGAGACCCCGAGAATTGAAGAATTGATTTTCAAAACCGCTCAAATAACCTTTGATTTTGTCCAGCGCGATATTGATTTTGTTCAAAAAAGGCCCCAGAGGCTCTTCTAGCGCAGGTCCGGAGATTGGACAATTTCAAGGTTCCACCAGTGCCGGAAAACTCCGCCGCATCCGGAGACCGGAGGTCGCAACACCCCGAAGCCTTCGTTCCGGAAGTCGGAAAGAGAAGCATGACAAGGCGGAAAGAGATGCTTCCCGGAATGGACGGACATGAGGCCCGAGAAGGAAGGCATGGGCGCCAAAGCGGGAAGACAAGGGCGTCGGGGCAGAAAGGCCGGCCGGCAAGCAAATACAATCTCTGCGGGCGAAAAGGCAACAGAAAAGGGACCTTCTCGGTGAGAAGGCTCCTCTGTGGCATGGCTTCGGCCGCTACGCTACTTGAGCGGCGAATCCGGCTCGCGCGACATCACCAGATAGAACATCCGGTCAAGGAACGCCGGAGCGAATTTCTTCACGAAATGCGTCGCACGCCCCTCGATCTCCATCAGACACAACCGTTTGCGGCGCACAATGCCGCGACCGACGATGCGGGCCACCTCTTCGGCCGTCATCATCTTCGACTCGTCGCGCGGCGTCTCACCCTGCTGCGCCCCATGGGCCGTCAGCGCCGAGAAGCGCACGTTCGAGGCCGTGAAGCCCGGGCAGGCGATCATCACGTGGAGCCCCTTTTTCAGATTCTCGATGCGCAGCGTCTCCAGAAAGCCCGTCATGGCGTATTTCGACGCCGAATAGCCCGTACGCCCCGGCAGTCCGTGCAGCCCGGCCACGGACGAGATGCCGACAATCGAGCCCTTCGTCGCCTGCAGATAGGGCAAGGCGTACTTGCAGCAGTTGACCGTGCCCCAGAAGTTGACATCCATCAGGCGGTGGAGCACCTCCAGGTCGACATCGTCGAAGAGCGCCCGCATCGAGATGCCGGCGTTGCAGATCAGCACGTCCAGCCGCCCGAACTCCCGGATGGCCGTCTCGATCAGCGCCCGGCACTCCCCGGGTTTCGTCACGTCGACGCCACAGAAGGCCGCCGCTCCGCCCTGCGAGCGGATCTCGTCGGCCAGCCGGCGGAGTTTGTCCTCGCTCCGGGCCCCGAGCACCACCCGGGCCCCCTGGGCCGCATATACCTTGGCCATCGCCTCGCCGATGCCCGACGAGGCCCCCGTGATGACAATCACGCGATCTTTCAATGTCTTCATAGCGTATTTTCGTGTTTCAATCTTCGATCTCGACCTCCAGCGTATCGCAGGCCATCCGGACACCCGCGGGAAGCTTCGGCTCCGTCTCGGCCTGCAGCCCGATGTCGTGGGACATGTGCGTGAGCCATGCCCGACGGGGTTCGACGCGGCGAATCAGCGACAGCGCCTCGGCCACGTTGAAGTGCGAGTAGTGCTCCTTGAAGCGCAGGGCGTTGACCACCAGCGTATCCACCCCGCGAAGCTTCTCCACCTCCCGATCCTCGATCGTCTTGAAATCCGTCAGGTAGGCCAGCGGCCCGATGCGGTAGCCCGTCACCGTAAAGCGTTCGGAGTGGTGGCCCGAGACGGGGACGATCTCCACCCCCTTCACCGTAAAGGGACGCGTGACGTCGATCTCGTGGAGCTCGATCTCGGGGACGCCGCGGTACTTGTCCTGCGCAAAGGCATAGTCGAAATCCTTGCGCACACAGGCCAGCGTCCGCGGCGAGGCGTAGATGTCGACCCGATGGATCGTCGGCGGATAGTCGACGAAATTGAAGGCCCGCACGTCGTCCAGACCGCCGATATGGTCCTTGTGTTCGTGCGTAAGCAGGATGCCGTCGAGGTGGCTCACCCCCGTGCGGAGCATCTGGTAGCGGAAATCGGGTCCCGCGTCGATCACCAGCCGCACACCGTGCGTCTCGACCATGGCCGAGGTCCGCAGACGGTGATCGCGCCGGTCGGGCGACGTGCAGACCCGGCAGCGGCATCCGATCACGGGCACGCCCTGTGAGGTTCCGGTTCCCAGAAAAGTGAGCTTCATATCGGCAAAGGTAAGCATTTTCGGGCAAACCACCGCATGCCCGGCCCGCAAAATCGCGATGCACGGAATCGGACCGAAACTCCGAAAAAGAGCTTGCAGAAACAGTATTTATTTATTAAGTTTACAAACTCGAAATCAAACCCAAAACAGTTTAAACCCGAATGAAAAAAACTTTGCTGCTTGCCGCCGCCCTGCTCGTCACGGCAGCCCTTCCGGCTCAAAAACGCTACACGCTCGCATCGCCCGACGGCGCCCTGCAGACGACCGTCTCCGTCGGCGGAGAACTCTCCTACGACATCCGCCTCAACGGTCGTACGCTGCTCGAACCTTCGCCCCTGTCGCTAAGGTTGAACAACGGCTCGGTCTGGGGCCCCGATGCCCGCGTTGCCAAGGCGTCGCAATCGTCGGTTGATCAATGGGTCGCTTCGCCCTTCTACCGCGCCGATTCGATCCGCGACCACTACAACGCCCTCACGCTCCGCATGAAGGGCGGCTGGGAGGTCGAATTCCGCGCCTACGACGACGGCGTCGCTTACCGCTTTGTCAACCGTTCGAAGAAACCCTTCGCCATTCTGAACGAAGAGGTCGCCTATCGCTTCCCCGAGGACTTCACGGCCACGCTGCCCTACGTGCGGGCCGGAGAGGACGGCGACTGGGAAAAGCAGTACTTCAACTCCTTCGAAAACACCTACACCGTCGCACGGCTCTCGCAACTCAAAACCGGACGTCTGGCCTTCCTGCCGCTCGTCGTGGATGCCGGCCGGCAGGTGAAGATCTGTCTCACGGAGAGCGACCTGCGCGACTATCCCGGACTCTACCTCCGCAATCCGGACGGCGGAAACAACCTCTGCGGACAGTTCGCTCCGTGTCCGATCCGCACCCGGCCGGGCGGGTACAACGGAATCGAACACGTCGTGCTGGAACGCGCCGTCCATATCGCCGATGTTCCCGGACCGCGTACCTTCCCCTGGCGCGTCGCCATCATCGGAAACGATGCCGGAATTGCCGCCTCGAACCTGAGCTATCTGCTCGCCGAGCCTTCGAAGATCGACGACCTGTCGTGGATCCGCCCCGGAAAGGTCGCCTGGGACTGGTGGAACGCATGGAACCTTGCCGGCGTTGACTTCCGGGCCGGCATCAACACCGAAACCTACAAATACTACATCGACTTCGCCGCCTCGCAGGGCATCGAATACGTCATTCTCGACGACGGCTGGGCTGCCGGGAAGGGCGCCGACCTCATGCAGATCAACCCCGACATCGACCTGCGGCAGATCGTCCGGTACGCCGATTCGAAGGGCGTCGGGATCATTCTCTGGGCCGGATTCCACGCCTTCCAGCGCGACATGGAGGAGGTGTGCCGCCACTACGCCGAAATGGGCGTCAAGGGGTTCAAGGTCGACTTCATGGACCGCGACGACCAGCAGATGACCGCCTTCAACTCCCGGGCCGCCGAAACCGCCGCCAAATACCACCTCATCCTCGACCTGCACGGAACCCACAAACCCGCCGGACTGAACCGGACCTGGCCCAACATCCTCAACTTCGAGGGCGTACACGGTCTGGAGCAGATGAAATGGAGCTCGCCGAAGGTCGACCAGATGAAATACGACGCCACGATCCCCTTCATCCGTCAGGCCGCCGGCCCGATGGATTACACGCAGGGCGCCATGATCAACGCCACGCGCCAGGGTTTTCACCCCAACTACACGGAGCCGATGAGTCAGGGCACGCGTTGCCACCAGCTGGCCCTCTACGTCGTGCTGGACTCCCCGCTCAACATGCTCTGCGACTCCCCGACGAACTACCTCCGCGAAGAGGAGTGCACGTCGTTCATCGCCCGGATCCCCACCGTGTGGGATGAAACCCGGATTCTGGACGGCCGTATCGGCGAATACATCGTCACCGCACGCCGCAAGGGCTCAACGTGGTACATCGGCGGCATCACCGACTGGACGCCCCGCGACCTGAAGATCGACCTCTCGTTCCTGGGCGGCAGTCTCCAGGCTGAACTCTTCCGCGACGGGGTGAATGCCGACCGCAAGGCCTCGGACTATCGCCGCGAAGAGATCCGCATCGATACCGCCGAGCCGTTTGCCGTCCATCTGGCGCCAGGCGGCGGATTCACGCTGAAGATTCAACAGGGGGAATAAGCCCCGGACACTCGAAAAGGCCCCCGTACGATGCGTCGTACGGGGGCCTTTTCTTGCCGGCAGAGAGAACCTTTGGATGGCGGCGGGAGAGCCTTGCCGTGCCGGCGGAAGGAGTTTCCGTCATCCCGGCAGGAGGGGGCCTGTCATCCGGCTGGTGGGTCTTGACTCCCCGGCTGGTGGGTCTTGGCTCCCCGGCGGGTGGAACTCAGAAGCCCCCCTCGACGGTCCAGTAGAAGGCGCGCGAACCCTGCATCCGGGTCGAGGCATCCAGTTCGCGCAGGGCCGTCATCAGCGGTTCGAGCTGTTCGTCGTCGATGATGGCCAGAATCGAGGCATTCATCGACGGCCAGGCGTGCGTCCCGTAGTGGGGTTCGCCGTCCACCGAGCCGCGGCCCTGGGTCAAGGCCCACTTCGTGAAACCCCGGATCCCCTGCTCGTCAAGAATGGCGTGCACACGATCCGTCAGTGCCTGGTTATAGGATAAAAATACGGCTTTCATGGTATGGTTGGTTCTCGTTGTTTGTTGTCTGTTCTTGTGCAGGGGCCGGCCGGTCAATGGCTCCCGGCCTGGTGCATGGTCGCCTGACGGGCCAAACGACGCTGCTCGCGACGCTGGGAACGGTGGACCAGAATCGAATAGAGCACCGGCACGATGAAGAGCGTCAGGATGGTCGAGAAGGTCAGTCCGCCGATCACCGCAATGCCCATCGGCTGCCACGTCTCCGAACCGGCTCCCGTGCCGATGGCCAGCGGCAGCATGCCCAGCACCGTCGTGAACGAGGTCATCAGCACCGGACGCAGACGGCTCTTGCCGCCCGCTATCACCGCCTCGAAGACACCCGACCCCCGTTCGATCAGCAGGTTCATGTAGTCCACCATCACGATGCCGTTCTTCGTCACGATACCCACCAGCATAATCGCACCGATCAGCGCGATGAGCGACAGCGGCGTCGAGGTCAACCACAACGCCAGGAAAACCCCCGTGAAGGCAAACGGAATGGTGAACATGATGATGAAGGGGAACTTCAGCGACTCGAACTGCGTGGCCATGACGATGTAGACCAGAATGACGATCAGCACGAACAGCGTCAGCAGATCCGAGAAGGCATCGCCCTGATCCTCGACCGTACCGCCCACCTCGAGATCCACGCCGTCGGGCGTCGGGTAACCGGCAATCAGGCGGTTGAGTTCGGCCACCACGTCGCCCAGCGCCACCCCCGCACCGAGCGTCGACTCGACGGAGATGACCCGCTGACGGTTCTCGCGCTCGATCATCGGCGCCGCATACTCCTCCTCGACGCGTCCCACCTCCTTGAGCTTCACGGGACGCCCCTGAGCGTTGTAGAGCGTGATGTTCTCGACATCCTCCACCCGCGTGCGGAACGGTTCGGCGTAGCGGACCACAATGTCGTATTCGTCACCGTCCTCGCGGTATTTCGAGGCCACCAGCCCGTCGATGCGGTTGCGCACGGCCTGCGAGGCCGTTGCACTGTTCATCCCGTAGTAGGCCAGCCGCTCGCGGTCGAAGACCACGTTGTACTCCGGGCGCAAGTCGTCGCGCGAGAGCTTCACGTCGCGCACCCCCGGCAGCGCGCGCATCCGCTCCTTCAGATCGTTCGCCACGGCATTCGTCACATCCATGTCGTAGCCGAAGACCTTCACGTCGGCCGTCGCCGCTCCGCCGACCATGCCGCCCATCGCTCCGCCCGGCGTGACCGTATACTGCCGGATCTCGGGTATGCGGTCCAGATCCTGACGCAGCAGGTCCGAAATGACGTAGATCGACCGCTCACGCCCCTCGACGTCGATCAGTCGCAGGTTGTAGTTGATGAGGTGCGAACCGGTGGTCTGCATCGCCGCAAAGGCATCGTCCGACGAGTTGGCTCCCGCCGAGGCCGAAACCAGCACCACCTCGGGATATTTCGCGTAGAGAATGCTGTCGATCTGACGGGCGATGCGCGAGGTGTACTCCACCGAAACGTTCTGTTCGAGTTCGACCGTCGCCGCAATGCGGTTGTTGTCCGACGGCGGGAAGAACTCCGTCGGGACCTGCGTCAGCAGCCCCAGCGAGAGCACGAAGAGCGACATCATCGAGATGACCGTCAGCCGGCGGTGGTGAACCACCCAGTCGAGCGAACGCGCATAGGCATTGTCGAGCCACGCCAGCGCCCGGTCGATCGGTTTGTAGACGACGCCCAGTCCGCGGCAGGTATGGACGCCGCCCTCGCGTTTGAGCAGGTAGGCCGACATCATCGGCGTCAGCGTGATGGCCGCCGCCGTCGAGACGCACACCACAATCGTCACGATCCACCCCAGCTCGCGGAACAGAATGCCCGCCATGCCCGGAACCAGCGTCAGCGGCAGGAACACCGCCACAACCACCAGCGTCGTGGCAATGACCGACAGCCACACCTCGTTGGTGGCGTAGATCGAGGCCTCCTTCGGCGTCGAACCCCGCTCGATATGGGTGGTGATGTTCTCCAGCACCACGATGGCATCGTCGACCACCATGCCGATGGCGATCGACAGCGACGAGAGCGAAATGATGTTGATCGTCGAGTCCGTGGCGAAGAGGTAGATGAACGAACAGATCAGCGAGACGGGGATCGTCATGCAGATGATCAGCGTCGCCCGCCAGCGCCCCAGGAAGATCATCACCACCAGCACCACGAAGATAAAGGCATAGAGAATAGTCTCCGACAGCGACCCGATGGCATCGGTGATCTCCTGCGAACCCTCGAAGATCAGCTCCATCTTCACGTCGCGCGGCAGACTCTTCTGGATGGCCGGCAGCCGCGACTCGATCTCGTGGACGATATTGACCGTATTGGCCCCCGACTGCTTCTGGAACATCACCCGAACGCCCCGCTGGCCGTTGACCCGCTCATCCATGGTGGCCTTCTCGAGCGTGTCGCGGATCTCGGCCACGTCCGAAAGCATCACCGTGCGTCCCCCGGCGTTCGACACCACCACCTGGCGCAGTTCGTCCGAAAGGCGGAACTCCCCGTCGGCCTTGATGTTGAACGTATTGTTGCCGATGTCGATCGTGCCGCTCGGGATGTTGACATTCTCCGCGGCGATGATCTGCCCCAGCTGCTCGACCGTCAGGTTGTAGGCCTCCAGACGCGCCGGGTCGACATTCACCTGCACCTCGCGCTCCGGGGCCCCCATCACCGTGACGGCCCCCACGCCGTCGACCCGGTTCAGGACGTTGACCAGCTTGTCGTCGAGAATCTTGCTCAGCGCCGGATAGCTCTCCTCGGCCGTCACCGCCAGCATCATGATCGGCATCATCGACGACGAGAACTTGAAGATCGTCGGGTACTCGATCCCGTCGGGCAGCAGCGACTGCACGCGCGACACCGCATCGCGGATCTCGTTGGCCCCCTCGTCGAGGTCCGACCCGTACTCGAACTCCACGGTGATCATCGAAACGTTGTCCTGCGACTTGGAGGTCAGCTTCTTGAGGTTGCTCACCGTATTGAGGTTGTCCTCCAGCACGCGCGTGATGTTGGTCTCGATCTCGGCGGCGTTCGCCCCCGGGTACATCGTGATGACCGAGATCTGCGGAATCTCGATCTCGGGATACTGGTCCACAGCCAGGTTCTTCAGCGAGAAGAGCCCCAGCACCATCACCCCGACAAATATCAGCACCGTGGAGATCGGCTTGCGTACGGCACTTTCGTAAATCTTCATCGGCTGTCGCTTTTACTCCTGTTTGACTTCCACCGGCGCCCCGTCGTAGAGTTTCGACAGCGCCGTCACGGCCACCTGCTCACCCGCGGCCACACCCCGCAGGATGTCGACCCGGTCACCCACCTGGCGTCCCACCTCCACCGAACGCCGTTCGGCCACCGAATCCCCCACGATGACGTAGAGGTAGCGTTCGGCCGACCCCATCTGCTTCTGCACAGCCACGTCGAGTACCATCACCCCCGGTTTGCTGCCCATGTCGAACCGCGTGCGGGCGTACATCCCCGGGCGGAGGATCCCCTCGGAGTTCGGCACGCGGACCTCCACCTTGAAGGTCCGCGTCGCCGGGTCCAGCGCCGGATAGATCAGCGACACCTCCCCGGCAAACGCCTTCTCGGGGAAGATTTCCACCTGCAGCTCGACCGGCATACCGACCTTCACCTGCGGAAAGAACTGCTCCGAGATGTTGACGATGACCTTCAGCGGATTGATCTGCATGATGTGCAGGATCGGCTGCTGCGCGAAGAGGTCGCCCGACTCGTAGTTGCGCGCCGTGACCACCCCCGTGATCGGCGAACGCACCTCGATGTTCTTCTTCAGGTTGGCAACCACCTCGCGCTGCACGTCCAACTGCGCCCGCGCCTGTTCGATCTGCTGCGCCGAGATGCCACCGGCCTCGTAGACCGGCAGCAGGCGGTTGTAGTCGCTCTCGATGGTCTGCAGCTGAACGAGCTGCTGCGTATACTGCGTCGGGTCGAGCGACACGACCAGCTGTCCGGCGTGCACCTTGTCGCCCACCTCCACCCAGATGCGGTCGATATGCACGCCCGTAGCCGCCGGCGTGATGTCGTTCTCGCGGTAGGGTTCGATCTCCGAGGTGAACTCCTCCGTCAGACGCACCGTCGTACTGTCGGCCGCCACGCAGCGCGTCAGCACCCCTTTCGTCTCCGTTGCGGGGCCCGCACCCCGGTTGCCCGTGCAGCCGGCCGTCAAGACCGCCGCCATCATCCACAGCATCTTTTTCATGGTTCTATCCTTGCCGTTTGTCCGTTATTCGATGTCACTGTTCCCGCCCCACGATCCGGTCGTACTCGGCCTTGGCCGAAAGGTAGTCGTAGATCGCCTGCGAATAGTTCAGCTGCGCCTGGGTCTGCGACAGCTGGGCGCTGTTCAGTTCGAGGATCGTCCCCGCTCCGGCCCGGTAGCGCGTGTCGGAGATCCGGTAGGCCTTGCGCGCCTGTTCGACGGTCAGCTCCTGCGCGAACATCGTCTCGCGCGCCGTCAGCAGGTCGTTCAGCGCCGAGCGCACCTGCACGTCCAGCTGCTGCCGCGCATAGGTGCGCTGCAGGGAGGTCTGCGCAATCTGGTTCTTCAGCTCCCGCGACCGGTTCATGCGCGTCAGACCCGCAAAGACCGGCACCGACAGCTGCACCCCCACCGAGATCGGATGGGTCCAGAAATAACGCGAATCGTCCCCGCTGCCGAAACCCATGAAGGGCTCCATGTCGTTGCCCGTCCAGGAGGCCGTGCCGAAGGCCGCCAGCGTCGGCAGACGTCCGGCGTTGGCCGCCCGCAGCGACCGCCTCAACAACTCCTCCTGCAGTTCGAGCATGCGCAGGCTGCTGTTGCGCGACACGTCGGCCGTCAGACCGTCGGTCCCGGCCAGCACCTCGCCGCGCAGCGCGTCGAGCGACCCCTCGACCTCGATCTCCACCTGCTCGGGGATCGACAGGTACATCTTCAGCATCAGCTTGGCCAGCTTGATCGAATTCTCGGTCTGGAGGATCGTCGGCCGCAGGTTGCTCAACTGCACCTGGGCCGTCAGCAGGTCATACTCCGACATCAGGCCGTGGTCGTACTGCACCTGCGTGTCGTCGACCGTGCGCTGCACCGTGGCCTCCGATTCGCGCAGCACCGCCAGCGACTGTTCGGCCAGCAGGATGTTGTAGAAGGCCTTGCGCACCTCGGCCACCAGGTCGATGCGCGACGAACGCGCCGCCTCGACCGCCGCCGCACGCTGTGCGTCGTTCATCTTCAGCGTCCGGTAGACCGACGGCGCAAAGAGCGGCAGCGTCAGGTCGCCCTGCAGCGCAAAGGTGTTGTCGGCGCCGAACGACAACCCGCCCCGCATCTCCGACTTGACGATCGAACGCGTATAGTTGCCCGAAGCCGTGAGCTGCGGCAGCAGCGATCCCCACGTCTGGCGCCGCACGTAGTCGTAGCGCGCGACCTCCATGTCGGCCACCTTCACGGTCGGGTTCTCACTCAGGGCCAGTTCGAGCGCCTGCTCCAGCGTCAGGCGCATCTGCCCCGCCGCATCAGAAACGCCCGCAAGGAGAGCAAGCATCCCCACGGCGAGCGTATACAGCATTTTTTTCATGGCGTGTCGGATGTTTTTTGTCATGAGCTAGGATTTCGGCACTCCGCAGGCCGGCGAAACATAGCGTTTGCGGTAGTCGTCGACCAGCCGCAGTCCCTCGGGGGTCGATATCCCCCGGAAAAAGGTGCTGACGACCTGCAGGTAGGCCTCGCGTTCGCTCATGCCGTCGGGCAGCAGCAGATCCTTGCGGTCGGTGACCGCCGAGGCCGTATAGTAGAGGACCGAAATGGCCAGCTCGATATTGATCGCAGCGACAAACAGACCATCGGCAATGCCCCGTTCGAGCATCTGTCGCAAGTCGCGACGGCTCTTGGCCGCGCCTTCGCTCATCAGCCGATCGTACACCGCCGGATAGAACTTCCGCAGGCTGTTCAGCACGCGATGGATGGACTCCGAGTCGTTCAGCACGCAGTCCAGCACCCGGAACATCGCCTCGAGGACATTGCCCGCACCGGCTCCGGCCCGTTCCCGTTCGAGGCGTTTGCATTCGAACCAGTGTTCCATGGCCAGATAGAGCAGGCTCTCCTTGTCGCCGAAGAGCTCGTAGAGCGTACGTTTCGAGACGCCCAGCTGACGGGCGATATCGTCCATGCGGACGGATTTGATTCCCTCCGACACAAACATCTGCATCGCCTGAGCGACGATACGATCCTTCTGATCCATGGTATAGAGTGTTGTCCGAATACAAAAATAAAAAATAAACCGGAACAACCAAAAGAGTTTTCCGGTTCGTCCCGCAAAGATTCGGCCAAACCGTCGCCCGGCCGGGACCTGCCCCTTTCAAAACGAGCCTGCCCCTTTCAAAAAAAGCCCTCCCGCCCCGAAAGGACGGAAGGGTCAAATGGCGGATCAGACCGCGATCGGAACCGGATCGGCCGCGATCAGAATTTGCGGATCTGCCCCGATCGGAATCGGGACGGCCGCGATCAGAATTTGCGGACAGGCCGCGTGATCAGCCAGTCGCAGAACTCGTAGTAGAGCGAGTGCACATTGTCGTTGGTGGAGTATTTCATGCTCCGCACGGCATCGTCGCCCACATAATAGGCCATGTTCTGCGTCTCCCAAGCGCCGTACTCCTTGAAATACTTCATGTAGCTGCGCAGACGGTCGGCCTTGACCGGATCGTTGAGCAGCGTGTCGTCGAACTCCATCTCCAGATTCATGTTGTACTTGCGCGCCAGCTGGCAGGCATCGTCAAGCTGCGAAACCGGCGTGTTCAGGTTGAAGAAATAATTGGGCTGGAGATAGGCCGTGTTGAACCCGAATTCGGCCCAGCGGTAGTACCCCTCCGCACCGAAATAGGGAATCCAGTTGAAGCTGTACTTGAGGCTGCTCAGGTAATCGCCGACGGGTTTGAGGATCTCGGACGAGGTCGAAGCCGTCTCGGCCACCCAGTAGAACCCGCCCAGTTCGATGTGCCGGTAGTTCTTGGCGTAGAAGCGCTCGCGAATCGAATCCACATACCACTTGACCGCCTTGATACGGTCCTCGGTCTCGTGGAAATTCATCGCCTCGCCGTCGAGGTTCCCCCAATAGACGCTCAGCTGCGAATTGGGGCCTTCGGTGATGATCGGCTCGGGGATGAAGATGACAACGCCCAGCTTCCGGTCTTTCAGACCCAGTTCATCCGACACCTCGGCATAGGCCTGCTCCAGGGCATCCAGCGGCGCTATCTCCGTATTGAGCCCCGTCTTCTCGAAATAGTAGTCGATCAGCGCCTGCCAATCCTCCTTGTGGGCCGAATTGAGGCCGTACCCGTCGGCAAAGGCCCTTTCGGTGGCCACCACCCCGTTGTACTGCCCCGAATACATGAACTCCAGGAACAGGAAGGCATCGAAAAGCAGATGCTTACCGCCCTCCTGATCCTCGTAGAGCAGATAGTCCTTGATGCGATCGGTATCCCACGTGCTCGAAGCCTTCCGGTGAGGAGACCCGCCGTAGGCCAGCACCATGTCGTAATACTTCGGGATCGAGACCCGCTGTGCCTCGTCTCCGTAATAGTCGAGCTTCTCGTCCGACGACGATCCGCTGCCGGGCAGCTGTTTCGGAATCTCGTATCCGTTGCTGCATGCCCCCAGCAGAACAATCGTCATGGCCGTGAGCGTTCTTCCCAAATAACTCATATTCGTTGTGTATTTTCTGGTGAAATTTTTCGAAAGTTAGAAAAAAACGGCGTTTATTCGAGCATCTTCTCGAAAAGATCCCGATCGTTCCTGCCGATGGTCGAGCCTTCGGTCAGATCCCAATACGAGGTGTTCATCTCCATGAGGGCCTGCGTGGTCACGATCCAGCTCTGGATCCACCCCGTCAGGGTCGACAGCGCGCCCCAGCCCACATCGGCATCCGAAGCCCAGTAATCCCAGTTCTCGTAGTTGAAGGCCCGGAACCAGGCGCCGTCGACATTCCGCACCCGGTCGCTCTTCGCCTGGATGCGGATCAGGAAATCGGACAGCTGCTCCGTGGCCCGGATCATCGTCTCGGAACCGGTCGCGTGAGCCGCCTCGTTCAGCCCGAAGAAGGCAAAGTTGCACGTATACAACATGTCGGCAATCGGATCTCCGTTGTCAAAGATCAACGGAGCCTCGCCCGTTCCGTAGGCCGCATTCGACGCAACCTTGCCGAACGAACCGTAGGAGGCATCGCCCAGCTCCTCGCGGATCGCTCCGCACGGCTGCTGGTTCTTGAGGAACTCCGACACCATGAACTCCAGCCATTGACGGTGCTCATCCGTCGGCGACACCCGGTAGAGCCATGCCAGCGGCAGAATCATCCGCGCCTTCTCCTGCTGCAGACCATTCGTCCAGTTCCAGCGGTCGGGATAGGCCTCCATCATCCGCGAAATGGCATCCTCGCACATCGTCAGCAGCGGCTCGTAACCCGTCTGCCGGTAGAGCCACAGGTAGCAGGCCCACAGCCACGACTCGAAATGCGCATGCAGATTGATCAGATCGCGCTGATGATAATAGCGCCAGCCGTGTTTCTGGATATCCTCCTCGAGCAGGCACCCGAAGCGGAAGCCGTGAATGCCCGTCGTCCGGTAATTGGCCAGAATCGCCTCCATGATCTTCCGGTCCCACTTGGGGTTGCCGAGCAGATCCGCCGCCAGCGTCATGCCCAGGATCGAGCGCGCATTGTCATCCCCGTAATAGGTGTTCCGCGTGGTGACCGCCCAGCTCAGAAGTCCGTAGGTGGGGCTCTTCGGGTCGTTGCGCGGCCCGTCGCGGAACTCGTCGAACGAATAGTCGACCAGATTCGACGCAATGCGCCGGTAGGACTCCCGGTCGAAGAGCTTGCCGGCGATGGCAAAGGCCATCGATGCCTCGCCCTGCACGTCGTTGCGCATCCAGTAGCGATAGGCCTGGCGGCCGTTGCCGTCGATGGCCGAGCAGTGCCCCTCGAGAATGCCCAGGGTTCCGTCGCCGTCGGCCGCATCGTCCGGAAGCGACGGCCCGACAGGCATCCGCCCGTCACCCTGGTAGCGGTCGAGCCACTGCGCCTTCCAGGAGGAGTCCACCAGGAAATGGCCGTTGAAGAACCACTGGACTCCCCGCCGCACCGAGGCCAGACGGGCCGAATCGGGCAGCTCCTGATGCTCGCCATAGGTCGGATGGACCAGCGACTCCCAGGTCCGGAACTTGACGGGATGCCCCAGAAGATCCCCCATGAGCGTCTCCCAGAAGGACTTCCACCGGAAATCCGGCGCAAAACGAACCCGTGCGTAGTTGCTCAGCTGCGAGGTGCTGACCCACAGATTCTCCTCCGCCTTGTAGACCAGCGGATAATTGGGCGTTTCGGCCAGTCCGTAGACGGCCGTATCGAAACCGGCCACCTTGGCAATGACCATCAGCGGATGCTCCGCCTGCTGGCGGATGTACCAGCCCCGGTTGACGGAGAGCAGATCCATCGGACACAGCTCCGGCGAGAGGCTGTCAACCACCACGACCCGTTCGAAGGTGATCGTGTCCGGCTGCGGAACAGTATCGCTCAAAGTGGCATATTCGGCAAAGACCCGCAGCCGCTTCTCGCGGATCAACGCCCGCTGGGCGGGGGTCAGCGCCTGGGCCCGCTCCGGATAGCCCGCGCTGAGCAGCAGCACGGCCGAAGCCTCCGGAGCCTGCTCCAGAACCCGCTGCACGTCATCCTTGCGGACTACGCGGTAGCCCTCGTCCTCGAGCAGCGAGAGCAGATCGTTCTCCCCGTCGGCGCAACAATAGACCGTATCGGCCTGTCGGCAACCCGGCAGCGCGAACAGCAACAGCCCGGCCAAAGCTCCGAGTATCGACCATCGCCTCATTCGGGTCGCATCAAATTTGAATTTTCTCCACATAATTTTGGTTGGGTAGTGAAACAATGTATCTCAGTTGATGGGTTTGCCTGGATCGGCGCCCCGTCATTCGAACAGGGGACGGTAGCGTTCATGAAGCCGGCGGCACACGGCCACCTCATCCCCGGCGGGATCGACCGCATACCGGTCCGAACCATCGGTCCAGCGCTTCTCGAAATCCAGACAGGCCCTCTTGAAGGCTTCGCTGTCGAACCCACGGCCCGAAGCCAGCGCCTCCCGCTCGGCCTCGTAGAAGAGGGCGAACCGATGGCGGTAGAAATCCCGCACCAGACCGGCCCACTGCTTGCTCGCATAGTCATTCAACGGACTCCCGGGCTTGCCCCACAAGGTGATCTGCGTCTTCGCATTCCACTCGTAGAGGGCCTTCTCCACCGCATTGGTTCCCAGGGCGCGGGCCGACTCAACCCACGGTCCGAGCAGGAACTCCCGACGCGTCGAGAGCAGCGTGTCCAGGTCGAGAATCAGCGTCAGCACCCGCTCCGTCCCGCGGTCGAAGGCCGCCGTATCCGCGGCGTGCCAGGCCCGCTGCGTCTCGAAATGCAGGCTGTCGAGCAGCTCGACCAGCGACTGCCGGGTCACATCCACCAGATCGTAGCGGAAGCCGTCGCTCGGCGCCAGCTCCTCCGCACGGCCGATCAGCAGATCCCACGCCCGCAGCAACGAATCCCGGACAAAGAAGTTCCGCGGACAGCTCAATTTCGCACGGTCGGCCTCGAAGACCGGACGCTGCGTCAGCACCGACTGCTTCCCGCCGTCGGGATTCGTGTGGTTGGAATAGACCGAATGGAGCAGGCTCCGCCAGGCCTCCGACACGTCGGCCACCGTCGCCGAGGAAGCATCCCGCAAACCGTAGCGGTTGTGCAGATACCCATCGAGAAACGAGAGGCGGTCGACGGGCGTATCCCGCCAGACATTCTCCAGCATCAGTGCAAAGATAAACGGATTCTGGTTGATTCCCTCCATCGTAAGCCCGATTCCCTTCAGGTTTCCCGCCTCGGGATCGTGCAGCAGCCGGGCGGGTTCGCCGGCAACCGTATCGGAGGTGCCGCTCAGACATTGCCGCTGTCCGAAATTCTGAAGCATGCACCAGATCCAGCTCTTGCCGTGGAAGGACTCGGCACGCTGCCAGACGGGGCTGTAGTCGGCAAAGAGATCGAGCAGCAGCATGCGGTCGTCGGGAACGGCCCCGAGCAGCGCCTCGATCCGCTCCGGAGTCCAGAAATCGGCCTGGTGGTAGAACAGCCACGCCTGCATGAGCCACACCGCCTGCGGATCGACCGACCGCATCCCCTCATAGACGGCTGCGGACATGCGGGCCAGATAGGTCGAATCGGAGTCCGGCGGCAGATTCTCGTTGAACGTGTCGGCCGTATAGAGATGGTTGGTGCCGTACGTGGCGATCTGCTCCTCGAGAAACAGCCGGGCGATGCGCCCGAACATCTCCTCCGAAGGATTCAGCAGCGTGACGGCCGGATAGTCGAGCCACTCGGTCTTGCTCACCTTCACGCCGGGAAAGTGCTTCTCGAAATCGGGCGGAACGTGCCCCGTAAAGGCCGGAAGCACCGGCATCATGCCCAGCGAACGCTCGCCGGCCAGGATGAAGCGCTGAAGCGCCTCGTGCCGGTCGATGAACCGCTGCGGAAGCGGCCCGCCCCAGCCGTCGAGATTCCCCATCCAGAACCAGTTGAAGAAGGCCGGACCGCTGAAAAACCACTCCAGCTCCCGGTCCGTGAAGCCCAGACGACGGTAGACCTTCTGCCAGACCGTATTCTGTCCCGTCAGGGCCAGCGGCAGGTTGATGCCGTTGAGCGCCATGAAGTCAATCTCCTGCTGCCAGCGGGTCTCGTCCCACCAGCTGATCGAGTAGTTGAACGTACAATAGTTCAGATAGTAACGGTAGGTGTAGGGCGAACTCTTCTCCTCGCGCGACTCCGGGCGCGGCAATCGCGCCGGAAGCTGCGTGTGACGCCCGCACCAGCTCAGATGGTAATCGCAGTAGCGCTTCAGATAGTCGTGCAGCGCACTGGCCACGCTCACCCCCGTATTGCCCTCGAGGACGATCCGGCGGTCGGCATCCGTATAGTAGGCAAACCAGTCCCGGCCGTTGCGCTGCCCTGAAGTGATGACCACCCGGAAATCGGAGGCATGTGACCCCGTAATCCGACCGACCAGCGCCTCGGCGGCCCTGGCCTGCTCGCGGGGCGTATATTCGGACTTCGGCGTCCCGCCCCGACAGGTGTCAATCCCCGCGAACATCGTGCCCAGAACAGCCAGCAGCACCACTGCCGCCCGGCGGAACACCCGCTGTGCGAGACGACTGCCTGCCTTCAT
The DNA here is from genome assembly GCF_900604385.1 of Alistipes megaguti. Taxonomy (NCBI): domain Bacteria; kingdom Pseudomonadati; phylum Bacteroidota; class Bacteroidia; order Bacteroidales; family Rikenellaceae; genus Alistipes; species Alistipes megaguti. Next base: position 2,282,183 of record NZ_LR027382.1, on the reverse strand, counting down.
TTTGAATATCTTCCAATCAAACATAATCCTTTTCGTCAAACCCGACCCCGCGCGGACAACTCCGCCGTCGGGCCGGATACAATGCGACCGGAGCGCCCCGGACGGAGAATCCCCGTCCGAGGCATCCCGACCGCTCTGTCAGACATCGCAATCTGCCACACGCTATTTGATTTCGTAGGCTGTCACATCCATTTCGGAGAGTGCGAAACGATAGTTCCAGGCATCGTCGTCATGGTTATAGAGAGCCCGGTTCGTGAGCTTCAACCGATAGTAGCGCGACGTGGGGGCCTCATCGGCTTCGAACTCGATGATCGACGGAACCTGCGGATCGGTCGCTCCGGCAACGGGTGCCGGCAGCTTGGATTTCTCCGTCTCGTCGATGCGTCCAACAAACTCCCAGTTCTCCCACTGGCCGACATTCGGATCGACAGCCACATACTCCTGGGGACGTCCGCTCGGGTGCATCTTGACCTCGATCTCGTCCGTGCCTACATACCGGTAGATGTCCACATAGACCGTATATTCCCATCTCGAATAATCCCAATAGGGCCACAGCGTGAGTTTGGCCAACGTCGTGGGACGGCCGAAATCGATGATCGGGGCGGCCGAATACTTGTCCTTGATCTCCTCGGGAATCACCTCGCCCTCATTCTCGACGTTCACGCTCATGCCGAAATAGGCCCAGTCCCCATAAGTCTGCCAGGCTTCGGCTCGCACGCCGTTCACCAGATAGGAGAATCCGAAGTTCTCGGTTACCCGGTCTGCCGGCAGATCGCCGTAGGTTCCGAGAATGGCGCTCATCTTCGTCTTGTCGGCCTCGTACTCGGTGACCACCACCTCGACGTTCACAATGGACGAGATCGTGTAGGTGACATCCTCCTTCAGGTTGGACAGCACCAGCGTGATCGGATTGGTCAGGTCAGCCGACATCTCTTCGGGATACTTGTCCAGCTGGGCAAGCCGCTGCGCATACTCGAAGCGAAGCGTGATCTGCGACAGATCCACCTGCTTCTTGAACTCCAGCTGAACCGTGTGCTGCTGGTTGTCCACCCCGCCGTTCAGGTCGGCTACCGCCTCAACCTCCTCGCCGGTCTCGGGCGAATGGCCGACGGCCGTCACCGACTTGATGATATTCTCCAAGGCATGCTCGGGAATCTCTTCACTGAATTTCGCCTCCTTGTCGCAGGAGACCAGCCCTGCCGCGAGGATCAGCCCCGCAGCCAGAATGGATATGATACGTTTCATGGTTTTTGCTTTCAATTTTCGGTTCTACTCTTCAATTCTACCACTTGGGATTCTGAACCAGACCGGGACTCTTGTCCAGCTCCGTCTGCATGATCGGGAACAACGAGTAGCAATCCTTCCAGATACGGCGGTCGGCCGGATTACCGTCGTTCAACCCCGTACGCTTGTAGAAATCCGTGTAGGCAAAGCTGTTCGTTGCCGGATCGCCGCCCCGGACATTCAGACCCCAGATGGTCGCATCCTTGAGCACCGAACTTGCCAGCTTGCGGCGGCACAGCGTGAAATAACGGTCGCCCTCGATGGCCAGCTCGACCTGACGCTCGCGAATGATATACTTGCGCTGAAGCTCCTTGTTGCCCTCAAGCCCCGAGATCGTCGTATAGATGCTCGGCAGTCCGGCCCGCTTGCGCAGCAGATCCCAGTACTTGCGGATCTCCGGATCGCTCGGATTGACCTCGTTGAGCGCCTCGATATAATCGAGCAGGATCTCTCCGTAGCGGACGTACATCGTCACGTAACGACCCGTCGGGCTGAAATCGTTGATGCTCTCGTTCGGCACGATGAACTTCTGCGGACACATGCCCGTGCGCGAATAAGAGTCCGTCTCGCCGGTGTTCGAGATGCCGCCGTAGTACATCTCGACCCGTCCGAAACCGTCCTGCTGGCCCGGCGAGTTGAAGTTGTCGCGGACCGCCTTGTCGGTCGAGTAGACCAGCTGGATGCGGTGGTTGTAGTTGATCGTGGCGTAGAATCGCGCCTCGCGGTTGGCAAACATGTAGCCGTCGCCGGCCGAATGGCCCCATGCAACACGGTTCTTGTAGTCCTTGAGCAGCGCCGTGCGGTTGGCTCCCGTGGGATCATTCTCCAGATCGTAGTTGTTCGGATTGAAATGGGGACCGTTCTCCGTCGCCAAGGTCAACTCCTTGGCTTCGTCCGGAACATACTCCGTTCCATCCTCCATGTAGAAGGCATCCGCCAGATTGAGCGTCACGCCGATGATCAGCTGCGAGAAACCGTTCTTGTTGACCGGCGTGCAGTACTGCATCCACGTACCGCGGCCGCAGTGTCCTCCCACGTTGAAGATCGACCCGAAGAGAACCTCCTTGTTCCAACCCACGTTGAACAGATCGTAGAACGACTTGAAGGGGTTGTAGTCCGAGGATTCGAGCGAAACGTTGTCGGCCGTATAGAGTCCGATGTGGTCGGGATTCTCCTCGGCCAGGTCGATCACGTCGCGGGCCGCATCGGCTGCCAGCTTCCACTTGTTCGGATCGTAGGTCGTACTGGCCAGCGGCGTGCCGTCGTGGTTGCGGAAATCGGCATAGTCGGGGTTGCCGTTCCACTGCTCCGAGGCGGCCAGCAACAGCGCCTGCGCCTTGACGGCCCGGCAGGCCACCTTGGTGGCATGACCGCACTCCTCGGAGTCGGCCGGCCAGAAGGTCGGAAGCATCGCCTCGGCACGGTCCATGCACTCCACCACGTAGGAGATGCACTCGTCGAAGGGCGTTCGCGGCATGTTGGCAAAGTCCGCCGAGTTCGACGGCAGGCTACGCAACAGTACCACCGGCCCGTACAGCCGCAGCAGGTCGAAATAGTAGTAGCCGCGCAGGAAGATCGACTCGCCCACGTAGCGCGTTTTCAGATCCTCGGACAGCTCCTTGCACCGATCGATGTTCTGCTCGAAGACAAAGGTCGCACGGATAGCCTTATAGTTGAGCGACCAGCGGTCCGGATAACCGAGCGATGTGGGGCTCCAGTCTCCGCGGGCCATGCCGTAGGGGCGCAGATTGGCCGAGGAGATCTCGATATCGTCGACGATGCCGATCCAGGGATCCTGCTCGGAACGGCACGCCTGACGAAGGGCCGAATAGCAGTTCGTAAGATATTTGAGGACTTCGGTCCGGTTGGTCCAGACCATCTCGTCGGTTTTCTGGTCGTCGGGCATCTTGTCCAGATAGTCACATCCGACAAGCGCCGCCGCCATCGCAAGCATAATGATATATCTCTTCATAATCGGAATTGTTAAAAGGTGAGTCTCAGACCAATGTTGTACTTGCGGGAAAGCGGATACTGGCTTCCGTCCTGCGAACCCGTCTCGGGATCCCACATGTCCCACTTGGAGTGGGTCCAGAGGTTGCTGCCCACGAAGTAGATCCGAAGCGCCTGACATCCCCACGACTTCAGCCACGGAGTGCGCAGCGTATAGCCGACCTCCATGTCCGAAAGACGGATGAAGCTGCCGTCGTAGATCGTCCGGGTCGATTGAACCTGGTTGTTGGTCGAGCTGGCCGCCGAAAGACGCGGATAGCGTGCATTGGGATTCGGATTATCCACACTCCAGTGGTCGACCTGGTTGGCAAAGAGGTTGTTGAGTCCGATACCCTCGCGGAACGGGAAGTACAGACCGCCCAGATAGTAGGTCACGCGTGCCTGGCCGCGGAAGAAGAGTCCCAGATCCAGCCCCTTCCAGCGGAACTGTGCTCCGAAACCGTAGTTCACCTCCGGGATGTTCGAGTAACCGATGGCCACGCGGTCGTGTTCGTCCACCTTACCGTCGTTGTTGTAGTCCAGATACTTGACGTCGCCCGGACGAACCGTTCCGTAGGACTGCTCGGGACTTGACGCGATATCCTCCTCGTCCTTGAAATAGCCCAGCGCAATCAGACCGAAGCACTGTCCGATCGGACGTCCCGTCTCCATGCGCCAGGGATCCGTCTGAGGCTCATCCTTCTCGATGATCCGGTTGCGGGCGAACGAGAAGTTGCCGTACAGGCGGAAGTCGACCGGCCCGACATGGTGGTTGAATTCACCCGTCAGCTCGAAGCCGTGGTTCTTCACACGGCCCATGTTGGCCAGCGGCGTGACGTTGAGTCCGGCAATCGCCGAAATCGTCTGTCGCTGGATGAGAATATCCCAGCGGTTCTCCCAGAAATAGTCGAAGTCGAACGAGAACATCGAATTGAAGAGCTTGATCTCCATACCCACGTCCCGCTTGAGACCCTTCTCCCAGGTCAGATCCGTGATACCCTCCTTGTCCTCACCGGTTACGCCCGGGCTAATGGCATTCGGGCCGAAGCTGTGGGCATAGAGCGTACCGTCCGAGGCTATGATACCCGATCCCCACGTCGAAAGATAGGCGAAACGGTTGCCTCCGGCCAGTGCGTCGGAACCTACCAGACCCACCGATCCGCGGAACTTGAGGTGGTTCACATACGGCCGGATCGGCTCCCAGAACGACTCGTTGGAGACCAGCCAGCCCAGGGCGCCGGCCGGGAAGAAGCCGAACCGGTGTCCCTTCTCGAAGTTCTCCGAACCGTTGTAGCCGGCGTTGAACTCGGCAAAGTAACGGTCGTCGAACGAATAGGTCGCACGGAAGGCCAGACCCTGCTTGCGGTAGGGAAGCGAGAAGATCGCCGAGCCGGCACTCAGGTCCACGTAGTTGCGCTGGTAGTACATGGCCATCGCACCCACACGGTGCCGATCGTTGAAGTTGCGGTCGTAGTTGATCTGAGCCTTCAGCTCATCGGCCCGGTTGCCCGTCGTGGAGTGTCCGTAGGAGAGGAACTCCTGACCTTCACGCACCGAAAGATCGTAGAGACCCGTATCGTCATTGACCCCAAGAACCATATAGGTCGACGAGGTCTTGGTCCGCGCCTGGATCGACTGCGTGTAGTAGTCGTACGAGAAGGAGACGTTCGCACTCAGTCCCGGCGTCAGCATGCTCAGATCCTGCTTGAGGATCACCTGCGAGAGAATCTGCGTATTGTAGGTCTTGTTGTATCCCGAACCGAAGAGTCGCTCGGCCGGGTTCGTGCCGCCGGTCGAGGAGGTTCCCCAGCCCCACTCCACTTCGCCGGACTCGTCGTAGCCGATCGGCACCCGTACGGGCATCGACGTCGGGTTCATGTTGTAGACGTGCGTGAACAGCGAACTCACCTTCGACGAATATTCCGTCGACGAAGCAACCGTCGCCGGCTGGTGGGCATCGGTCATGTTCGCACCGAGCTCCAGCGTCAGAACCGTGCTCTTGGTCAGGTTCATGTCGATGTTCGAACGGAAATTGTAGCGCGACACGTGGATGTTCGTGCTGTAATCCGTATCGGGATTGGTGTAGAGGTTGCCGTTGTCGCGGATGTAGGCCGCCGTCACGTAGTAGCGCGCACGCTCACCGCCGCCCCGGATGCTGATCGAGGCCGAGGCGTTGCTCGAATTCTTGGTGAAGATCTGGTCCATCCAGTTCACATTCGGGTAGAGATAGGGATCGGATCCGTTTGCCGTGGCGGCAATCTGCTGGGGCGTGTAGAACTCGGAGCCCAACGCCTCGTTGTACATGCGCATGTAGTTCGGACCGTCGATGAACTGCGGCAGCTGGCCCATGCGCGAAACACCGGCCTCCATCTTGACGTCGATCTGAGGCGTCTGCGCCGCCTGACCCTTGCGCGTGGTGACCAGCACCACGCCGTTGGCCGCACGCACACCGTAGACCGCCGTGGCCGATGCATCCTTCAAGACGGAGATCGACTCGATCTCCTCGATGGCCAGATTGCTCATGTCACGCTCCACACCGTCGACCAGAATCAGCGGCGCCGTGGCATTCAGCGAGGAGAGTCCGCGAATCCAGAACTCGGCATTGTCCATGCCCGGCTCGCCGCTGCGCTGGACAACCACCGCGCCCGCAATCTTGCCGGCCAGCGAGTTCGTCAGGTTGCGGTTGGGAATCATCAGCTCGTCCTTGACTACCGACGAGATGGCTCCGATGACGGATGCCTTGCGCTGATGGCCCATGCCGACCACCACGGCCGCCTCCATCTCAACGGTGTCCTCCTCGAGAACCACCTCCAGGGCCAGACGCCGGGGTACGGCCTGTTGCTGGGGCTTGTAGCCCAAAAACGAGAAGTCGAGCTTCGAGTCCAGCGAGGGCACCTCGATCTCATAGTAACCGTTGGCATCGGTTACCGTACCGGTCGTCGTTCCCGATACGACGACACTCACACCGGCGATGGGTTTTCCCGAAACGTCCATCACCTTACCGCGGACGATCAGCTCGTCCTGTTCGGCGGACGCCGCCGCAATCCGCCCGCTCCGTGCACCCGACTCCGCGGCCTCGACCGTGGCGGGCATCGAAAACAGAACGAACAGTCCGATGCAGAACAGCGTCTTCATGTTAGTAGTTTTGTCTGTCATATTGTTGAGTTTATTGAGTTGTTGTTCAGGTTGTGCGCGCGAATAACCCGCCGGTCAGTTCTCGATCCGGGAGAGGATCGTCGATATTTGATACAGGCCTCTGGGTACATGGAAGCAGCCCTTCCATTTGCCCCCCTTGAGCGGAAGAAGCACCTCCCCGCGGCGGTTCAGATAACCGAACCATTCGGGATACTCCTGATCCCGGAAATGGGTCCACATGTAATCGTCCAGCTTCTCGAACCACTCCAGGCACTTCGCATTGCCGGTCAGCTGGTAACCCTTGATCATCGCAATGGCCGACTCGAGATGCACCCACCAGAGCTTCTGGTCCCACTCAAGTTTCTGGGGCGGATAGCCGCAACGGTCCATGAAATAGAAGATCCCGCCGTACTGCTTGTCCCAGCCCCGCTCGATGACCGACAGCGAGATCGACACGCACTTCTCGATGAGCGCCCGGTCGTTCAGCCGCAGCCCCAGATTCATCATGAACCACAGCGCCTCCAGATCGTGGCCCGGGTTGATCTCGCGGCCTTCAAAGCAGTCGATCAAGCTCCCGTCGCTGGCGTTGACATTCTCGACCATGCAGCCCAGCTCCGGGCGGTAGAACGTCTGCAAGATCTCGTCCAGACAATCCTTGATCGTGGTATCGAGAATCTGCTTGTCCTCGAGAATATCCTCAACCTCCAAGGCCATGTTGCAGATGATCATCGGAAGGGCAAATCCCTTCATCGCCCGGGTGCTCGCAATCGTCTTCTCCCAGATCCCCTTGGGCGAGTTGCGCCGTTCGAGGATGCGGCGGAAGGCCTGGCGCGCAATCTCCGCATATTCGGCATTGCCCGTCGCCTTGGCCAGCTGCGCGAAGCCCATGCAGGCAAACGTGTTCGAGAAGATGTTGTAGGGCTGAACCAGCGGCCGGCCCGCCCGATCGAGCGAAAAATAGAAGTCGTAGTTGCCGTTGTGGCCGTGCTTCTTCAGGAATTCGGCCCCGTGGACGGCCACGTCGAGCCACTCCTGACGCTTCTCCAACTGATTGTACAGCATGGCGAACATCCACACTTCACGCCCCTGCAACCAGACGAACTTGTCCGTGTCATAGACACTGCCGTCCCGGTTCAGACAGGTAAAATAGCCCCCGCACTCCCGATCGAGCGAATGATTCACCCAGAAGGGAAGCACGTTGTCGAGCAACTCCCGCCTGTACCTCTCGGATGTTTTCTTTAGATCCATAAGCTTTTTTTATCGTTTTATTACCTGGATTCCGTCTTGTGCGCATACCAGTATGCCTCGATCTCCTCCAGAGACTTACCGGTCGTCTCGGGAATGAGTTTCCAGACGATCAGCATGTAGGGCACGCAGATCACCGCAAAGAGCAGGAACGTACCCTGGGGTCTGAGCGTCTCGAGCAGCACGGGAGTCAATTGGCCAATGAGCCACGTACCGATCCAGAGCGAAAACTCCGCAATCGACATGGCAATCCCCCGCACCCGGGATGGAAACATCTCGGAGAGCAGAACAAATATGACCGCACAAATCGAAATCGCACAAAAGAATATGTACAACAGAAAAAACACCAGAAGAATGTAGCTCGAGAGCGCCCGGCCGAACTGAAAATACCAGGCTATGCCGAGCAGCGTGACAATCATGCCCGTCACCCCGAAATAGACCAGCCGCTTGCGTCCGACCCGGTCGATGATGAAGAAGGCGATGAGCGTCGTGACCACATTCACCAACCCCACCAACACCTGGTAGAAGAGCGAATCGCCCGAAGCCAGCCCCGACTCCTCGAAGATCGAGGGCCCGTAATAGAGAACCGCGTTGACCCCCATGAACTGACCCAGGATGGCAATGGCCGCTCCGATCAGCACGGCCTTGCGGATCGGCGGCCGGGAGACAGCCTTCAGCTCCGCAAGCAGCGAACGCTTCCCGTTGCCCCGCATCGAAAGCCACACGGGACTCTCGGGAATGAACAACAGCAGCACGATGAACGCAACGGCCGGCAGCGTCTCGGCGAAAAGCATCCCCCGCCAGCACTCGTCGACGAAGACCTTCGCGAAGAGCCCCTCACGGATCCCGTCGGCCGTCTGCGCATACTCCAACAGAAAATAGTTGACTACATACGCCGCCAGGAATCCGACGGTGATGGCCAGCTGATAGAGCGATACCAGGCGTCCGCGGTGCCGGGCCGGTGCGATCTCGCTGATGTAGGCCGGCGCCACCACGGCCGAGATGCCGATGCCGACACCCCCGATCACCCGATACAGAACAAGAGCCGCAAACGAATTGCTGACCGTACACCCCACGGCCGAAACCGTATAGAGAATCGACGAGAGGATCAGCGCCCGTTTGCGCCCGACCCCTTCGAGCAGTCCCGAACCCAGCACGCCGACGATCGAGCCGAACAGCGCGCAGCCCACATAGGTGCCCTCCATCGAGGCCGTCAGATGAAACTGACTGCCCCCCATCGAGATCGTCCCGGAGACCACCGCCGTATCGTAGCCGTAAAGACCGCCGCCGAGCGCCACCACAAAGGCGATGAAATAAAAATAGCTCATCGACCGCTCGATTTCCATGTTTCGTTTGGGTTCCATCATCTCTTGTTCGGTTTGTTCATTACAAATAAAAGACATTTGAAATAAAAAAATAATTTTCTTGATCCATTTATTAAACAGCCGGCGATCTTATACCACAACATACTGTTATACAGATAAATAAATAAAACATACTTGTATTTATATAAAAAATCATTTTTTATTTTAAGATCAAAAAGTTGCCTTTTTTAATAAAATGATTTATTTTTATATCAAAATTGATCCTCCTGCCATGATCTCCAATTCAACGCTTCCGCGCGAAGCCTTCTCCGGTTCCGAAAAACGGTATGCCAATGCCGCCATGAAAAAAAGCATCATCGACTGCTTCTTCCAGCAGGGACAACTGATGATCCCCGAGATTGCCCGGCTCACCGGTTACAGCATCCCGACCATTGCCCGGTACGTCCGCAACGGCGTCGAGGCCGGCTACGTGCGCACCTCGAAAACTTCGCCCCAATCACAGCTCCGCGGCCGTAAGGCCACCTGGTACAGACTCAATCCCGATTCGGCCTATTTCCTCGGCGTGGACCTCAAACACTACATGATGGTCATCAGCCTGATGAACCTCGAGGGCGACACCGTCGCCGAGCAGGAGTACCGGGAGCTCCAGTTCGCCAACACGCCCCAGTTCTTCGAATCCATGTGCCACCAGGTCTGCGACTTCATCCGGAATTCCGGCGTGCAGGAGCGCATCGCAACGGCCTGCTTCAACATATCGGGGCGCGTCAACTTCAGAAAGGGTCTCAGCCACAGCATCTTCGCCTTCGAAAACAACGAAGACAAACCCCTGGCCGAGATTCTCAGCGACGGGATCGGCGTCCGCTCCGTCATCGAAAACGACACGCGTGCCATGCTCTACGGCGAATTATACAAGGGAAACATCAAGGATTACAAGGACTGTCTCTATGTCAACGTCAGCTGGGGACTCGGACTGGGCATACTGACCAATGGCGAGATCTATCGCGGAGCGGATGATTTCGCCGGTGAGTTGGGACATACGAGAGCCTTTGACAACGAAATAATCTGTCATTGCGGGAAAAAGGGGTGTCTCGAAACCGAAGTGTCGGGCAACGCCGCCATCCGGATCCTCTCCGAACAGCTCGCCGCCGGAAAAACCTCGATCATCAAGCCCGGCAGGACGGATTCCGGCTCCCCTTCGATTCTGGACATCATCCAGGCGGCCAACAACGAAGATCCGCTTTGCCAGGACATCATGGAGGAGATGGGTCGGAAACTCGGCCTGCAACTGGCCAATCTCATCAACATCTTCAACCCCCGGGCCATCATCATCGGAGGAAGTCTCTCGAAAGAGAACGACATTCTGTTGGAATCCGTCAAAATGAGCATCAAGAAGTATTCGCTCAAGCTCATCCATCGCAATCTGGTAGTCGTCAACTCCTCCAACCCCGACCGGATCGGCGTGACGGGGGCCTGCCTGATTGCCCGGGAGAAATTCGTACAGGACAAGTTGACCAGGATCTGAACACCGGTTTGCTGATTCGAAGAAGCGGGCCCGGACGACGATCGTCCGGGCCCGCTTCAGTGTTGGATCGGCCTCAGGCCGCCGTGGCATTTTCGAGTTTGCGCATGATCGAGAAGATGAAGAGCGCCGAGAGCAGGCACAGCACGATCAGCACGCTCCAGACCATCCACAGCGCCATGCCGCTGCCCCACAGATAGCCGATCAGCGAGGTGGCGTAGTTGCCGATGGCCGTGGCGGCGAACCAGCAGCCCATCATCATACCCTTGTACTTCGGAGGGGCCACCTTCGAGACAAACGAGATTCCCATCGGCGAGAGCAGCAGCTCGGCGAACGTCAGCACCAGATAGGTCGAAATCAGCCAGTTCTGCGAGACAAACTGATCACTCGCCCCGGCAGCCTTCACCTCGGCCGGCGACATCAGACCCACCGATCCGATCGTCAGGATCAGGAAGCCCAACGCGGCGATGATCATACCCAGACCGATCTTGCGCGGAGCCGAGGGCTCCTTGCCCTTGCGGGCCAGGGCCGTGAAGATGGCCACCGAAATCGGCGTCAGACCCACCACGTAGAAGGGGTTGAACTGCTGGAACTCCTGCGGCAGGATGTGAACCGGATCGGGCGTAAGCGTATAGCGGTAGATCAGCACGCCGGCGGCTACGACCACGGCGGCGGCCGAGATCAGTTTGCCGCGCCCCTTCTCCGACTGGAAGAAGCCCACGATGCCGTAGACTCCCACCAGCACCAGCACCAGATTGAAGATATCGAAGCCCATGCGCGTAATGCCCGTCGCCTCGGAGGTCGTGTAGTCACGCGCGAAGAAGGTCATCGTCGAACCGTTCTGGTGGAAGGCCATCCAGAAGAAGATCACCACCGCGAAGACAAGCATCAGCGCCGTGATGCGCGACTTGGTCTGTGCCGGAGTCAGTTCGGCCGTCTTCACACCGGCGGAGGTGGCGGCGGCTGCCTGCTGCTTGGCCGTCACGTCGGCATGCTTGAACGTCTTGCGGAAGCCCACGTAGATCAGGTAGGAGACAACCAGCGAGAGGCACGCCACACCAAAGCCCATGTTGTAGGCCGTCGAAAGCTTGTCGATATAGTGGCGCGAGAATTCGCCCAGATCGGTGATCGTCGTGCTCATCGAGGCGGCCAGCTCCTGGAGTTTGGCCAGCGGTTCGGCGGGCATCTGATCGCCCAGCTCGAGGTACTGGTGAGCCAGGGCCGGGATCTGTCCGTTGTAGATCAGACCGTCCTGGGCCAGGAAGTGGTTGGTGATCCATTTGGCCATGCCCGGGGCGAACATCGCGCCGATGTTGATGGCCATATAGAAGATCGAGAAGGCGTTGTCGCGTTTGGCCTGGTAGGCGGGGTCGTCGTAGAGGTTGCCCACCAGCACCTGGAGGTTACCCTTGAAGAGGCCCGTACCGCAGGCGATCAGCGCCAGGGCGCCGAACATCATCGCCTGACCCGCAAAGCCCGTACCCGTCGGGATCGAGAGCAGCGCATAGCCCGCAAACATCACGAAGATTCCCAGCGTGACCATCTTTCCGAAGCCGAACCGGTCGGCCAGAATGCCGCCGAAGAAGGGCATGAAATAGACCGCAGCCAGGAAGATGCCGTAGATCTGGGTCGTAACCGCTTCGGTGTAACCGAATTTTGCCTGCAGAAACAGCGTGAAGATCGCAAGCATGGTGTAGTAGCCGAAGCGCTCGCCCGTATTGGCCAGCGAAAGGGCGTACAAACCTTTGGGTTGTCCTTTGAACATAGTTGATTTTGGATTTTAGAGAGTGTTTCTTTTTGGTTTGACGACAAATTTAGAAATTTTTTCGAGATTTTCGAAGAACACAGGTTACCGTTTCGCAAAAAATGGGCCCCCAAATCCGCATTTTTTACCGACCGACCCCGTCGTTCTGAAAAAAATCCGCTCCCGATCCGACAAAAAACTCCCCGGCAGATGATGCCCGGCTCCGGGATTTTTCGTACATTTGTATAAACGACTCCCCTATGGAAAAAGAGAATACGACCCCCAAACGACTCCCGATCGTCGAACAGGACGAGTGGCTGCTGCCCGTCGAGGAGCAGATCAACGCGCGGCATGCCCGCTACAGGGCCAAAATGGACGACATCGTCCGCTCGGCCGGCTCGATCGTCGACTACGCCAACGGCTACCGCTACTTCGGCTGGCAGTGGGACCCCACGCTCGACGGATGGTGGCTGCGCGAGTGGCTGCCCGGGGCGCAGGACGTCTACGTCTTCGGCGACTTCAACAACTGGCAGCGCACCGAGATCCGCATGCACCGTGACCAGGCCGGTGTCTGGAGCGCCTTCTTCCCCGCGGCGATGTACCGCGACCGACTTACCCACGGATCGCTCTACAAGATCCATGTCCACGGCGATAACGGCTGGATGGACCGCATCCCGGCCTATGCCCGCCGCGTGGTGCAGGACGAGCAGACGAAAAACTTCACCGCCCAGTTCTGGCAGCCGGCCGAGCCCTTCGACTGGCAGGGCGACGCCTTCGACGCCTCGACGCTCGGCAGCCTGCTCATCTACGAGGCTCACGTCGGCATGGCCCAGGAGCGCGAAGGGGTGGGCACCTACCGCGAATTTACGGAGAAGATCCTCCCGATCATCAAGCGCGACGGCTACAACGCCGTGCAGCTGATGGCCATCGCCGAACACCCCTACTACGGTTCGTTCGGCTACCACGTCTCGAGCTTCTTCGCCCCCACGTCGCGCTGCGGAACCCCCGAGGAGCTGAAGGAGCTGATCCGCCGCGCCCACGAGATGGGGCTGGCCGTCATCATGGACCTCGTCCACGCCCACTACGTCAAGAACCTCAACGAGGGAATCAACGAACTCGACGGTACGGACCACCTCTACTCGCGTCCGGGCGAGGAGGGAAACCAGCCCTACTGGGATTCGAAACTTTTCGACTACGGGAAACAGGAGGTGCAGCACTTCCTGCTCTCGAACGTCAAGTACTGGCTCGACGAGTTCCACTTCGACGGATTCCGCTTCGACGGCGTCACCTCGATGATCTACCACCACCACGGTTACGTCACGTTCGATTCGCGCGACCGCTACTTCGACGCCGGCGTCAACGAGGATGCCATCACCTACCTCACGCTGGCCAACCGCCTGATCCACGAATTCCGCCTGGCGGCCGTCACCATTGCCGAGGATGTGAGCGGAATGCCCGGCATGTGCATCCCGATCGACGACGGCGGCATCGGATTCGACTACCGTCTTGGCATGGCCATCCCCGACTTCTGGATCAAGCTGCTGAAGGATATTCCCGATGAGGAGTGGAACATCTGGGAGATGTGGTCCGTCATGACCGACCGTCTGCCCCAGGTCAAGACCGTCGCCTACGCCGAATCGCACGACCAGGCCCTCGTAGGCGACAAGACCATCGCCTTCCGTCTGATGGACAAGGAGATGTACTTCCACATGGACCGCGCCTCGCAGAACCTCATCATCGACCGCGGCATGGCCCTGCACATGATGATCCGGCTGATGACGATCTCCACCGGCGGACAGGCCTACCTCAACTTCATGGGCAACGAGTTCGGGCACCCCGAGTGGATCGACTTCCCGCGCGAGGGCAACGGCTGGAGCTATGCCCATGCGCGGCGGCAGTGGTCGCTCTCGCGCAACCGTCTGCTGCGCTACTCGTGGCTGGGGGATTTCGACCGGGCGATGATCCGGCTGGTCAAGAAATACAGGGTCCTCGCGGACGGCTATCCGTGGAACCTGCTCATGGACGAGCACAACAAGACGATGGCCTTCTCGCACGGACGGCTGCTCTTCGTCTTCAACTGGCACCCCACGGCCTCGATCCCCGACTATGAATTGCCGGTGCAGGGCCCGGGCAAGTATGTGCCGATCCTCTCGACCGACGAGCGGCGTTTCGGCGGGCAGGAGCGGCAGTCGATGGACTCGGAGCACTTCTCGTTCAACGTCACGGGCGACGACGGGAAGGAGTACCCCCGCATCCGTATCTACAACACCTCGCGCACCGCAACGGTCTACCTGCGCAAGCGGTAGCAGGCCGGAGGAGGGGGCTCGTAAAGGGGCAACCCGGCAAAGGGACGAACCGGCAAACCGAAAAGGGGCATCCGGCGAAAGGACGAACCGGCGAACCGACAAAGGGGCATCCGGCAAAGGGGCAACCGGCAAAGGGGCAACCGGCAAAGGGGCAATCCGACAAAGGGGCAATCCGACAAAGGGGCAATCCGACAAAGGGGCAATCCGACAAAGGGGCAATCCGACAAAGGGGCAATCCGACAATGCACCGGCAATATCCGCAAAAAAGGCGGCGATCCGCATGGGATCGCCGCCTTTCTCCATTCAGTGAGCCGGAGTCATCCGCCCGGGTCTCTACGCGCCAACCAGCGTGCGGGCCACCTCAAGCGCCGCCTCGTAATCGGGCTCATGCGTCACCTCGGGGACATACTCCACGTAACGCACCCGATCGTCCCGGTCGACCACCACCACACCCCGGGCCAACAGCCGGAGCCCCTCCAGCACAAAGCCGTACTTCATGCCGAAATCCAGCTCGCGGTAGTCCGACAGGACATGCACCCGGTCGATCCCCTCGGCCGCGCAGAAACGTTTCTGCGCAAAGGGCAGATCGACCGAAATGGCCACGACGACCACATCGTCGCTCAAGGCGGCCGCTTCCCGGTTGAAGCGGATGTTCTGCAGCGAGCAGACCGACGTGTCGACCGACGGGAAGATGCTGTAGATACGCACCTTGCCGCTGAAGCGATCCGACGGTACCGGCTGCAGCGCAGCATCGGTCAATGTAAACGAAGGGGCCTTCTCCCCTACCTGGCAGTGGCGGCCCTCCAGCTTCACGGGCCGGCCGCCGAATGTTACTTGATAATCCATCTCGTAAAAATTTGGTTAGGTTTTAACAGTTTCCCCGCAAATCCGGTGCCGCAGCCATTTGCCGCCAGCATCCGCAAAGACTCCCATCCCAGGGTCCCGATATCCGGCATGCATGCCGGAGTCGGACACCGCAACGGCCGATCGGCGGAAGAAGGGAGAGGAGCCAAACACGAGATCAACCGACTGTCGCGATCAGCCGGCCACGAAATCACCCAAACGCAGGATCAGCCGGCCGTCGTGGGATCAGCCGGCCGTCGTGGGATCAGCCGGCCGTCGTGATGCGGCGCACCGCCTCGCCTACCCGGGCGTAGAGATCCGGCAGATCCACCCCGGCAATGCGGCGGTTCTCGACAACGATCCGTCCGTCGACCACCACCGTCTCGACGTCCGAAGCCTTGCCGCAGTAGGCCAGATTCGACACGACGTTGTGAATCGGCTGCAGGTGGGGTTTCTGCAGGTCGACGACAATCAGGTCGGCCAGCGCCCCTTCGCGCAGTACGCCCAGCTCCCCGTCGGCATAACCCATGGCCCGGGCTCCGTTGGCCGTGGCCATCCGCAGCACCTCCCAGGCCGGGAGGGCCGTCGGGTCTCCCGTAGCGGATTTCTGCAGGAAGGCCGCCGTACGCAACTCCTCCCACATGTCGAGGTCGTTGTTCGAACAGGTGCCGTCCGTGGCCACCGTCACCAGAGCCCCGACCCGAAGCATCTTCTCCACGGGAGCGACGCCGCTCGAGATCTTCATGTTGCTCTGCGGATTGTGCGATACGGTCACCCCCCGTTCCACGAGCGTCGCCAAATCGGAATCCGTGACATGGACACAGTGGGCGCCGATCATATGCGGTCCCAGAAGCCCCAGGGCATCGAGGTGTGCGACCGGCGTGCGGCCATAGCGCTCGCCCACGATCCGGATCTCGTCACGCGTCTCGGCGATATGGGTCATCATCCCCAGATCGAGCCGCTCGGCCAGCTCCCGCCCCCGCACCAGATTCTCCGGCGAGACCGTATAGGCCGAATGGGGCGCCACGGCGATCCGCACACGGCCGCTTCCGGCGGCGGCCCGTTCGACGGCCCGCTCCACCTGCGGGAAGACCTCCCCGATGTTCGAATCGAAGTAGTTGCAGCCCAGCACCGCCCGGATCCCCAGCCGCTCGGCCACCTCCACGCACCGATCCTCGTCATAGTACATGTCGACGAACGACGTCACGCCGCCCAGCAGCATCTCGACGATGCCGAGCGTCATGCCCAGCGCCACCTCGTCGGGCGTCTGCCGCGACTCGAAGGGCCAAATGTAGTCGTTGAGCCACTCCATGAGCGTGATGTCGTCGGCATAGCTGCGCTGAAGGGTCATGCCGGCGTGGCAGTGGGTGTTGATCAGTCCCGGCATAAGGAGTTTGCCGCGGCAGTCGATCTCGCGCAGACCGGCGTGTGCCGTGCGGAATGCCGCAGCCTCCGTCTCCGAGTCGGTAACCAGCGTCAGGCGGTTTGCGTCGATGCCCACCCAGCCCCGGAACGTGCGGAGGGCATCCTCCGCCGAGGTCATCGGCAGAACCGTAGCATTGGAAAAGAGTAGTGCCATCGTATTATATAGATATATGGTATTATTTGTTTCTGGGTTTCGGCCCCTTCGGACGCGTCTCGCGGCTGCGTTCCAGCTCCTCGTCGTCGAGCGAATTGCCCTGCACGGTGAGGATGTCGCGTCCGTCGACCGAATTGGAGTAGATCTGGATCACCTTGTTGAAGGCGCCGGGTTCACTCTTGTGCGGCTCGTAGATGATGCGGATCACCCCCGAATCGGCCGGAGCCACGGGGCGCTTCGAGAACGACGCCCGGATGCACGAACACGACGTGATGACGCGCACCAGCACCAACGGCCGTTCGCCGTCGTTCACAAAGCGGAATTCGTGCACCAGATCGTCGCCCCGGCGCGGCACGTCGCCGAAATTCCACGACGTCTCCTCCAAACGCAGATGGGCGCCCGCTCGCTGCGGCGCCTCACGACCCGCACGGGCGGGTTTTGCCGCGTAGGCCCCCGTCATGAGGAGGCTCCCGAGCAGCACGAGCAAAATTCGTTTCATCGGTTCATCAATTCAGTGTGAATACATAGGTTATCGTTCCGCCCTGCACCGCGGCACGGCTCTCCGTGAAGCGCGCCTTGAGGGCCGCCTGACGCGCCGCCGCAACCAGTTCCGGAGCATCGGTCGTCGAACCCACCGGTTCGTAGGAGGCTCCCGTGACCCGGCCCCGCGCGTCGACCGTCACCCGGATCACCACCTTGCCGCTCTTACCGCCCGGGTAGGACGGACGCGGCAGGTCGCCCACCAGTCCGCGACCCTGGAGCCCCTTGTCCAGCTGGTCCAGTCCGTCGGGATTCAGACCCGGACCCCGGCCCGAAGCCTTGTCCTCGCCCTCCCGGGCGCGTGGATTGCCCGCATTGTCGGGTTCGTCCGCCCCGCCGCGGTTCATCTTGAAGAGCGCCCGCGGATTGGGGGTCTCGGTCACCTCGTCCTTGCCCGCAGCCTGGGCCACCTGCTCCACCGGAGCCGCCTCGTCGTGGACGCGCGGCTCCTCGGCCACCTGCACCGGAGGCCGCGGCGGCTCCTCAGGCACCGGCTCCGTCAGGTCGATCAGGATCGTGTCGCCCGGCTTCTCGAGCGCCGGCGTGAAGTCGAACGACACCGCGGCGAACGATCCCGCGAGCAGCACGCCATAGACCGCTGCCGCCACAATCGCCCACCGTCGCGGGGACCTGTTATCGGGATCATAGTAATACATACGGCTATCGCGGCGTGGTGGCCAGTATCAGTTTGTAATTGTTGTCCTTGGCGATGTTCATCACCTTGACCACCTCGTCGACTGCCACCGTCTTGTCGCAGTGCAGCGATACGGTGGGCTCCTTCTGCCCGTCGAGGCGCGCCTTGAGTGCCCGCTCGACCCCTTCGATCGAACCCACCTCGTTGCTCTCGACGTAATAGCGGTAGTGGCCGTTCTTCAGATCCTGCACCGAAACCGTCGTCATCGCCTTGTCCTTGAGCTGGTTCGAACTTTTGGGCAACATCAGCTTCAGGGCATTGGGGTTGATCAGCGTCGTGGCGATCAGCAGGAAGAGCAGCAGCAGGAACATCAGGTCGGTCATCGACGAGGCCGAAAACGATTTATCGACTTTCGAACCGTGTTTGATTGCCATGGCCGTCTATTTTTGAACGGGTTGATTCAGAATGTCCATGAAGGCGATCGAGTTGGCCTCCATCTGGAAGACCAGCTTCTCGATGCGGGCCACCAGATAGTTGTAGCCGAAGTAGGCCGGGATGCCGACGATCAGACCGCCGACGGTCGTCACCATGGCCACGTACATACCGCTGGCCAACAGCGCCAGGTCGACCGTACCGCCCGCCGCCGACATGTCCATGAAGGTCTGCACCATGCCGAGCACCGTGCCGAGGAAGCCCAGCATCGGGGCGCCGCCGGCGATCGTCGCCAGGAACGGAAGCCCGTTTTCGAGCTTCGAAACCTCGAGATTGGCCACATTCTCGATGGCCGTCTGCACGTCGCTCATCGGACGTCCGATGCGCTCGATGCCCTTCTCGACCATGCGGGCGATCGGCGTGTCGGTCTTCTTGCACAGGTTGACGGCCGTCGAGATCTTGCCGTCCGAAATGTAGTCGCGGATGCGGTTCATGAAGTTCATGTCCAGCACCGAGGCCTTGCGGATGGCCAGAAAGCGCTCCACGAAGATGAAGATCGTCACTCCCCCCAGCACCAGCAGCGGCCACATCAGCCAGCCGCCCTTGGTAAACAGCGTCCACAAGCCCATGCGGGTCTCTTCACTTACGGCCACCACCTCGGCGGCCTGCAAAAATGTTGTCATAGCGTTTTGTGTGAATTATTGGTGTTTTACTTGATTGAATGCTCCTTTTTGATGCGGCGCCGCGCGCTGTCCCCCGCCTGAACGGCAGGTTTTTCGATCTTCTCCGGCGAGGGGTCCTCCTCGTAGAGCGGCTCCGCAAGGCTGAACGGCTGCGGCCCCTCCTCCGCCTTGTCCGGGGCCGTTGCGGACTCCTTCGCGCGCTCCGACGCTTCGGAAGCCTCCTCGCAGGCCCGCTGCTCCGCCTTCCTGGCCTCGCGCAGCGTGCGACGCGCCATCCGGCGCGCCTTGCGGCGCTTGTTGGTGAAACGCTCCCGGATCCGGTCGCGCAGGTCGCGCAGATTGTCGAAATCCTCCTTGAAGTAGACGCCCATGCCCGTCTCCTGCAGACCCTGGTTCTCGTCGAAACGGTCGATCGTCTGCGTGAAGGCCTTCAGCTTGAGCGTCCCGGCGCGGTCGATCAGGTAGGTGATGTAGGCCTCGCCCATGAAGTTCGACATCGTATTGTTGTTCACCGCCTGTTTGTTGTCGATCAGGTAGTTGCCCTCGACCTCGACGAAGAGGCGGTTGTTGATCAGGCTCTTCGACAGCCCGAAGTCCACCTCGTCGCTCGTCAGCTCCGACTTGGGCCGGTAGCGGATCACCACGTTGTAGTCCGACGACGAGAGCCACGTGCTCACCATGTTCGAGACGAACTCCAGCCCCGTGGCCGCCGAGACCGAACTGCCGATGTTCGACGACGACTGCGACGTGCTCTCCGACATGAAGCTGTTGAAGAGCAGCAGGTAGAGGAACTGCGTGTCGACCGTCTCGGGGGTCGACAGCGCACTGGCCACCACGGCCGCCGTCTCGGGATCCGACCCCGGCACGCGCACGTCGAACGTGATGCTCGGGTTCGAAAGCGACTCGCCCAGGTGGATCACACACTCGACCGGCACCGAACGGTCGCCGCCCAGATTCTCCGACGTCCCCTGCAGCAGCGGCTGCAGCGACGCCTTGACCTTGTAGATGCCGTCGATGTTGAGCTGCGCCTCCATCGGCGAACCGGTCCACTGGATCGACGATCCGCTCTCGATCGTAAAGCGCTTGTTGATGATCTGCTGCAGCGAGAGCAGGAACGTTCCCTCCTCGATCGTATAGTCGCCGTTGATCATGAAAAGGTTTTCGCGGGGATTGATCTCGAGGTTCAGCGCCCCGGCGCCGCGTCCGCGCACCGTATTGCCCGCCACGTCGAGCTCCATCTCGACATTGGGCCGCACGTCAAGCGCCATGTTGATGTTCATGCTGCTGCCGGCGTTGAACTCCTGGCGCCGACGACGCTCGAACGAGAGCTTGCGCCGCGCCACATCGTCCAGCGAGTCGATCCTGCGCGGCTGCACGAAGCGGACGAAATCGGCACTCGAGATGTTCGAACGGCTCGACAACGGCATGACGAACGACGAATTCTCGTCCGTCGAGGCCGTAATGTCCATGTCAACCGAGCCCTTGTTGCCCGCAATGCGGGCCATGCCCGTGGCGTAGACCCGTCCGTGGAAGAGGTCGTTGTCCTCGGCCGTCGTATTGAGCACAAGCATCCGCTGCGGGGCCACCCGCACGTCGTAGGAGATGTTCGACAGGTGTTCGAGATTCAGATCGAAGTCGAAACGGCCGCGGTTGCCCTGCGGGTCGTAGACCGGGACATTGGCGGCCTGGAAGCGGTTGTCGTGCACCGTGAGCAGCGCCTCGGGCATGGCGTAGGTCACCCGCGTGAAGTCGACCGTCGTGCGGAGCCCCGACACGCGGATCTCACCCCCCAGATCGGCCTCGCGTCCCTGCCCCTGCAACACCAGATCGGCCGAAGCCAGCCCCTCGGTCGAGGAGATCACCCCCGAGAGCAGCGGATCCAGAAGCCCCATGTCGAGGCTGTCGACATTCATCCGCGCATAGTAGCGGCTGCGCGTCGGAGCGTAGAAGCCCCGCACGAGCGTATCGCGTTTCTCGCGGTTGGTGACCGTCACGCCGGCCCGGTTGCGGGCAAAGTCCCAGCGCGAGGCCAGCCGCATGGGCGGTGCCGGGATGTCGTTCACCTCGACGCTGTCGAGCAGGATGTCGGCCGTCACCTCGGCACCGCGCAGCACCGATTTCATCGTCGCCCGTCCGTTCGTACGCCCCTCGATGTAGTAGCCCATGCGTTCGGCCACCTGCGTGAAGGGCCCCAGGTCGAAGTTGCGCAGCGACAGGGTCAGCGAATCCTCGCGGCTGCGCGAGGCGATGCCGTCCAGGAGCAGCTCCTGCTCGTCGTTCATCACGAAGAAGTGGTCGATGTCGATCCGCGCCGTATCGAGCTGGATGCGGTGGGCGAAGATCTGCCAGGTCTTGTCGCCGCGCGTGATGTGCGAAGGCTGGATATGGAGTTCGACCACGCGGCCGTTGGGGCCGTTTTCGTCGGCCACCCGGGCCCGGAGCCCCACCAGACCCGAAGCCCGGCGCGTCGTATCGTTGAACCCCGCCGAAAGCTCCACGCGGCCCTGTTTGGCGCCGCCCGTGAGCGAGAGCTGCGGCAGGTGCAGCATCCCGGCATAGAGATCCTCGGCCGAGGCGTAGAGGGCCAGCGAATCGCCCCGGTTCAGGGCATTGACCGAGAGGCGCGTGGCCAGCATCCGCCGCCGTTCGATGTATTCGGCCGAGGCCTTGAGCGAGAACTGGTCGCTGGCCGGATTGAAGAGCAGCTGCATCGACGCTCCGTCGGCAATCTGAAGCCCCGCGGCCACGGCATCGGCCACCGGATTGAAGTTATGGATGTTGACCGACAGCAGCGAGAAGTCGTTGGCCACGGCCGTCTTGCGCGCCACGGAGTCGGCCGCCGGCTCGCCGCGCCCCAGAATCGGCAGATAGCGCCAGGCGCTCCGCCGCAGATACTCGAAGACGGTGCGGTAGCTGGTCTTCGAACGGAAGGTGGCGTCGGCAAAGTCCGAACGCAGTTCGACGAACTTGCTGTCGGCCGAGTTTTCACCGCGCACGTCGATCTGCGCGGCGGTGACCTCCTTGTCGTTGTAGCGGTAACGGGCGTCCGAGACGCGGATCGAACCGTTCAGGTCGTCGAGCGAGCGTCCGCTGGCGTTGGCCTCCAGAAAGGCCGAGAGCCGCGACACCGAATCGCGCTGGTTGATCTGCAGCCGGGCCAGGTCGGCATGACGCAGATCGAGCGAAAAGTCGTAGTTGGGAACCGTATCGTTGAAATCGACCTTGCCGAAGAAATCGAAATCCAGATTGGGGTCGCGGGCCGCGATCCGGCCGTCGAATTCGCGGTTGCGGAGCCGGCCGTCGAGCCGCAGCGAGTCGTAGACGTAGCCGTTGAAGCCCAGATCGGCGACCGTGCCCGCGATGTTGGCATCGGCAATGCCCCGGCCGATCATGCCGTCGATGCGGGCCGTGAGCGAGGCGTCGCCCAGCAGCTCCTCGTGTCCAAGCAGTTCGCCCAGCCGGAAGTTGCGCGTCTCGACCCGTCCGCGGATCGAGCTCATGCCCCGCCTGAGGGGAGCCATCTCCAGCGAGCAGGAGACCTTGCCCACACCGGTGGCGGCCCCCAGACGCATGTCGAAGGCCGAGAGGCGTCCGACGAAGCGTCCCTCGAGGTCCAAACGCCCCGAATTCCCGACCACCGAGGCCACCTGTTCCGGAAGTCCGCTTCGGGCAATGGACCACGAAAGGCGGTCGAGGGCCTCGGCCGTCGACTGCAGCCGCGAGAGCGTGATGTCGAAACGCGTCGTGCGGATCTCGGGCAGACCGCGGACGGCCAGTTCGGCCGCCAGATGCGTCTCACGGTCGAGGATCAGACGGCGGATCCGCCCCGTGAAGTCGGCCACCGTACCCGTCAAGTCGAGATCGGCCTCCGAGAAGTCGACGTGCCAGTCGCGCAGCGAGGGGGCAAACCAGGCGATGTCGTCCGACGAGACCTTCGAATCGCGGAGCGCCGCGTCGATCCGCACCTCGTTGACGAAGTCGCGGTACTCGTCCCACGAATTGCCCACGAGCGAGATGTAGGGGATGTGGATATCCGACCGGCGGGTGCGGATCTCCGTATCCTCGAATCCCAGACACCCCTGCGTCATGTAGAAGCGTCCCGAGAGGCGTTCGAGTTCGAAGCCGCTCCGTTCGCGGGCCGCCAGGCGTTCGATCGAGGTATAGATGGCCTGGCCGTCGATGGTGAAATCCTCGACGAAGGCTGTCATGTCGCAGAGATGCATGTGGGCGAAATCGATGCCGAACTCCGGATCGCGGCGGTCGAGGCGCTCCAGACAGAGCTCCATGCCGTCGATCGAGGCCTTGCGCAGCCGCAGCCGGAAGTTGCCCTTCTTCTCGCGGTCGGGGTCGGAGATGCGGTTGACGACCTGCTTGATGTTCATCTCGCCCGAGGGGGTCTGACGCAGGTAGAGCCTCGCATCGGCAATCTCGCCGCGGCTGAGCTCCAGCCCGCCGCCCAACAGCCCCAGACTGGTGACATAGGTGTTCAGATGGCCGACATAGAAGAGCGTATCGCGCTGATAGTCCTCGACATAGAAACCGTCGACACGGATCCGCGAGAAGAGTCCGATGTCCACGTGGTCGATCGAAACGGTGGTCTCCAGCCGCCGCGACACCAGCTCGGCCAGACGGTCCGCGACGAAGTTCTGCACCGAGCGGATATCCAGCAGCAGCGACAGCCCCAGGGGAAGAATTATCAGCAACAAAACCGCCGCCGAGAACACCATTCCCAATATTTTTATACCTTTGCGCATCGGAACACCGTTATAACGGGCAAAGTTAGCGAAAAAGTTAAAATAACAGCGAAAAAACCGGATGGATATTACAATTCTCGGCATCGAATCCTCGTGCGACGACACCTCGGCAGCCGTCCTGCGCAACAACGTCCTGCTTTCGAACGTCATCGCCTCGCAGGCCGTACACATGAAGTACGGCGGCGTCATCCCCGAACTGGCCTCCCGCGCCCATCAGCAGAACATCATCCCGGTGGTGGACACTGCCCTGCGCGAAGCCGGACTCACGGCCTCGGAGATCGACGCCATTGCCTTCACGCGCGGTCCCGGTCTGCTGGGATCGCTTCTGGTGGGCGTCTCCTTCACCAAGGGGCTCTCCATCGCCCGCAACATCCCGATGGTCGAGGTCAACCACCTCCAGGGGCATATCCTCTCGCACTTCATCGACCTTCCGGACCGGCAGCTGCCCCACCCCGATTTTCCGTTCCTGTGTCTGCTGGTCAGCGGCGGCCACACGCAGATCGTGCGCGTCAACTCCCCGCTCGAGATGGAGATCATCGGCACGACGATCGACGACGCCGCCGGCGAAGCCTTCGACAAGTGCGCCAAGGTGATGGGACTCCCCTATCCGGGCGGCCCGGTGATCGACCGCCTGGCCAAGGAGGGCAACCCCAAGGCCTTCCGCTTCGCACACCCCCACGTCGACGGTTACGACTACTCGTTCTCGGGCCTGAAGACCTCGTTCCTCTACACGCTGCGCGACGCCGTGGCCCAGGATCCCGACTTCATCGAGAAAAACAAGGCCGACCTGTGCGCCTCGCTGCAGGCCACGATCGTCGAAATCCTGCTCGACAAGCTGATCCGCGCCTCGAAGGATACGGGCATCCGTGACATTGCGGCCGGCGGAGGCGTTTCGGCCAACTCCGGACTGCGCAACGGCATTACGGAGGCCGGACGGCGCCGCGGCTGGCGGACCTTCCTGCCCGAGTTCAAGTTCACGACCGACAACGCCGCCATGATCGCCATGGCCGGTTACTTCCACTACCGCAACGGCGAGTTCGCCTCGCTCGACGTCTCGCCCGTGGCCCGTCTCGAAGAGCTGTAGACGACACGCCCCGCTTGCGCGTGGCATCAGGTCCCGTCTCCGTCCGACCGGAGGCGGAACTTTTCGTCTCCGGCGGCGACGCCCCGAAACCGTCTTCCCGAACCGAGCAGCTCATTTTCAAGAAAATAAACTCGAAAAAATTGCCCAACTCCCGGAAATTCGTTATATTTGGTTCAACATTCCGACACAAATCTTTCAACTCCATCACAAAACCCCAAACTCATGATGAAAAGAATCCTCTGCTGCGCTCTGTTCGCAATTGCTTCATGCACCATCGCATCCGCCCAGGAAAGGGGCGAAATGTACATCGGCGGCATTCTCGGCGTCTCCACCCACTCGTTCAACGGCGACGACACCTCCATCTCGGACACCTATTTCCAACTCGCCCCGGAATTCGGCATCTTCGTCCGCGACAACCTGCGCGTGGGCGGAAAGATCGACTACAGCCTCGCTCCGCTGATCGGGCGCACCACCCATACGGTAGCCATCGGCCCCAACATTGCCTATTACCTCAGGATCTGCGACCGGATCTACTATGTTCCGGAGGTCGGTCTGGGATTCGCCTATGCCTCCTACGACAAAATGTCCGGCGTGGGGTTTGTCTCCGAATTCAGGCTCGGAGCATTCGAATACCGCCACTCCGAGAAATGGAGCTTCTCGCTGAACCTCATGTCGCTCGATTATACGACCCTGTCGTTCTCGAAAGAAAAGGTCACCAGCAACGAAGTCAACTTCCAGCTGGGCATCAGCCCCACGGTCGGTGTAAAATTCTATTTCTGATACCGGGCCGATGATTCCGGGCCACCTCCCCGGTGATCCCGGCGGCGGCACACCCATCCCTCAGTCCCGGCACCCGACAGGTGCCGGGACTCTTCGTTCGCCCGGCCTATGCGAAGCGGACGCCGCGCAGCCTTTTGCGGCTGCGGTCCACCACTTCGTGCTCGACGATTCCCGTCACGACGTCCGCCGCATCGTGCCAGCGGTTGGAGCGGAACTTGCGCCGATAGGTCGTCAGATGGGCGTAGAGGTCGGGCCAGCGCAGGTTCCACCCCCGCGGCCACCGCACCAGATGGAGCACCGTGGCGGCATTCGACAGAATGCGCGCCTCCTTGTTGGCACTCTGGTGGAACCACTCCACCCGTACATCCGGAGCCAGCGCCTGCACGGCCCGGGCAAAACCCCGCCCGCCGTTGTTGCTCTCGATGAGGGCCTGCCGCGTTGCCGAGCGCACGAGCAGATCCCCCACCAGCGGCTCGGTCTCCTCCATCGGCGCCCGCGAATAGACGGCGTCCGTCACGTAGATCACCCCGTCCGCATCGACCGCATAGGAGATCGAACAGAGGTAGTCGTCGCCCGTATCGGCCGTATCGGTGTAGTTGGCGCGGCGGACGATCTCGTGGGGCAGTTCGTCGTACTCCGTGAAGTTCAGCCCGTACAACAACCCCTCGCGCACGGTCGGGTGACCCTGGTACATCGCCTCGAACTGCACGGGATCCAACCGCCGCTTGGCTGCCAGCAGCGTGGCGCCGTGCTGCGTCTCCCAGAGTGCCTCACCCGGCTGCCGCGGGTCGAGTTCCGTTGCGGGCGAGGCCTTCAGCGCCTCGAAGTTCAGGTGGAGCCACCCGTCGGCCGACGGACGCTCGAGCTGGGCCCACGTGCGAAGCTCCTCGACCGGTTCGCGCCGCATGAGTGTCCCGATGAGATCCTCCTCGTGCCAGCGCGTGAAGACGATCAGTTCGCGCGAGGCGTTGTGCATGCGCGTCCGCACCACCGACGTATACCACTCCCAGCAGTTGGCCCGCACCAGCGGCGAATTGGCCTCCATGGCATCCTTGTAGAGATCGTCCAGGATGAAGCAGTCGACGCGGTTGCCCGTCAGCGAACCCTCGCGTCCGACCGAAAGCAGCCCGCCCCGGTGGTCGATCACCTCGACCTCCTCCGAGGTGCGGATGTAGCCGGGCGGTTTGGACCCCTGCTTGATGCAGGTCGCAGGGAAGAAGGCCCCGTACTCGCGCGAGTCGAGGATGCGCTGCACGCGGCGGTTGAACTTCGAGGCCAGCGACCCCGAATAGGAGGCGATCGCCACCCGCAGATCGGGATCGAGCCCCAGCATGTAGGCCGGCAGCAGCGTCGTGGAGCCGACACTCTTGCCGTGCTGCGGGGGCATCGTCACCATGAGCCGGCGCACTCGCCCCCGGGCAAAAGCCTCCAGCACGCGGTAATAGACCCGGTGAAAGGGCTGCAGTTCGAGAAACGGATAGACCCCCAGGGCGAACTCCGTGAACGAAGGGGGCTCGGCCGCTCCGGGAAAGCACAACTCCCCGATGTCGGGAACAAAAATCTCTGCGGGAGAGACTCCCGCAGAGACCGATTCGGTTTTTTTAACCATGTGAACAGTTTTTTCGTAAGGTCGGGACCCGGTGCTGGCGGCGCCGCGACGGGCGGGTCCTCGATCCCGGTGAAAGATTGCCTGAGGCTCCGGCGGGCGGCGCCGCGCCCGGGATTGGCGGTCCGGAGCCGTACGGGGGGCTCAGAAGAGTGCCCGCACCTCGGAAAACGTGAAGTCGTTCAGCATTTCGCCCTCCGGGCCCGTGGTGTGGAACTCCCACCAGACGGGCACCAGATCCGCAATCGCATCCCGATCCCCTTCCGGATAGCTCTCCCGCCGCCGGTAGACGATCACCGAGGCCGTCAGCCGGCACTCGATGCCCTCCCGGTCGAACGTCAGGCTTCCCGAAAAGTAACTTCCGCCGCCGATGGCCTCCGCCAAACGCGTGACCACCTCCTCGTAAAGTTCCGTTGATACCGAATACATCATTGATAATGAAGCTTTTTTTGCAAAACGCTTTGCAGAAGAAAATAAATTGTTTAACTTTGCTCCACAAAAATAGGTTCAAAATTTGAATTTTGTACCAGAAAGTTCAAAAATTTTATATCAATTTTTTTGATCAAAAGCCATGAACGAACGGGTAAAACTGATACGGAAACAGCTCGGAATGACGCAAGAGCAGCTGGCTCAGCGACTTGGAATCGGCAAGGCAGCCCTTTCGATGATCGAGACCGGCAAGGCGGGACTCTCGTCGCGCAACCGCAACATCCTGGTTCAGGAATTGAACGTCAACCCGGAGTGGCTCGAAACCGGCACGGGCAAGATGTTCAATGCCGAACCCGACCTGACAGCCTACATGCACCGCACGGACAATTCGCTGCCGCTACAGAGTGTCCCCCTCTACTCGATCGAGGGGACGGCCGGGCTCGTACCGCTGTTTACCGACCAGCACCAGATGAAGCCCGTCAACTACATCCACATCCCCAACCTGCCGAAGTGCGACGGAGCCATCTACATTGTCGGCGACTCGATGTACCCGCTGCTCAAGAGCGGCGACATCGTCCTCTACAAACAGCTCAAGAACATCGACGACGTCTTCTGGGGGGACATGTACCTGCTGTCGATCGACATCGACGGCGAGGAGTATGTCACCGTGAAATACATCCAGAAATCCGACCGTCCGGGTTATGTCAAACTCGTCAGCCAGAACCCCCATCACGCCGACAAGGAGGTCGAAATTTCGCGCATCCGCGCCATCGCGCTGGTCAAGGCCAGCATCCGCATGAACTCCATTCGATAAACGGCGGAGATTCCGCCCGAATTATTTCGTATTCAAAGCGGTCTATTCCGATTTTTTTATTATCTTTGCCGAAGCGACAATTGGTCAGCCAATTTCGGATTTGGCGCCCAATTTCGCGAGATTCGCATACAAAGTATTAATTTTCAATATATTCCATGAAAACCAATTACGAAATCCGCTATGCAGCGCATCCCGAAGATGCCAAGCATTACGACACGGCCCGTCTGCGCCGCGACTTTCTGATCGAAAAGGTCTTCGCAGCCGACGAAGTCAACATGGTCTACTCGATGTACGACCGCATGATCGTGGGCGGCGCCATGCCCGTCAACGAGACCCTCAAGCTCGAGGCCATCGATCCGCTGAAGGCCCCCTACTTCCTGACGCGCCGCGAAATGGGTATCTTCAACGTCGGAGGCCCCGGCGTGGTGAAGGCCGGCGACGCCACCTTTGAACTCAACTACAAGGAGGCCCTCTACCTGGGCCGCGGCGACCGTGAGGTCACCTTCACGAGCAAGGATCCCAAGAATCCCGCCAAGTTCTACTTCAACTCGACGACCGCCCACTGCGCCTACCCCGACAAGAAGGTCACCAAGGAGAACGCCGTCGTGGCCCACATGGGTTCGCTCGAAGGTTCGAACGACCGCAACATCAACAAGATGATCGTCAGCCAGGTGCTCCCCACCTGCCAGCTGCAGATGGGTATGACCGAACTGCTTCCGGGCAGCGTCTGGAACACCATGCCGGCCCACGTACACTCGCGCCGCATGGAGGCCTACTTCTACTTCGAGGTGCCCGAGGAGCACGCCGTCTGCCACCTGATGGGCCAGATCGACGAGACGCGCCACATCTGGATGAAGGGCGAGCAGGCCGTACTGTCGCCCGAGTGGTCGATCCACAGCGCCGCCGCCACCCACAACTACACCTTCATCTGGGGTATGGGCGGTGAGAACCTCGACTACGGCGATCAGGACTTCTCGAAGATCACCGACCTCAAATAACCCCGGAGCCGAGAGAGGAGGGGCCGTGCAGGACCAGGCAGAAACAGGCAGGACCAGGAAGGAGGATCAGGCAGAAACAGGCAGAAACAAAGCTAGGGGCCAAGGACCGGGCGGACTCCGAATAGGGGACCAAGCCGGATACCGGGCGGGAACCGGAGTCTGACACGAGGACCGAGTCCGGAGGCTGGAAGTGAGAGAGAAAGCGGAGAGAGAAACCAGCCACCTGCACCGACTCATGCACCGGAGAGACTCCGAGGCGACACCACCCATCACCCCACAAAAAACAACAAACCAATCAACCCATCTAATACCAAGTAAAATATGGTAAACTTTTCATTGGAAGGTAAGGTAGCACTCGTAACGGGTGCCTCTTACGGAATCGGCTTCGCCATCGCTACGGCCTTCGCCCGCCAGGGCGCCAAGATCGTCTTCAACGACATCAAACAGGAGCTCGTCGACAAGGGCCTCGCCTCGTACAAGGCTGAAGGCGTCGACGCCAAGGGCTATGTCTGCGACGTGACCAACGAGGAGCAGGTCAATGCCATGGTTGCCCAGATCGAAAAGGAGGTCGGCGTCATTGACATTCTGGTCAACAACGCCGGCATCATCAAGCGCATCCCGATGGTCGAGATGAGTGCCAAGGATTTCCGCCAGGTAATCGACATCGACCTCAACGGTCCGTTCATCGTATCGAAGGCCGTCATCCCCTCGATGATCAAGAAGGGCCACGGCAAGATCATCAACATCTGCTCGATGATGTCGGAGCTCGGCCGTGAGACCGTATCGGCCTACGCCGCAGCCAAGGGCGGCCTGAAGATGCTGACCCGCAACATCGCTTCGGAGTACGGCGAATACAACATCCAGTGCAACGGTATCGGCCCGGGCTATATCGCCACCCCGCAGACCGCACCGCTGCGCGAGCGTCAGCCGGACGGTTCGCGTCATCCGTTCGACGCCTTCATCGTTGCCAAGACGCCGGCAGCCCGCTGGGGTACGACCGAGGACCTGATGGGTCCGGCCGTCTTCCTGGCATCGGAGGCTTCGGACTTCGTCAACGGTCACATTCTCTACGTCGACGGCGGTATTCTGGCCTACATCGGCAAGCAGCCCAAATAAGCGGCTGGATACGATCGACATGTACGCAACGCCTTCCCTGCACGGGGAAGGCGTTTTTTTGTGTGGCCCCGGCAGATGCGCCCACACGGAACCAATTCTTTCCGAGCTCCGAACTACCGTTCCCACCACATCCGTCCCGGGCCAAACTGCCGCTCCGGGCCAATCTTCCACACCACGCACGCCCCCAACCATGCCCGGCCATTTCTTGCCCCGGTCAGCCACCGCCCGTTCCCGGTCCATCCATCTGGGGATCCAGACTGCCGCCTCGGCCAATCTCCCGCAACAGGCACGCCCCGACCACGACACTCCGGAGTCAGCCGATCATCTCCCTACCCGGTCTCAAACACTCGTGACTCGATTGCGGATCCGCTTCCCCATCCCCATCCCGAACCAACTGTTCCTCTCCGAAATCCGCCTTCCGGCAAGCGAAATCCAGACTGAAGGCCCGTCGATTTGAAAAAATTTTTAATAACTGACCTTTCTTTCGATCTGAAGCCTCAATCCGCTATTTTCATAACAAAAAAGCAGCTTACAAACCTTGAAAAAGGTGATTCTTAACCAAATCAGTCCCAGACAATTTCCCGAAAACGCATAAAAATTCTTAAAAAACTTCCATTCGACACCTGTTTTGCCAATTTATTTTATATATTTGTCAAAACTTGTTCACCCATTACACTAATCTGAAACCAAAAATCATGGAACATTCCAACGTGAGGGAGTTGCAGGATGTGGTCATTCGATTCTCCGGAGATTCGGGCGACGGCATGCAGCTCACGGGTACGCTCTTCTCCGACACCTCGGCGCTGCTGGGCAACGGAACCTCGACCTTCCCGGACTATCCGGCCGAAATCCGCGCTCCGCAAGGTACCGTAGCCGGCGTCTCCGGTTTCCAGGTCCACTTCGGCGATCACCGCGAAATCAACCCCGGTGATTATTGCGACGTGCTGGTGGCGATGAATCCCGCCGCCCTGAAGGCCAACCGCAAATGGCTGAAACCCGAAGCTACGGTCATCATCGACGGCGACTCCATCACCGAAGAGCACCTCAAAAAGGCGGGCTTCAAGACCCTCGATCCGCTGGCCGAACTCGGTCTGGACGAGTACAACGTCGTGATGCCCGACATCACCTCGATGACGCGCGAGGCCCTCAAGGAGACCGGGCTGGACAACAAGGCCGTCACCAAGTGCAAGAACATGTTTGCCCTGGGCATCTGCTTCTGGCTCTTCGACCGTCCCGAGGAGTATGCCCTGCGCTATCTGGACACAAAATTCGCCAAGAAGAACCCGGCCGTGGCCGAGGCCAACAAACTCGCCATCAAGGCCGGATACAACTACGCCGCCAATACCCACCAGTTCGCCAGCCACTACACCGTGGCACCCGCCGCACGCGAGAAGGGAACCTACCGCTCGATCAACGGCAACGTCGCCACGGCCTGGGGTCTGTGCGCCGCCGCCGAGAAGGCTGGACTGCCGCTGTTCTGCGGCTCGTACCCCATTACGCCGGCCACGGTGATCCTCGAGGAACTGGCCAAACGCAAGGATCTCGGCGTGAAGACCGTTCAGGCCGAGGACGAGATCGCCGGCATCTGCACGGCAATCGGTGCCGCCTTTGCGGGCAACTTCGCCGTGACGACCACCTCGGGCCCGGGCCTTTCGCTCAAGAGCGAGGCGCTGGGGCTGGCGGTGATGACCGAACTGCCGCTCGTCGTGGTCGACGTACAGCGCGGCGGACCCTCGACGGGTCTGCCGACCAAGACCGAACAGAGCGACCTGATGCAGGCCCTCTACGGCCGCAACGGCGAGTGTCCGGTGATCGTGGTGGCCGCCTCGTCGCCGAGCGACTGCTTCCACTACGCCTTCGAGGCCGGACGTCTGGCCATGGAACACATGACCCCCGTGGTGCTGCTCACCGACGGCTTCATCGCCAACGGTTCCGAACCGTGGCGCATCCCCTCGATGAAGGATTATCCGAAGATCTGCCCGCCGATCGTCGACGTGGCACCCGAGGGCGGCTTCATGCCCTACGTGCGCAACGAACAGCTGGCCCGCGGCTGGGCCTTCCCGGGCAAGGTGGGACTCGAACACCGCGTCGGCGGTCTGGAGAAGGATGCCGTCAAGGGCAGCATCTCCCACGACCCGGCCAACCACCAGAAGATGGTCGACACGCGTGCCGCCAAGGTGGCCAAGGTCGTCGACGACATTCCCGCACAAACGGTCTGGGGCGATCAGGAGGGTGAACTGCTCGTCGTCGGCTGGGGTGGAACGCGCGGACACCTTCAGAACGCCGTCGACGAGATGCGTCGCGAAGGCCACAAGGTTTCGCTGTGCCACTTCAACTACATCAACCCGCTGCCCCACGGCGTGCGCGAAATCTTCGCACGGTTCCGCCGCATCGTGGTCTGCGAGCTCAACGAAGGGCAATTTGCCAACTACCTGCGCCAGAACTTCCAGGAGTTCCGCTACGAACAGTACAACAAGTGCGAAGGCCAACCCTTCACGGTGGTCGAGCTGAAAGAAAAATTCGAATCCTTACTGAAATAACGCCATGGCAGACTTCAAATATACCCCCGCCGATTTCAAAAGCGACCAGGAGGTACGCTGGTGCCCGGGATGCGGCGACCACGCCATTCTGAATGCCGTACAGCGCGCCCTGCCCGAGGTGGCGGACGCCCTCGATACGCCCCACAACCTCTTCACCTTCGTCTCGGGCATTGGATGCTCGTCGCGCTTCATCTACTACATGAAGACCTACGGCTTCCACTCCGTACACGGACGCGCCAATGCCGTGGCAACGGGCGTCAAGGTGGCCAACCCGCGGCTGTCGGTCTGGGTGGCCACGGGCGACGGCGACTCGCTGGCCATCGGCGGCAACCACTTCATCCACGCCATCCGGCGCAACGTCGACCTGAACGTCATCCTCTTCAACAACGAGATCTACGGCCTGACCAAGGGCCAGTACTCCCCCACCTCGAAGCTGGGCAAGATCACGAAGACCTCGCCCTACGGAACGGTCGAGAAGCCCTTCAACCCGGGCGAACTGGTCATCGGGGCCAAGGGCACGTTCTTCGCCCGCACGGTCGACATGGAGGTCCAGCTCACGAAGGAGTGCCTGGTCGAGGCGGCCAAGCACAAGGGCATGTCGGTGGTCGAGGCGCTGCAGAACTGCGTGATCTTCAACGACAAGACCCACGCCGCCTACGCCGGTGACAAGGCCACGCGCGCCGAACATACGGTCGTGCTGCGCCACGGCGAGAAGATGCTCTTCGGCGCCAACAAGGAGAAGGGTCTGGTCTTCGAGAACATGAAGCTGAAGG
Source organism: Alistipes megaguti (assembly GCF_900604385.1). Lineage (NCBI taxonomy): Bacteria > Pseudomonadati > Bacteroidota > Bacteroidia > Bacteroidales > Rikenellaceae > Alistipes > Alistipes megaguti. Next base: position 2,248,031 of record NZ_LR027382.1, on the reverse strand, counting down.
TCGTTACGGTGGGCCAGGACGGCTACACGCTGGACGACATCCTGACGCACGACGCCCACGAGCGCGACACGACGCTGCACATGATGCTGGCGGCGATGAAATACCCGGACTACCCGGTGGCGCTGGGCGTGATCCGCGCCGTGGAGGACGACACGGTCTACGACCGGGCCGTGGAGCGTCAGGTCGAGGAGGTCAAGGCCTCGAGCAAGATCCACTGTGTCGACGATCTGCTGCACTCGGGAGCCACCTGGGAGGTGAAATAGCCCGACGACAAGAAAAGGATCCGGCCGGATTCTCCCCAGCGGAGGATCCGGCCGTCGTACGAAAAACAATCGCAGAGAAACCAACAGAACGAAAAGTCATGAAAAACGAATGCATCATCGGATTGGGCGAGGTGCTTTGGGACATGCTACCCGAAGGATGCAAGATCGGCGGCGCCCCGGCCAACTTTGCCTGGCACATGGCGCAGTTCGGCTACGATGCCCGGGCCGTCAGCGCCGTAGGCAAGGATGCGGACGGCGAAGCCATTCTCGGCAACTTTGCCGAGCGGGGACTGAAGGCCGAACTGGCACAGGTGGACTACCCTACGGGACGCGTGGAGGTGACGCTCGACGCGGAGGGAATCCCGCAATACCGGATTCTCACCGACGTGGCGTGGGACCACATCCCCTGCACCGAGGCGCTCCGCACGATGGCCCGTACGGCGCGCTGCATCTGCTTCGGGTCGCTGGCCCAGCGCAGCGAGGAGTCGCGGCGGACGATCACGACGCTGCTTGACGAGGCACCGCGCGAGGCGCTCCGGGTCTTCGACATCAACCTGCGCCAGCAGTTCTACTCGCGGGAGGTGGTCACGGAGTCACTGCGCCGGTGCAACGTACTGAAGATAAACGACGAGGAGGCCGTCATCGTCGCACGGATGCTGGGCATCGCCTCGGAGGATATCTGCGAGATCGCCGAACGGCTGCGCGTCGATTACGGTCTGCGGGCCACAATTCTCACCTGCGGCAGCCGTGGCAGCCACGTCTTCTACGACGGAGGGCGTTCGGATCTCACAACGCCGAAGGTCAAGGTGGCCGATACGGTCGGAGCCGGCGATTCGTTTACGGCGGGCTTCTGCGCGGCGTGGCTCCACGGCTGCGACATAGCGACGGCCCATGCGCGGGGCGTAGCGGTTTCGGCCTATGTCTGCACGTGCGAGGGAGCGACGCCGCACCTACCCGAGGAGTTGACCCGCTTCGAATAGGCTCGCCGGGGGCGGTAGAAGATACGGAATTCGCAAGGATTGACCCCAAGGAGGAAATGGACAACCGGACAGCAGAGACGCCTGATTGCTATCAACAAACTGGAAATCATAAACTTACATATAAACCCAGGAAAATTCGCAAAAAAATCGGCATTTTTCTGCGGAAAATTTGTGGGAATTAAAAAAATCCGCTTATCTTTGCAACCGCAATGGGGGATTAGCTCAGCTGGCTAGAGCGCTTGCATGGCATGCAAGAGGTCACGAGTTCGAATCTCGTATTCTCCACCAAGAAACAACGCAAAAGATTGCAAATCCCTGTAAATCACGAATTTACAGGGATTTTTATTTTGGCCAAAATGCAGAAAAAGGCATCGAAAAGCAGGTTACCTGTGGCCTATTCGGTGTACTTTTTTCCGGGCCGAAAAAGTACACCGAATTGCTCGTAACAGATTGGTTTGCACCTGTTTGCAGCGATCTTCCTCTTGACATGAGACACTTGGGAAACTAATTTTGTAACCCTTAATTCGGTGTACTTATGGAAAGGACAACATTCGGACTGTTGTTTTACATTCGGCGGGACAAGACCAACAAAAAAGGCGAAGCTCCCGTATTTATGCGTCTGACAATCAACGGAGAACGTGCTGACGCCTCGATCAAACGCTTCATCGAGCCGCACGCCTGGAACTCGGCAAAAGGAAAAGCCAACGAAAAAAGCCGCGGCGGAAAGGATTTGAACCTGTACCTGGACGCCATTTCCGCCAACATTCTGCGGATTCAAAGAGACCTCGAACTCGACAAGAAAGAGGTGTCTGCCCAGATCATACTGAACCGCTATCTGGGCAAGGCGCAGTCGGACCGTCACACGCTGATGGAGGTCTTCCGCGCCCACAACGAAAAGTGCAGGGAGCTGTCGGGCATCAGCCTCGCTCCGGCAACGATGATCCGCTACGAAACCACGCTACGGCTGACCGAGGCGTTCCTGCGCACGACCTACAAAAAAGAGGACTGCTATCTGGATGAGGTCACGAATCAGTTTATCGAAGACTTCGAGTTTTTTCTCAAGACCGTCCGGCGGTGCTGCCACAACACGACTTCGAAGTACCTCATGAACTCCAAGAAGATTGTCCGCATTGCGCTGGCCAAAGGTTGGATGAAGAAGGATCCCTTCGCCCAGGTTCACTTCCATTTCGAGCCGGTCGAACGGGAATTTCTCGAGAAACAGGAGTTGAAAACCATGCTCAACAAGGCGATCTCTATTCCCCGATTGGCGCAGGTCCGCGGCATCTTCTGTTTCTGCTGTCTGACGGGGCTGGCCTTTATGGACGTACAACAACTCAAACCCGAGCATCTGGTGGCGGACATCCACGGCAAGATCTGGATCCGCAAGGCGCGGCAGAAGACCAAGAACATGTGCAACATTCCGCTGCTTGACGAGGCGCAAAAGATCCTCGACCGTTACAAGGATCACCCCTACTGCCAGACGCACGGAGTGCTGCTCCCCGTATGCAGCAACCAAAAGATGAACTCCTACCTGAAGGAGTTGGCCGACATCTGCGGCATCCGCAAGAATCTCTCAACGCACACCGCAAGGCATTGGCATCAGAAGTACTTGCTGAATGAGAGATATTTACAGAAGTTTACCAGTTGATAGCTAACGATTTGGAGACGAGCGACATTCTCTGAATCACTCGATTCTGCATAGCCGGAAAGAACGCATCTCGAATGCAAAAATAAGATGTATTCTTGTCTCCGCCAAATTTACACGCTGATTCTGATACTCGCACTCCTTGATTAAGTCGATCTTCAACGGTTCCGTCCCAGAATCAGCACATCTTTATGCCAAGGTCGTTTTTCGACCGGAACTCAATTAATACCAAACTCCCGGAAGGATTATATCAGGCTGAAAAAAGAGCCTCCCTAACTCACAAGTTAATGAGATTTCACCGCAAAAATCGGCAGCCGTTGGAGGTTTTCCGATTTAATTTCCTATTTTTGTAAATGGTTCCGTGCCGATCCGCGGAGCCAGACATATTTACGAACGTTTCGTTACGTTTTCTTTCACGCTCAAACTTCGCAAACTTGACACATTGAAAGAGATGTAACTGGACGCCTCGTGGATGCTTGTATTGTGCCCGCAGGCCTTTGGCTTGCCATGTGCATGATACACGTTTCGCGTGGGCTGTCCGTGTTACTTGTTTCAATGTGGGGCAGCGAAGGCCTGAGCGTGGGATAAGTCAATGCGGCAACCCACGTTTTTTATGGCTTTCGATTACGATTACAAGGGCAACCCTGCCCTGCTCGACCGTCGGAAGGTCGCCTTCTTTGCCTCGCGCGTCGTCTCTCCGGCCGTCGAGGAGCAGGCTCTTCGCTGGGCCGAGGCGTATTGCGCAACCGATCGCGTCGTAATCAGCGGTTTCCAGTCGCCGCTCGAAAAATCCGTCTTTGAACTTCTGTTGCAAGCTCATCACCCGGTAATCTGGGCCCTGGGACGTGCCCTCTACCGCCGCTACCCTCCCGCTGTCGAAGAGGCCCTAGCCGAGCAGCGCATCCTGATCTTTGCCGTCCGCAACGCCCGCCGCACCGGTTGGCAGACCGCCCAGACCCGCAACTATACTATTGCTACGATGGCTGAGGAGAGTGTTTACGCCCTCCGCTCGGACGGCCGCCCCAGCTCGCTCGACGTCCTCTGCGGGCTGGAACTGGGGCGCAAACCGGTGCGCTGTTTTTGATGGGGTCTGGCGGCTATCGTTTGTTTTCCAGTCCTGCTTGATTTATGAAGACAAAGCAAAACTGATAAAATTACTGTATCCGTCTTTTGGATGTGTAATGTAAGAATTTGAGTTGGAATTTTACTATTTTTGAGAAGACCAAACTCAAATTGATATGAGCCAGACATCAAATTACCCGAATGAGTTGCTCTCGGGTATTATGCCCGAGAATCCTCACTATGGCTATCTGATAGCCGCTGCCGTGTTGCTATTCTGGCTCATTGGTGTTATCTGTGGTTGGAAATGGACCTACTCACGACCAGGTAGTTACAGGGGTAATTTCTTGTTGGATCTATTGGGCCCGAAAACCTATCGTCTGGTACTTGGAGTATTCCTTGTTGTGATGCTTGCACTTGTCCTTTATCTTTTCGTGCGTACTGAATAAGTTCGAATCCATTAAAGCGAGGTGTCTGAATGGAGAGAAAACGGTTTCATCGGCAGTAAACATCATCAACACAGCAAATTACAAAAATATTTCTTCATAAATGGCGAAGAATAAATGCATAACGAGCGGCTCAACTTTCTTGAAAAGATTCTTGGTTGGCTACTGAACATAATTCATACGATATAATTTGAATGAAGAAGCAGGAGCATAAAGAGCAAGAACGGCAACGGCGTTACTATTTCTTCGACTATCTGTTCTGGTTGGGAGAAATAACATGGGAGAATTATCACAAGGTCAATTTCAAACAACCCCGAGGAAGTGATATGCTGTGGGCCTGTATCGTATTTTTTATATTCATACCGGTTCTGACCATAGCCGGTTATTTCCTTCATGGCTTGGCATTCGAGGTGTTTGGAACCATTCTTGTAATCGTGTTTTCCATTTCTGTCTTCATGACAGAACGTCTGTTCGGCAAAATATACCCGCCTTCCCGACGGAAAGCGGTTATGCAGCATTATGCGGGCTGCAAGTTCAGTCCCTTCCGGCGTAACCTGTTCTTTTTCACCCTCTATTTGCTGGGTATTCCCGAAATGGTTTTATTAGCAACCATACCGAAATGGATAACAGAAATACTCAAATGACAGAAGAACGAACATATTCAGCCGTTTTTTCCGCGCACTGGTGATGTTGCATAAAATTCCCTATGCGCACTTATTGATTGAATCAACCGACAGAACGGCTGTTCCCCGATATTGTCAATTTATCCGGGACTGCTCATTAACGTTCGTGAGCCCCTTTCTCCGGTTCGCCGGGATACCACCAACCGCGGCCCATGTCGGTAGCTGCGGTGCGCTCCTCGCCCGTTGTTGGGTCCGTCTCGGTACGGTATTCGTAACGGGCATCGTGCTCGAATACCTGTAACCGGTCGAATGCCTCGGGAATCTCCGCCAGAATCGGATTGTCCCGGCAATAGAGCTTCCACAGCGAGGGGGTACTTGTCAGGTTGAGTTCCGTCAGCTGGTTCGACGTGCAGTCCAGCTGGGAGAGCATTTTGCACGTGGTGAGGTCGAGTGCCTGAAGTTCGTTCCGCGGACATACGAAGACCTGCAGGGTCGAACAGCCCGTCAGGTCGATCCTTTGCAAGGCGTTGTTTGAGCAATCCAGCTGGGTAAGTTGCCGGAAACCCTTCAGGTCGAGTTCCGTAAGGCGGTTGCCCGGACAGTATAGCCCTTCGAGGATTGCGGTGAGCGGTTCGAGGTCGAGTTGTTCGAGACAATTGTCGTAACAATAGAGATCCGTAAGACGACTGCATCCGGTGACATGGAGTTCGGTCAATCGGTTCGTTCCGCAGTTGACCAGGTGAAGCCACTCGCATCCGGAGATATCGAGCTGCGTGAGGCGGTTCTCGTAGCAGAAGAGGTCGCGTAATTCCGTGCGGCCGTCTACATCCAGAGCCGAGAGGTCGTTCCCGGCCACGTTCAGCGTCGCAATCCAGGGGCATGCCGAGATGTCGATTGCCGAAATCCGGTTGTAGTCGCATCTGAGATAAGTCAGCGCGGGGACCGTCGAAAGGTCGAGGTGCGTCAGCTGGTTGTATCCGCATAGCAGTCTGTCGAGTGATGAGCATCCTGCGACGTTCAATTCGGTGATCTCATTGCTGGTGCAGTCGATCTCCCTGAGCAGCGGGCACCCCGACACGTCGATTTTCGTGAGACTGTTTTTGGCACAGCGCAACTCGACGAGCACTGTACACCCCGAGAGGTCCATCTGCCCCTTGAGGTACTTTTCGCCGAGCCAAAGACTCAGCAGCCCGTTTTCGTAGCGTACACCGTCCCATTCGGAGATAGGCTTGTCGCTGCACCAGTTGGCGTTGAACCGCCAGTTTTCACCGTCCGTATCGCGATAGAGCCGTTCGAGAAAAACCCGCACTTCGGACTCGGTCGTGAGTTCGACATGACCGGCCTGCTGGGTTATGGACAAAATCTGTTCGGCCCGCCCGGCCGAAAGACGGATCTCGGCGCTGCGGGCTTCGTCCGTTGTGTTGGGCAGCACGGTGACGGTTACACTTCCGGCTCCGGCCTTGCCCTGCCTCGGGGTGAAGTGATACCACTGTACGGCGATCGGGATGACCTGCTCGGCGGTCCAGTCTGCCGAGACCTCGAAGTCAATTTGCCACGTCCCGCCTTCGGCCGAAAAGTCGCGAGAAGACTCACCATCGGTCAGCACGATCCGGTCGACCTGCGGTGCCGGCGGCTCGGAAGGCCCGGACTTTGAGCACCCTGCCAGCAGAAGCGACGTCGTACTCAAAACGGCAATGCTGCGATACACGTGTTTCATCTTTGCGCTTAAAAAGCGAGTTCCGCGAGTCGGGATGGCGCCCGAAGGCGTTCCCGGTCGCGGAACCCGGAGTTGAATGGATGGCTACTTTTTCTTGTCAGCTTTCTTGTCGGGAATCGGATACGGCAGATTGGCCGCCTCGTCGCCCATCTGCTCGAGATAGGCATCGTACATGTCGAGGATCCAGGCGTCGTTCTCCTCGGCCTCCTTCTTGTGTACCTTGCCCTCGGGGCCCTTGAACCACTTCTTGCAGAAATCCTGCAGACCCGGGTAGCGATCCTTCATCAGCACCGAGTTGACCAGCATGTAGGGATAGACAATCCCCTCGGGGTCGTTGTGGAAACGGACGCCGAAGTTGGTCTGGAGCGAGCGGCCCATGCCGTTGAGTCCCGATGCGACCCAGATTTTCCACCAGTAGGTCGTGGCGTTCTTGCCCACCTTGTCGACGCAGAAGAGCAGCTGCATGGTGTGGTAGCGGCTGGCGAAGTTGGGCTTGGCGAGCGGGTGCGACTCCCAGCGCACGCCGTCGGGATGGTCCGCGGTGGTCTCAACGTAGTCGATGCTTACGACATCATCGGCCGTATATTGAATCGGCTCCTTGTCGTCAGGCGTCATTGTGACCTTGAACGAGTAGTTCTCCTTCTTGAAATGCGAATTCTCGGCATGCCAGCCCCTATGGACATAGCAGTCGACCTTTTCGCCTGACTTGAGGGTGACGATCACGTGGTCCGACTCCGCATCTTCGGGGTCTTTTGCTTCGGCATGGGAGATCATGCCGATGGTGGTTAATGCAGCGAGTGCATAGAGGAAAAAGTGTTTCATGACTATCTCAGGTTAGTGACTAAATTTTTCAATGAGTTGCAGGTTGATATGCCTCAAGCATCAGAATGATCTTGCTGCGGTCAGAGGTATTTGACTGGAGAATCTCCGTGGCCAGTTCGGGATCATCGGCCACATAGGCGGCTACCGATTCGCGGAAGCGGTCCTTGCCCCGGCGGCTGGCCGATCCGGCGTCATAGAATTCCGTCTCACCGGTCTTGCGCAGGTAGTAGGCCGTGCGCGAACGGCTCAGATAGCGATACTTGACCAGCACCTCGATGCCGCCGTTCGAATCGACGCCATAACCTTTCTGCGCGAAGATGCCGACGCAGATATGCGGCGTCTCGAAGTATACCCACAGCCAGCCGACTTTTCCCGCGGGGATAAACTTCTGCGGATGTTCGGGCGCCGTGGCATGCCAGCAGACGATCGAGTCGATCTCCTCGTAGCGATAGATCTCCTTGCTCTTGTCCTTGTAGAAAGCACGTCGCAGCAGTTTGACGTCCTGTGCGTGTTTGGGGAGTTCGATACGGTCTTTTTCGCCGCATTCGATGACGCGTCCGTTCTTGAGGTAGATGCGCCCCTGAACGGTCGAGGCAGCGTGAGCCACGGAAAGAGCCATGGTGCACAGCAGCGTCAACAGCGTGAAACGAAGGATTCTTGTATTCATGCTACCAGACATATTGAGGGGTGTTTGTAAAGTTATGCATTATTTTGAGAAGCCGGATGCCATTAGGGAGATAATTTGTAAAAAACTGCCGGTTCGAGTCATGTTGCCGGAAGTTTGTCGCGGGACCCTATTGCTTCGGGCTGGGCTTCTTCGTCCTCCTTTGTCGCTGTCTCGTTCCGGCATGACGAAGTGTTGCCATGAAACGGCCTGAAAAAACGGGGACGCCGTATCCGCTTCGTGCTACGACGCCCCTCCCGACAAAGCATGCGGATTACTTTTGCAGCAGGGCGGCAAACTCCTTGAGCTGGTCGAGTCCGTCGAAGAAATCAACGTCGAACTTGGTTGACTTGTCATTGTTGAGCGTCACGGTCAGGATGCCGTCATCCTCGGCATAGTTGAGGCTCGAAATTTCGGAGATGGCGAAAGATTCCATTTCGACATTGCCCTTGCGGATAACCGGATAGGTCACCTGGTCGTTGTCCACGGTGATGACACTGCCTTTGGCCGAGAGTTTCCGGGCATTGCTGATTTTGCGGTAGGCTGTATAGAGCATGTAGAGTCCCGCAATAATCATGAGGATTGTCGTCGGTACGGGACCGAGAATTGGTTTGGCGCCGATACGGATGCCGAAAGGATGAACAAGAGGGAAAGCGATTAGAGCAATACCAATAATAATTGAGGTCAGATTCTCTTTGATAGAGGCGGTTGATGCGTAGTTGAAGGTTTTCATAGTCTTTCACTAATTTTAATGATTATTTCAAAAGTTGTTTTTGTAACTCTAATGTGAGAGCATAATGCTCTTCTACGGGAATGATTCGTTTGTCAGTTTGTTCCAGATCATGCCCCTCACTCGTCCATAAAAACGGCACAAAAGAGATGGTGTGATTTCCATCGACTTGTTCAAGATCACGATCTCGATTTTTCCAGTTAAAGGTTTCGTAAAAGGTGTCGATGGGACCTGTCAGCAACCAATACAGAAAATCGGAGTATCCGACCTCCAGATTTTCCCATTGTAGTGTGTCTGGCGCCAAATAGTGAATGGTTCCCATATCTGGCCCCAAAGCCCCGGCATTGATGGCAAAATACCCTCCGACAACATCATCGGCAACCAACAAGAAAGCAGGTCGGTCGCCATAGTTTTGGAAACTTTTACCTTTATTCCAGGACATGATGCCACGGTCGAGTTCCTGAGAGCCGGAACCCAAAACCCGAATCCATCCCTCGTTGATGAGAATACCTCCCGTTTCGTAGATAACAGCTCCCATAATGGACCGTGTGGTCACTTGTGCATTCAAGAGTTCCTGGTTTGCTCGCTGTGAAGTTTTCGGTAAAATCCGATACCTGTTTTTCGCTTCAGCCATCCACTCCTGGATGACAGGCCATCCCGGGTCTTGTGTATCGATTAAGGTTTCTAACGTTTTCATGGTCTCCTCCATTCTAAAAATCCATCAGAACCGGCACTTGGTTTTCTTGGGCGAATTGTGCCGCCCGATAGAAACGAGCGAATGCAAACCGGGCCAACGATTCCGTATCGTAAAGCCCCGATTCAGGTTCTATCATGGAGACGTTGTCTGTCAACTTTGTCAGCTTCGAGTCTTTGGTTTCGTATCCATCTTCATCGTACCAACGGTTGATTGTTGCTTCGTCAGCATTCCAATCATAACTGTTGATCTTTTCCAGCTCCCTGAGCAGACACCAGGTCGTGGAGATGACAGCCTCATTGCCTGTGGGCATATTGGCATTGATGACAAAACCCGCCTCCAGCGGGAGCCAGCAGACAGCACCTTTGAATAATGACCATTGGAGTTTAGGCGTGTTATATGCGCGTTGGGAGATTTCAAAATCCTCGAACTGCGCCTTCTTGCCGAATTTCTTCGGCACCTGTTCTCCTAAACTCTTGCATGCGGCATAGAGCAGAAGGGCCTCGAAGGCCGGCCAGTCGGGTTTGTTTGTCAGGTATGGACGTTCGTTGTCCTCCGGCCATGATCCAACCCGATTGTTATGTTCACGGATGGCCGAAAGCAAGCTGTCACGCCAGTTCTCGATTATCTGTCTGATTTCCCTGACGGACAGTTCATTCTGCGAGTCGGTATCCGACGTGATCTTTTGATAGCCGAATCCGTTCTCTTCGGCCCATTGCTGAGCTTCGGTCTTCCAGTTGTGCGCATAATACCGGGTCAGTGTTCCGGCGTACAAATCCATCCCCATGATCCATCTTACCCTTTGATAAAATACCAGATTACGGCGGCGATCAGCATGAGAGCCATGACGAGGGTCATCAACTGGCGGTATTTCTCCACGGCGGGCGACTCCTCGCCGGCATCGGGAATCTCGACCATTTTGCCGCGGAAGCGCTGGCTGCTGGCAGCCAGTCCGAGAGAGGCGTTCGACAACGGCTCGATCGAATATTCGTTGGGTTCTTTGGCGATGCCGAGGGCCGCATAGTGGCAGTCGAGACGTGCCGCCTGTTTAGCCGAGAAGACTGTACGGGTGAAGAGTACCAGACCGTCGAAGCGGTCGCTGATTGCTGCGACCACATCGTCATCCGCATCCATGCCGCAATGGTTCCCGTGTTCGTCCAGTCGGTAATAGTCGGCTCCTTCCGACTGGACGGAGTCGTAGCGGATATGCCCGATCTCGAGTGCATCGATCTCGGCATGGATGGCCCGCAGGGTCTCTTCGTCGATCGTCGTGCCCCGGAGCGGACAGGCATAGAGGCAGTAACGGGAGTCTTCATGCGCGACACCGCGGATGGGATAGAGGTTGACCACTCGGGCCGAGTTCCACTTCAGATAGCGCTTCGAGAGCTTTCCGATGGCTTTCGCATCGAACGAAGGGGGAATTTCTCCCCCTTCGAGCGCTGCAGTCAGTTGTTTGAGGTCCAGCATGATTTACGCGTCGTTTTCCTGTTTCGAGTAGGCCGAGAATTCGCAGCCGAAGCACTCGACCATCATGTTGTCCAGTTCGTCGGCCTTTTCTGCCAGCTGAACGAGGTTCTGCTGGATCCGCTCCTCGGACTCCTCCGAGATGTCGGCCAGATGAATGCGGTAGCACAAATAGATCTGGCGCCCCTCGATACCCATCTTGTAGGGATAGAAATCCGTATCGAGCATGTAGTCCAACACCTTTTCCACATCCTTCTTGGGCAGGAGGTTGATCGGCGAGACCGCGAAGAGATAGGTGCGGTCGTAGACGAACATGCGGATTTCGGAGCTTCCCTTGTGGAACAGCCACGCCTCGTTGCCGTCGCGAGCCAGAACGGGGTTGATGCCCATCTTCTCGATGGCCGCCTCGCAGAACTCGCTCAGGGGCGAAAGCTGCCGCTCCTCGAAGACCCCTTCGGGGAGCTTCTCGCCGCACGAGGGGCAGAACTCCTCTTCGTCGGAGATCAACTCGTCGCAGCTTTCGCACTGTACCTGGAAGCAGTCGCGATCCAGTTCGCCGAGCGAATCGAAGAGTTTGTGCAGCGTTTCGACGCGGATACCGAATCCCATATTGTCGGCATCGGAGTTGGTGAACTTGCTGACGGTGATACCGACCACCTCGTTCTTCTCGTTGATGATCGGGCCTCCGGAGTTTCCGGGGTTCACCGCGGCATCGGTCTGGATGTAATACTGACCGTTCATCAGCTGCTTGGGCGAAGAGACGGTTCCCTCGGTGACGGTGAAGGGCATGCCGTAGGGATAGCCCGCCACCCGGATCTTGTTGCTGATGGCCAGCGAATCATTTTCGGCCAGATTCAGCATCGGAAGCTCCGAGAAATCGTGGTCGACGGCCAACAGGGCAATGTCGAGTGTCGGGTTGACGAGCACGACCCGAGCCAGATAGGGATTGCGGTTGTTGTCGTGGACAGCTACGGTGTGGAACCCCTCGACGACGTGGTAGTTCGTGACGAAAAGATTCTTGTCCTTGAGGTAGAAGCAACTGCCCGAGCCTCCGGCGTGCGTTACCTTGAATATGACGCTATAAATGTTCTGTTCCATGGTGTAGGTTCGATTTAGTTGTTGAAGAATCCGCTCATCATTTTCTGCTGCAGTTCGCCGGCCAGACGCATGTACTCGGCCATGTCGCCGCGCGACATCGCCTCGGTCATCTTCCGCTGCAGCTCCTGAATCTCGTCGCCGCCCATTGCTGCGACCATCTTCTGCTGCATGGCGGCAGCCTGTGCCTGTGCCTGCTCCATCATCTGCTGAGCCATCGGATTGCCCTCCATCATGCCGGAGAAGAATCCTTCGCTGTTATCCTCCTCGATCTTGCCGTCCATCACCTTGTCCAGTGCGTTCCAGAGCGTCTCGGCAGCCTTCTCCATCGGCTGGTCGGCCGCTTCACGCAGCGCCTTGACGAAGATAACGTTCAGGTCGTCCTGCATGTCGTTGTAGAAGTAGGCCTCGTAGAACTTGTAGCAGATGCGTACGGCGGCCCGCTCGAAATCCTTGTTCTGCATGGCGGCCGTCGCCTCCTCGTAGACATCCTTCATGTTCTCCTGTACGTTCTGCAGCGACGAGGGGCCCTTGATCGAGACGAGCGTGTCGACGAAGTAGAGATCCTCGGCCAGTTTCTCCTTCGGCATGGCGAGCAGTTTCTCGAGGAAGGCCATGCCTTTCATGACGAGCTCTGCCACGGGCAGTTCTTCGTCCATATCCTCGACGGCCTTGTCAATGTCGTTTGCCAGCTGGCCCTGCGGCTGTGCAAAGTAGGAGATCTGGTAGAACGTGGTGTCGATCACGTTCCAGGAATAGCCGTAGCGGCGCTGGTCGTTGTACTCCTTGACTGCCTCGAGCGTCTCCTTGACGAGCAGTTGGATGGCATCATAGATCCGCTCGACGGTTTCCGCCGGGTAAGGTGTGACGCGGGGTTCGTAGCAGCGCGTGGCGCCGAACTTCGTGCAGAATTCGTCGTCGTACTTGTCTCCGATGCGGCAGATGTTCTGCAGGATGGTGACGATCTTGTGGGGATGGGTCTCCGAAAGCAGACAGTGGTACTCCATCTTCAGGCGGTCGCCCTCCTTGGTGAAGCGCGGCAGCAGCAGCCGGTTGATGTTCATGTCGGCCACCTGGCGCAGCATCGCTACGCGGCCCTTCTCCGGAAGGTTGAGGAAGTCGGCGTCGATGTACATCATCCGATCATCCAGCCGTACGTTGACGACAATCGAACCGTGCGGCAGGTGGAACTCCGTCCCTTCGGCATTGCCGTACTTCGTACGGAATTCGGGGTTCAGATGGTCGAGCAGCGTATGGAACGCCTCGACGTATTTCTCTTCACCGTACAGATCGATGCTCTTGTCGTAAAGGTCGCGCTGCATGGCACTCTGCGTGGAGTCCTTGACAGGCGCAATAAAGGGAAGTGTACGTTTCATAGGTCGTTATTGAGTTTAACGGTTATTCTTCTTCGGGCGAGATCGAGCCGTCGGCATTCACCAGAATCTTGGCTTCGTAGTAGAGGTGGGTCACCTGACCTCCGGAGGTCTCGGTCTCCTTGCCGTCCTCCGTGAAGCAGATCTTGAATTCGGCCTCCAGAGCGCCGATATTCCGGCCCCGGTTCATCATGCTCGTGCTTCGCGGAAGCACTTCGTCGATCTCGTAGACGCTGACCGACTTGAAGGTGTGTCCCTCGGGCAGGAGCTGTTTGGCCTCTTCGATCTGGCGTCCGATGGCTGCGGGGTCGATTGCCGAGAGGCTGATGCCCTTGATCTTCGCATAGTCGATCTCGTTGACGCTCGTCGAGAAGTCGTTCATCTGCCCGACGCGGCCATCCATGTAGTATGCCTGACGGAATGCATAGTTATTCGCATTGACCATGTCGAGCGAGATGCTGCTCAGGTCGTTCGACAGCTCCTCACGCTCGTTGAAACGCATGGCGAAAATCTTGAACTTCGTCGTGTCGACCTTCTCCTTGAGGATTTCCACGGCCTTGGCGTAGGAATCTGCCTGGTCGGCCGGATACTTGGCTCCTCCGAGCATCGAACTGACGTTGTTGCACGAAACAAGCAGTGCAGTCATGCCGGCAATGGCGGCGAGTCGTGATAACTTTTTCATAAAAGATGCATTTAGGTTTTATGGAATGAATTGTTTGAGTTTTCGGGGTTGTGTGTGGGTTAATCTATTTCATTTCGGCCTCCACGGTGCGGCAGAATGCAATTTCACGCCAGAACTGCTCCAACAGACGTTCGTCGCCGAGCGACCGTCGTCCCGGGCGAAGGAATCCGTCCGGCGTTTCGGAGGCGAAATAGAGGGTATCGCCCCGGAAGGAGATCATCAGATCGCGGTTGAACGACCGTCGCAGTTCCGACAAGCGGCGCATCATAGCGGGGGTCAGTACCATACGGGCCTCGACCTCGTCGTCGGCGTAGACCGCAAAGAGACTTTCGAACTCGGGATCCTCCAGGTGGACGAACTTTGCGCCGTTCTTCTGACGGATGCGCTGGATGGACTGCGCCAGATAGCCGACCTTGTTTTCCAGGTGGTCTGGCAACAGCAGAACATAGCCCCGGAATTTACGCTCCGTACGGCAGTAGCCGAACATCCCGCGGAACGAGTGCATCGTGCTTTCGACGCGTGACCCGAAGATCGGCCGCACGAGTGAGCGATAGAGCATCGAGAGTGGATTGGCCGCAAGGTCGCGCCCCTGCAGTGAGGTGATTCCTACATCGCAGACCGACATCACTTCTTCGCCGACGGGAATCTCTATCCGTCCGTAGGAGGTGGTTTCGAGTCCGGAGAGTGAGGTGGATTCGCTGAAGAGTCGGCTTGCGGCCAGCGCCTCGCGATTGACCGCTCCGGCCGGATTGAACCGCGCTTCGGGGAAGAGCTCTCCGACGATGCGCCCCATCAGGGATCCTTCCCGCTCGCCAAGTGATTGGAGCCCACGCATGAAGGCGAAGTGCAGCACGCAGAAGAGGATGAATCCGTATAGGATGTATTGACTGGTGTGTACGTAGGTCGTATAATCGGCCGAGGCGAGCAGGTAGTTTCCGAAGAGACAGAATACGAACCACAGCAGCGTCGCCAAGTAGACGATCACGAGCAGCACCCTCACTACCCGTCGCAGTCGTGTGACGCGTGTCAACTCCCGGCGCATCCTGCCGGTGAGCTCCTTGAAATCGGGTGTCTGGGCATTCATGAGCGGAAGAGTTCGGCAACCGAAACCGGTTGTTTTTCACTTTCGGGAATCTCAATCAGTTCTTCCTGCGTATGATGTCCCCAAGAGGCGATGAGCGACGAGGGGAACATTTCGATCGCGTTGTTGTAATCCGTGACGGCGGCGTTGTAGGTACGGCGAATGGCCTGCAGCTCGTTCTCCACCTCTTCGATCTGTCCCTGCAGGTGGAGGAACTGCGTGTTAGCCTTCAGTTCAGGATAGTTTTCGACAGCGACGTTCAACCGGCCGAGCAGCGTGGAGAGCTCACCACCATCGCGGATCTGCTCGTCCTCCGGGGCCGCGACCGTGCGTGTGCGCAGTTGGGTGATGGTCGTCAGAAGATGCTCCTCGTGGACCATGTAGGCCTTGACCGATGCAACGAGATTCGGGATCAGATCGTTGCGCTGCTTCAGCGCCACGCAGATGCCGCTCCGGCACTGTTTGACACTGTTACGTTTGGCAATGAGGTTATTGTTGGTTACAATGCCCCATATGATAATCAGCACGGCGACAACTGCCGCGCTGATTATCAGGATCATTCCGGTCGATGTCATACGTATATCGTTTTTCAGGTTCGGTGTTTCGGGTTGTTTCGATGTTTTTCGGGTCTCCACAGCATCATCCATCCTGCATCCTCCGGAAGTCGGGCCGCAAGCGCCGACCTCGATATACACAAAGCGCGGACTGCGGCCATATCGAGTTTTGGAGGTCCTGAGATTACCTTTAGCACAAATATGGTGATAGCAGCCCACGCGAACGTGAGAGCCGCCATGCCATCTCTTGTGCCAAGTTTGAAAATTTCTCAGGTTCCCAAAACTACAAGATCAGCATAACGCTTCGTATGTATCCGACCGGGATTTTCGCCCAATCGCTTTACAAATATAGTTTTTTTTATTGACCTGCAAGAGCCGAAAGCCAAAAAGAACGATTAAATCGGTACAAAAGGTTAATAATGGGTATTCGGTTTGGAAGAGTTATTTAGAGGTCCGAGTGTGCTTTCATTTCCAGAAAAGTCCTATCTTTGAAGATCATTATTGAGGAATGAGGCCGTTGAGAGAAAAACTTGAGCAGGGTGCCCTGCAAACGGAATGGAGTGGCTGGTTCCGGACCGTTCTGCATGCGTTCGGACAGGTCGATGTGATGCGCCCCGATACCTGGAATGTGCTTGCGCCGTTGGCTGAACCTGTTGCGGCCGTACGCTGGCTGGTTGACCAGATCCGACGTTGCAATACGCTGCCTCCGGAACTGCCGCGCGAAGAGGCCAGATTCTATCTGCTGGCGGCCTTTTGTCCCGATAATCGGGCCCTCGGATTCCTTATTGATACCTATCGGCACTATTACCGCACCCGCAACCGGCTGGGGGTATTGTCTTGTGTCAGAATCGTAGCGACGGTGAACGGTGAAGGGTATCCCCACTTGAATTTTCTGTATAATTTGATGATGGGCACCGTGCTCCGTGAATACCGGCATCCTGGATCGGCTTCCAGGAAGAACCCGGATTCAACGTTTCTCACGGACAAGGATTTTCGGACTCTCGGCCGACTGCTTCCGGATTTCCATCCGTTCGAATTCCGGGATCGGCTGCAGGCCTTGCAACATCAAGTGACGGGAAACACGACCAGCGAAGAGTTGGCCAGGGCCTGTTGCATGTCTGGATCCGCCTTTCGCAAGCGGTTCAAGCAGGAGTTTGACATCCCGGTCTCGGAATGGTTGCGTGAGCAGCGGAAGGAGCGGATCATGCGTATGTTGCTCGATACGGACCTCCCGCTTTGGCAGGTGGCCGAAAGCAACGGGTTCAATATGCCGTCCACTTTCTCGGATTATTGTCGACGGAATTTTGGTCGCACACCCGGTCAAATGCGAAAGAAGAGTGAATCTGTGAAAGAATCTTAAATCCGAACTTTTCGCGCTCTTTTCAGAATAAGAACTTCATTGGTTCAACTTATTTTTAGTTCGCCAATGAAGCTCATTTTGTCTGCCAAACATATCAGCCTGAAAAACTATCTCACGGCCATATTGTTGGAGAAAGTACACCTTTCTCTTCAATGTGTCTTGGAGGTCCTGAATCATATCGATAATGAACAGGATCGGGGACCTCCGTATGTTTTGACGGTTATATATCAGCATTTGTCATTCTATGCGCCGTCAAGATTTCCTATACGCACTGTAACAGTCCAGCTGTAAATCTTGACATTAAATAGTGTTGTAGGCCTTGTTTCGTAAATATATATGATAATCGTTACGAATTTATTTTATATTTTTATGGCATTTGATCTTAAACATATATTAATGCTTGGTTTATGGGAAATTGTATAGTATATCTAGCACATTTGGTAAAAATAGAATCTGGTATTTTTGATGCGTATATAGATTTCCGATTAGATAGAGATTTATATTATTTTGTTTCTTCCGATCCCCAAAATCAAGATTTTGGTAAAGCAAAGACTTATATTGAACTTCGGTCATTAAAGGCTACTCGAAGATTATCAGCAGGCTGTTATTATAAGTTAAATCTTGATCTGCTTAATCACTGTGATTTTACAGAAAATGAAGAATCTTTGGTTATAGGTCGTTCATATGATTTAAAATCGATTGAATTCTTGGGTTATGATGATCAAGATCTTTTGCAAAACCACGAAGCATTAGATCGCAATGATCTCATGCATAATCACGAAAACGGGAGATTGCAGATTCCTAATTTTTTTAAGGGTGATTTATTTTTACTAGTTCGTGATGTGGGTCAGGCAAATTGGAATGAATTATTGGATGGGAATAATATTACAAGGATTGTTTATGATATTGGAGCAGAACTGCGTGCCAATCAAACGATTGTACGAAGCCTATTTAATTCCAGGCTCTATACACTAAAAAGAGATAAGCCAATATTGGTGATATCTCATTGGGATATTGATCATTATCATTGTTTAGAATGTGCCAGTATTCAGGAAATAAGGACATGTTTTAGTAAGGTCGTTTGCATGGATATGATGAAATCATTGACCTCTCAGAGGATATATAAAAAGATATTATATGCCTTGGGAAGTAATAATGTTTTTTGTATAAAGCCAGCGCTTCGTACCAATGGCAATCAAATGCGTCTATGGCAGAGAATTGGAAATATTGCCTTTTATATTGGAGAATATAGTCGTACAATTAACTATGCGGGATTATGTATGTTTGTTCAAGGCAATACTAAGAGTGCAATTTTTACAGGTGATGTAAAATTAATACAAGCAAAGTATATTTATGACAACGAAAAGACTAATGGATTGAGAACATATAAACATGTGTTAATCGCTCCACATCATGGCGGAGATTATGGGATAAATTCCCGTCTTTATTCATGTCCTACCACAAATGTTATTATTTCAGTTGGTCTCAATAGGTATGGACATCCAAGTCCGAATATGCTATCCTATTTGATGTCTCTTTGTCACGGTAATGTGTATAGAACAGATTATTTGGGAGATATAATAGATCAAATATAGTAATAGATAGGATTCTTGACTCATATAAATCAGTTCAGATTGTACCTCATGAAAATCTCTTTAATGTATTCATTGGGTAGAAATCCTGTTTCGATTCTTTTATGGACGAACAGATTTTGTCCGTAAGAGACTTTGGTAAGTGAACATGGCAAGTCATCTTTGTCATATTCATCGAGCCAGCGTTGTGTTATTGAAACAGGTTTTGAGTTGATCAATATTATCTAAATCAATATCTGTATACACTAGTGTCCGGAGAAAAATTCTCCGACAATGTTTTAATTATTAAACATCAATAAGTTACAAGCATTAGAAAATTTTTCGATTAGAACATCAGTAACTTTGCGGTAACCATCAAGAGGTTATCCGCAAGCCATGAACAAAGGAAAAACAATCTTCGCTCAGATTATGTCTCTCATTAACGAATACGAGTTCAAGAAATGTGTCGACCGCTACAAAGGAGACCGGCATGCTATCAAATTCAATTGTCGTGACCAGTTCATGGTGATGAGTTTTGCACAGTTCACTGACAGAGCTGGTTTGAGAGATATAGAGACTACACTTAACCTCTGCGGCGACCTCTATCGCTCCGGAATCAAGGCAATACCTCGATCCACGCTTGCGGAGGCCAACGAGAAGAAGGATTGGCGTATATATCAAGACTTTGCGATGACTTTGGTAAAGGAAGCCACGATGCTTTACAAGGATGAAAAGCTGCGAATTGGTCTTGAGGAGATGATATATGCGTTTGACAGCAGTACCATTGAACTGTGTCTTAAGTTGTGTCCATGGGCCGAGTTTCATCATGGTAAGGGCGCGTTCAAGATACATACACTGATGGATCTGCGAGGCTCGATTCCCACATTTGTCATGCTCACGCCAGGCAAGGTTAACGATGCCAGGATGATGGACAAGATTCCTGTTGAAGCAGGTGCTTTCTACCTGATGGATAGGGGATATGTTGCCTTTGAGAAACTTTACAAGCATTTCCAGCAAAAGGGCGCCTGCTTTGTTACACGCGCCAAGGATAATATGTCTTATGAGGTTATTGAGTCCAGACCTGTCAACAAAGACTCGGGCGTTCTTTCGGATGAGACTATCAGACTTGCTGGATATTACTCTACCAGAAAGTATCCAGACACATTGAGACTTGTTGTATATGAAGACTTTGAGACTGGAAGATCATATCGATTTCTGACCAACAACTTTGCGATTGACGATCCGCTGACTATTGCGGAACTCTACCATGAACGCTGGCAGATAGAACTGTTCTTCAAATGGATCAAGCAGCATCTTCACATCAGGACTTTCTACGGCACTTCCAAGAACGCCGTGTACACGCAGATATGGATAGCCATTTGTGACTATCTGCTGCTCATCATTGCGAAGAAGCGATACGGGTTGGATCCAAGTCTTCATTCTATCTCTAACTCAATCGGACAAGTCCTCTTCCAGAGGGCGGATATCCGTGAAATTTATAATCAGCCGACAACTCCCGTTAGTGTTCCGGAGGCGGGTTCTGTCGAGCAACCTACTTTATGGTAAAATTTCTCCGGACAGCAGTGATCTGTATATTAACTTTGCAGTTCGTTTTCTTTCTCTTTTAAGAGTAATATGGACAGATCAAACAAAAGCTTTGTGTCGGCATTCAATTGATTTGCAGACGATTTGAGAGAGAGCAACATGGCGTCTACTTCTTTATAATATGAATCAATGCGTTTATCCAATTGTTCTAATTCCTGAGTAATAGAATGCTTATCATGTAGATATTCCTCTTGACGGGTTGTATCGCCTGACTTTTTTAATATTTCTGATATGAAATGCAGTTTTTGTTGATGATTTTCTTTTAACTGAATATCATAATGATTCTGATTTACTCTTTCTATAAAGTTTAGCTCATCATCTAATAAATTGGATAATTTGCTCCGTGAATTTACCCAGGCTTTATCGTATTGAACTTCTAAGTCTGTTTTTGCACGAGGAACATCCACTTCAAACACATACCTGTATTGTAGATCCGTAGCATAAATTTGTGCTTTTTTTCGGCATACATCTTTTTTTGCCAACGAAAGATTTTGGTAATCGATTCCAACCGTAATGCCCATTATATCTACAATATTGAGCAACTCTAAGTTGTTTTTGAGGCAGTCATTATATTCGTCCAGTTTCTTGACAAGCCGTTGATGGATGAGTTGTTTCTCTTGTTGATGAATGGCTTTTTCGCTATTTCTATTGCTGTAAATAATAGCAAGATAGCCAACTATTGCGGCAAAGATGCCACCACAATAGCTTCCCCAGAAACTCAACCATGAATCAATGGAAAGATTTGTTTTAATCAAATTCCCATAAGTCAGCGACCAGTTGATAAAGAAAGCAATTGCAACACCTCCAACGATAAAACCAATAATATGATCTAAAACCTAGACCTATACCCGAACTAATGCATAAGCATAAAAAAACAAACTCAGCTCGCAAAAGCGAGCTGAGTCAAAGGCTAAAATAAGAAAAAGTATATCTATATCCTCGACAATGTATTTCTTAACTAAAGAATTCAGAAATAATGATCCTAACCACTCTGGTAATTTCAATAATAAGTCTATATTACATATAATTCAACGCTCGATATGTACTACGCACCTCCTCTTGAAACCTCCGATACGAATTTAATAACAATAACTTATCTATACTTATTTTATCTCCAATAATTTCATATAAGTCCGAAATTGTTAAACGCTGACGACGTCTGGGGAGATCAGACTGTGCAACTCTAATAGCCTCTTCAATAACAGACTTTGGATCTGCTATCACTTCAGGATCTCTATCAATACCTAAATCATTATCAGATTTTCGTGTTCCAATTTCAGCTTTTAACAAATCTTTATCTGCTAACATCCAAGCCTCCATCATTCGTACAGGAATAACAGGGGTTAGTATTTTACAATAATCATCCCCTTTCCTATCCAATTCAGATTGCGCTGGATATATATTATATCTTTTTCTATCATCATATGTTTCTCTATCAGCATCTGTATGAATCGCCAAAGCCATCATACCAAATTCTTTGACACCATCACATGAAGCCTGTATCACATATTCACTAAAAGACAAACCTGTTTTTTTCGTTTTTAATCTTTGTATATCAATATCTACGTCAGTCCGACATTCTTTCAATGCAATATCTTGAAACGTACGACGTACAATACTCTCAAAAAAACGAATATCAGTAGGCCCTTCGGTTGCTAATCCTATAAAAATTTGCGCAATCATTTTTAACACGCCTTCTTAATGGATTGATTCATTATCACTAAACAACATAAATTCGTTCATCATTTGCAAGGTTGATTTTGTTTCCTGCTCTGAGAAGGGAATTTTTGTTTGTAATGGATTGTCTTTAGGCACGGGAACAATTTTAGTCGCCAACAACTTCTTTTTATTACCATCAATAGAGCATATTCTAACAACCATCCGAGCAAAATCAATGGAAACAAGCGGAGATGTCAGCCATTTATATATTGCAGATACAAAGACAGTGGAGTGTGTATTCACTATTACCTGACGTAAAGGCATATCAGCATCTAAGAAATCTGTGGATAAATCTTTTAGCAAGGTTGCCATCACTTTAATTCTAAACGGATGAATTCCATTCTCTGGCTCCTCAAAGCACAATAAACCTTGATGCTTATTGTCCATATATAAAATGCACAATGCGAGAATACGCAACGTTCCTTCAGACAATACACGTGATGAATATTCTTTCCCATCAATATCATGCAAGACGATTACATATTGCTTATTTTCAATATCATCGGCCACATCAACATCTACAAAATTTGGAAGAAAAGAATGTAACCTACGTGAAATCTCTTTCATATTGTAACCATCCTCCTGCTTAATTCGATATAATGCTGCTGCCAGATTTTCTCCTGCAGGGCCTATAATATCTTCGCCAATAGTTTTACTTGTAGGCAAGCGAAGAACTTCCGGGTTCAATTGCAAAAAACGCCAGCTTTTCATTTCTTCTCTTGCAGCAAGGATATGTTTAAAATCTACCGAATCAACACTACTTAAAACTGTCCTAGTAGTATTATTCAATGGATATATTCGTTTTTTTCCCTGAGAACCATCTTGTGGAACTATGATAGAATTAACGCCATTATACTCGGCTGTATACATATACGGTATTTGACGTTTACCTGTAACTACTTTGGGACGCCATATTTCAGCATATCTTGACGGAATAATCTTAATCCATTTATCCTTATCATGCTTTATGGTATCCAAATATTCATGGACGACTTCAATATCCTCCATCCCCACATTGTTGGTAAAACGATGCAGGGTCAATTCATAACGGAGCCTTGTATAACGTAATGTTGCAGTTGATCCCCACGTATCAGTAACAGTTGGGTTAACTAACATCTCAACCACAAAAGACATTTCTTTTGCAACAGAATGATCATCATACTGCGTAAAAAGTTCTATCAAATCACCACGCTGTTTGCGAAAAGCGCGCTGAATTTTATCCGTATCAGCCAGAGCCGCCAATAACCGGAAAACATCAAAAAGATTACTTTTCCCCGCAGCGTTTGATCCTGCAATAATCGTTAACGGAGTAAAATCCATTTCAAAGTTTTGAAAGGATTTAAATCCATCCACCTTAATATACGTAATCATAGTATATTTTGAATATCTCGTTCTAAACTTTAACAACTATGACTTATTATCACAGCATTTTCCATTTATGGAACAAATATACAAAATTTCAGAATAATAGCCGAGATGAGCCTCAACCAACTTTATAGTAAAAATAAATAAACTCTCTCTTATCCAATCATCTAAAGGATCCCGTTACTAAACATTATACGGACAAGCACACAATGAATAAAACACAATCGGAAAAATCTTCGGAAGGTTATTAGGAAATTACCCAAATACTGTTGATCACATTTCCGAATAATTCAATAAGCAGCCATTATTTCTGGAATATTTCGCAGAATGCTGCGTCTGATATTTCCTCAAGAAAAAAGAATTCATTAATAATAACATAAGAAAACTATATTAACAAGATCTCCAAGCCCTGAAATTCCTCAATATAGCAATAGCAAAAACATTTCTTCGCTCAATATGAGAATCCATGATAACAAATTATGAGTAAACTATATACATAGCCTAATAAAATTTTATTAGTTTTGTACATAAAATATTTACATTGTCAATTTTCATCAATTTATTCATGAATACCGAATATATCATTACTCTTCGCAAGGAGTATATTGAGAACCATATTAAACAGCAAATTAGAGAAGAACTAATTTCTGAAAACAATATTGAAAAACGTGATATTAAGGGCTATCATGGTCGCGAAATATTAGAACTTCTACAAAACGCAGACGATGCCTATCAAAAGAGTATAAATTTAAATCAGAAACCCGCATCAGATCTTAATATTGAGATAAGCTATATCAAAGGTCGCTTAATTATTTCCAACACAGGAACATTTTTTGATGAAGAAGGCATTAAAGCGATTGTTCAAGGCAACAATAGTCCGAAAAAGGGGAAATATATTGGCAATAAAGGGACTGGTTTTAGGTCAATATTAAATTGGGCAGATGAGGTTAGAATTTACTCAGGAGAATTCGCCGTGCAATTTTCAAAGGATATCGCACAAAAGATTTTTGAAAAAATAAAAGACAAACAACAGATTCAAAAACAACTGGGAAAAGAGCCGTCCCTTTATATACCGATGTTAGCAGTCCCAGAAAATATTGAACATGACCGTCCTAAAGATCGTACAACTATTGAGATTAGTATAAATTCTGAAAAAACAAAGGATGATTACTCCGTTGAAAAACAAATAGACAACTTAGATCTACGCATTCTCTTATTCCTTCCTAATGTTTCAAAAATTGCTATTACAACAGAACATGACAATATTTCCTATGAAAGAATCATATCGAACAGCCAAAAGTATGGTGAAATATCTAGCATGGATATTGAACTTCGAAAAGTTATTAATAATAAGATTGATTGTATAGAACAATTCAAACTATTTAGTCGCCCCTTAAAAATAGTTTTATTTATTGGTATTCAGTAATTTAATTTATAGAAGTCTTTGATAAATCTGGAAGTTTTCTTATCTTTACGTTAATAAACTTGCAGATTTTATGATTAAAAATACGAATAACAGTCCTTCTTTATTCAGCAACCTATCAGACATGCTGAACCAATCGCACCCGCTTTACCAATTGGCAGACAAAATAGATTGGGGAAAATTTGAAACGGCTTTTCAACCTTTGTATTGTCAGGATAACGGCCGTCCCGGCAAGCCAATCCGTTTAATGTGCGGTTTGCTTATCCTGAAACACCTTCGTAACCTGTCGGATGAGTCTTTGGTAGAGCAATGGAGCGAAAACGCTTATTATCAGTATTTCTGTGGCATGCAGGAGTTTACCCCGTCTGCCCCTTGTGCGTCTTCAGAACTGGTTCATTTCCGCAAACGTATCGGTGAAAAGGGAATTGAACTCATTTTCCAGGAAAGTATCCGTGTGAATAACGACGATGATGATGGCCGTCATCATGATACGGCTTTTATTGATTCCACAGTTCAGGAAAAGAACATCACTTACCCCACGGATGCAAAGTTGCATAAGAAGATCGTGAAGAAAGTTCTTGGCATTGTAAAAAAGCTGGGACTTCCCCTGCGCCAAAGCTACACCTTTGTGCTGAAGAAGATCTATCGTGACCAGCGTTTCCGGAACCATCCCAAAAACAGGGAAAAAGCTCTCAGGGCGGACAGGCGTTTACGTACAATAGCCGGAAGACTTGTCAGGGAACTGAAGCGTAATCTTAAAGAGAATCACGACTATGATAAATTGCTCAGACTCTTTGAAACCGTTCTGTCCCAAAGGCGGAACAGCCGGAAAAAGATTTATTCCATCCATGAGCCGGACGTGCAATGTATCAGCAAGGGTAAAGAACATAAAAAATATGAATTCGGCAACAAGGTGTCCATCATACGTTCTGCCACAGGAATTATTCTTGGAGCCATATCCTTTCGCAATGAATATGACGGTCATACCATCGAGTCTTCCTTGGCGCAGGTAGAACGGTTAACCGGAAGGAAGATTAAAGTGCTGGCTGGTGATAGAGGATACAGAGGCAGGAAGGAAATTAACGGGACGAAGATTATGATTCCCGATGTTCCCAAGAAATCAGACAGCCGTTATCAGAAGCTGAAAAAACATAAACTTTTCTGCAAACGTGCAGGTATAGAACCAACAATAGGTCACTTAAAGTCAGATTACCGATTGGGCCGCAACTTTTATAAAGGTGTGGTCGGGGATGCTGTGAACGTGCTACTGGCGGCAGCAGCCTATAACTTCAAAAGAGCCATGAAAGCTCTTTGGTGCATGCTTCATAAAATCTGCGAGATACTGTGGAAAAACGATATCTCGCAAAAATGGGCTTTTTAAGGGACGACTAAATAATAAAGTTCGCATAGCTGCCAAAGACATTCAAATGGACAGCAATATGATGGCTATTACACCCCATACAGCCATCGTAGACACAGAGTTCCTGTATATCCGCATTTTACATGAACGATTGTATCGAATCGCTGACACCTCATCCATTCCTCAAATAAACAATAAACATATTATTCCCTATAAGATAGCCGTTCCGCCGCTGGCGGAGCAACGGAAGATTGCGGAGGTGTTGGGCGTGTGGGATGAGGCGATTGAAAAGCAGGCGCGGCTGATTGAAAAACTCGCCCTGCGCAAACGCGGCTTGATGCAGCGACTCCTCTCCGCAAAACTCCGTCTCCCCGGTTTCTCCGAACCCTGGAAAACACACAAACTCCAAGAGTTGTTCACGGAACGGAACGAAACCAATCGCACAGACCTCCCCCTACTCTCCATTACTGGAGACAGAGGTGTTATTTTACAAACCGAATCCGAAAAACGAGATACATCGAACGACGACAAATCGAAATACAAACGAATTGCGAAAGGCGACATAGGATATAACACCATGCGAATGTGGCAAGGGCGGAGTGCATTATCTGGATTGGAAGGAATTGTTAGTCCCGCTTATACAATTGTTGTCCCCAATACAGATGTGGATGGGTATTATATGTCTGTCCTTTTCAAACAGCCTCGACTTATCTATGATTTTTGGACACACTCACAAGGCTTGGTCGGAGATACCTTGAATTGCAAATATCGAGATTTCGGGCAAGTTCATATTTGCTGTCCTCCTTTGGCGGAGCAAAAAGCTATTACAGAAGTCTTGACCGCGGCCGACCGCGAGATTGAGCTGGCCAAAGAGAAGCTCGAACGCCTCCGCCGTCAGAAACGCGGCCTGATGCAACAACTCCTTACAGGCAAAAAACGGGTGAAATACAATGAACTATAACTTTAAAAACCAATAAATATGTTTGTAAAAGCAATTGAAACTGTAACTGAATTTACTCGTCCTATACATACAATTATGAGGCGATATGGAAGTCGCGAGATTGAACGGGGCTGTTCATCGTTTATTATAATAAATGATGAAGGATTTGCTATTACATGTAAACATGTTATAAAAGATCTAATAGCGCCAGCTGATGCTATAAATAAACAATATAAGCAATTTAAAAGGGAATTAAATTCGTTGCCTATAGGTGGTAAAAGAAAAAGGCTCATCACAAATTTAGAGAATAAGTATAGCTATAAGAAAAATGAGTCAGTAGTACAAATTTATAATCGTTTTTGCGATACAATAGATACATTTTCAGAGATAAAATATTGGTGTCACCCAACTTATGATCTGGCAATTATCAAATTTGAAGGCTTTTCGCGACTTTTGTGTGATAAATTCCCTATTTTCGCAAAAGAAGGGAATAATGCGAAACAAGGAAAATCTCTTTGTAGATTGGGGTATCCCTACCCAGAGTTCTCTAATTATACATATGATGAAGAGACAGATGATATCAAATGGACAGAAGAGAATAGATTAGATTCTCCTAGATTTCCAATAGACGGTATTATTACACGATTGGCATATGATAAAGAAGGGACCATAAATGAGATAGAAATGAGCACCCCGGGATTAAAAGGCCAAAGTGGAGGACCTCTATTTGATTGTAACGGAGTTGTATATGGAATCCAATCAAATACTATTTCTTTGCCATTAGGATTTGATCAGATTGGTAGAGACCTGGTTATCAATGGGAAGAAAAAGAAAGTTAATGATTATTCTTTTATCCATTTAGGAAGATGTGTCCACATTAATGTCATAAAAGAATTTATGGATCAACATCATATTAAATATAATATTGAACCTTAATGTCCATCTCCTTCAAAGAAGACCATATCAGCCAGATCCCCGCGCTGCTGATGCTCGAAAAGCTCGGGTACACATACCTCACACCCGATGAGGCGCTGGCCCTGCGCGGCGGGAATCTCGCCAACGTGCTGCTCGAACCCGTGCTGCGCAAACAGCTCGCCGCCATCAACGTCGTGCAGGTCAGCTCGGTGCGCACCACCGTATTCTCCGAGCAGAACATCACCGCCGGAATCGACGCCCTGCGCAACATCCCGATGGACGAAGGGTTCATGGAGGCTTCGCAGACAGTCTACGACCTGCTCACCTCGGGCAAAACCCTCGAACAGATTGTCGACGGCGACCGCAAGAGCTTCGTGATGCAGTACATCGACTGGAAGAATCCGCGCAACAACGTCTTCCACGTTACCGAGGAGTTTGCCGTCAGCCGCACGGGGATGACCGACACCTACCGGCCCGACATCGTCCTCTTCGTGAACGGCATTCCGCTCTGCATCATCGAGTGCAAGCGTCCCGACGTGAAGGACTCCATCGAGCAGGCCATTTCGCAGCACCTCCGCAACCAGAAGGCCGACGGCATCCGTTCGTTGTATCTCTACTCGACGCTGCTGCTGGCCATCAACCGCCAGGAGGGGAGTTACGCCACGACGGCCACGCCCGAGAAGTTCTGGGCGCGGTGGCGCGAGCAGTTCGCCGACCGCGAGGAGGAGGTCCGTTACCGGCAGGAGCTGGAGCGGGTGGTCAACGAGCCGCTGCTGGACGACAAGCTCTTCGGGGAGCGGTTCGGCTATGTGCGCCGCAACTTTGAGGAGCTCTACAAACAGCCTGTCACCCCGTCGGTGCAGGACGAATACCTCTACAACCTTTGCCGGCCCGAACGGCTGTTGCAGCTGATGTACGGCTTCACGCTCTACGACGACGGCATCAAGAAGGTGGCGCGTTACCAGCAGTATTTTGCCGTGCGGCAGACGATGCGGCGCATCCGCCACATCGAGGGCGGGCGGCGGCGCGGCGGCGTCATCTGGCACACGCAGGGGAGCGGCAAGTCGCTGACGATGGTGATGCTGGCGCAGGCCATCATCCTCGACAAGGAGATTCGCAACCCGAAAATCATCCTCGTGACCGACCGCACGGACCTCGACCGACAGATCACAGGGACATTCCGCAAGTGTCAGATTCGCGTCGAGAACGCCACGACGGGAAGCAAGCTCGTCGAACTGCTCAACAGCAAGAGCGATGCCGTCATCACGACGATTATCAACAAGTTCGAGACGGCCGTGCGCGGCATCCGCACCCCGTTGACCGACCCCAACATCTTCGTGCTGATCGACGAGGGCCACCGCAGCCAGTACGGCGAGATGGGCATCAAGATGGAGAAGACGCTCCCGAATGCCTGCTTCATCGCCATGACCGGCACACCGCTGATGAAGAAGGAGAAGAACACGGCCCGGAAGTTCGGCGGCATCATCCAGCCGGTCTACACGGTCGATCAGGCCGTGGCGGACAAGGCCGTCGTGCCGCTGTTGTACGAGGGACGCATGGTGCCGCAGGTGGTACACGAGGAGACGATTGACCGCTATTTCGACAAGATCTGCGGATGGATGAGCGACGCCCAGCGGGCCGACATGAAGAAGAAATTCAGCCATGCGGACCAGCTCAACCAGACGCAGCAGCGCATCTACGCCATTGCGTGGGACATTTCGCAGCATTTCCGGGAGAACTGGCAGGGGTCGAAGTTCAAGGCGCAGCTGGTGGCTCCGCGCAAGCGCATCGCGATTCTCTACAAGCAGTATCTCGACGAAATCGGCATCGTCTCGTCGGAGGTGCTCATCACTTCGCCCGACACCCGGGAGGGGGAAGACGAAGCGTTCGGCGAGACCTCGAACGTGGAGGTGGCCTTCTGGAAGCGCATGATGGATGAATACGGCACGGCCAAAAAGTACGAGGCAAGCATCATCAACCGCTTCAAGAACAGCGACAAGCCGGAGATTATCATCGTCGTGGACAAACTCCTGACGGGATTCGACGAACCCCGCAACACGGTGCTCTATCTCGACCGCAAGTTGAAGGACCACACGCTGCTGCAGGCCATTGCCCGCGTCAACCGCGTCTGCGAAGACAAGGAGTTCGGGTATATCATCGACTATTACGGCGTATTGGGGTCGCTCAATTCGGCGCTGGAACTCTACACCGATTTCGACAAGGAGGATCTGGAAGGGACTTATACGGACATTTCGGAGGAGGTGGCCAAGCTGCCCCAAAAGCATGCAGAGTTGTGGGACCTCTTCAAGGAGGTACGCAACACGACCGACTTCGAGGCCTTCGGCAATGTCCTGCGCGAGGAGGACCGGCGCACGCTCTTCTACGAAAAGCTGCGGGCCTTTGCCCGGACGCTGAAGGTGGCGCTCTCGTCGATTGTATTCCATCAAAATACGCCTCAAGAAGAGGTCGAACGGTACAAGCACGATCTGGCCTTCTTCATGAAGCTTCGTAATGCCGTGCAGGAGCGCTACTCCGACACGGTGGACTACAAGCAATACGAAGGGCAGATTCAGAAGCTGATCGACACGCACATCGAGAGCGGCGAGGTGCAGGTCATCACCGACCTGGTGAATATCTTCGACAAGGAGCGGTTCGCCGAAGAGGTGGAGAAGATCTCCGGGAAAGCGGCCAAGGCCGACACGATCGCCTCGCGAACGGCCAAGTACATCACCGAGAACATGGATACCGACCCGGCCTTCTACAAGAAGTTCTCGCAGATGCTCAAGGAGACCATTTCGCAGTACGAACAGGGACGAATCGACGAGGCGGAGTATCTGACCCAGGTGACGGACCTGATGAACAAGGTGCTGAATCATACCGACAGCGAGATTCCCGACGTGCTGAAGGATAACAATGCCGCGCGGGCCTACTTCGGATTGAGCCTGGAGGTCTACAAGTCGGTCATAAAGCCCGGACAGGGGCTCGACCTGACGCAAATCGCACTCGACACGGCCAACCGGATCGACGCCATCATTCGTCAGCACATCTTCGAGAAGGGGACGCTCATTGTCGACTGGCCGCTCAAGGACAGGTTGGTCGGCATGATGAAGCTCGACATCGAGGACTATCTGATTGACGAGGTCAAACGCAAATATGATCTGTCGATGACCTTCGACGACATGGATGCCATCATCGACCGGGCGGTCGACGTGGCTCAAAAATGGTTCCGGTGATGCAGCAGATATTCGTCTACGGGAAAGAGACGATTCCCTACAGCGTGCTCTTTTCTGCCCGCCGGACGCTCGGAATCAAGGTATATCCATCCGGCGAGGTCGTTCTGCTGGCTCCGGAAGGGACGCCGGAAGAGGTTATCGAGCAAAAACTCCACAAACGGGCGCCGTGGATTCTTCGGCAGCAGGCCTATTTTAAGGATTTCGGGATTCGGAGTCCGGAAAAACGGTATGTCAGCGGAGAGTCGCACTACTATCTGGGAAAGCAGTTCCTGCTTCGGGTCTCGGAAGGCAAAACCAACAGCGTCCGCTACAAGGGCCGCTGCTTTGAAGTGGTGTGCACCTCTCCGGACAAGGCCCGGGAGTTGATGAAATCCTGGTACCGCGAACACGCCAAACTCAAGTTTGCCGAGTATGCGGAGCCCATCATTTCCCGATTTGCACGGTACGGGGTTGCTCCGACTTCACTCTATGTTCAGGAGATGGAAAACCGTTGGGGCAGTTGCACTCCCAAGGGGAAAATCATTCTGAATACGGAACTCATCAAGGCGCCGCGCCCCTGCATTGAATATGTTATTACACACGAGATGTGTCATCTGCTGCATCCCGACCATACCGCAGCCTTCTTTACTCTGCTCGAAACCGAAATGCCCGACTGGCGGCGTTGGAAAGACAGGTTGGAGCGATTCATGATGTAGGTGCAAACTGCTTCAAAAGCATCATCCGCCCGCCCTGTATGACAAATGTATGACAAAACAAAATAAAAACCGCGTTGTAGATATCTACAACGCGGTTTCTGTGAGGGAGGAAGCGTATTGTATTTTCATGATAAAGCGAATATGCGTCTCATTTCCAGCAATACTTGCTCGATGAAGGCAGTATCTCTTTGTATGCTGGCCTGTAACGATTGATTAGGCATCAATGATTCCATCTTCGTTATAAAGGCAACTACGTCTCTCTCATCTTTTCGGACAATTCTATCGGCTCTGCAATATAACCGCTTGCCATTAGCTTGAAAACATCGGACATATGTTTTCGAATATCACTGCTATGTGCAGGCGGTTCCTGTTCGGAAAGATTCAGGTATGCCTTCATCTTCAGACATATCAGACCTACCGTATCAACAACATGCAATTCCTCTTCCATCGTCCTGTGGGCCAATGCAAACTGATAAAACTCTTCATCCATCAGGATTGCAGACAGACTCGACACATCTTCACCGACAGGAATCGGGGTCAGATGACAACCAGCGGGAACAGCCAGCACTTCCGGCTGTTTGGACAGCAGTTCTATCTGATAAGGGTACTCCTCGTTCCGAGGTCTATAAAACCGAAACAATTCAGGCTTCGGCTCTTTCCCCTCACCTCGTTTTTTCTCTCTCTGTTCATAATCCCCATCATGGATAAAACTCCAAAATCGACGGCCAAATTCAGGTGTCATCCGTTCCACAACAAGAATCATGTCTATATCTTTCGTGGCTCGAGGTTTCATATCTGCATGACGCAGCATAATACTGCATGCCGTACCTCCTATAATCACATAGTTATCCTGGAAATCTCCAAAATACTCCCTAAACTTATCCAGACCCTTTACTGCCATATTTCACGAATTATATTCTCCAATTCTTTTTCTACCCGCGGATCCTTGTCTTCGCGCAAAGACAAATACAACGACAATCTGTCGACATATCCCTGTTGCCCAATTTTCATTTCAGGAGAATATTTCCAGATTTCAATCTTATACTTGAAATCCGACGATTCCCACTCCGCGAAGGAATAATTTCCCGAAACATAATCCCGTTCCCAAATAGCTAATGTGATCTGGTCGTCAGCATTCAGGAATGAGTAGTGAGACAAGGCACTGACACCTCCGATGTAAAAAGAATCTCCTCCTACCTCGTCCGAATAAACGATCTTTCTAACTGGCGACACAAAATAGGGCATGGCCTTATTCCATAGATCCTTTCGCAACATGGAGGAATAGATCAATTTTGTCTTCCTGTCTTTTCGAGCCTGCAGCAATTGCTTTCTTTCCAATTCACCAACAGCTCGAGATACAGCCAAATAGTTATACGGAATACGAGATTGCAGCTCTTGCAAGGTAAATTCGCTCAGATCAGGATGAAGCAAATAATTTAACAAGACATATTGAGCTACGGGGGATAGTTGATGCTCCGGATCTTCTTTTTTCCGAATCCGTTCATTAATTAGCATACCGGGAAGAAACACATAACGGTCCGATACGACAAAATAAACCCCTTGCTCAATCAGTCGCTGTCTGATATAAAATGGCGCAGACTGCAAGATGAATACAACTGGAATGTCCAGAATCCGCTCAATCTGATTAGCAATGCGAGCATACCGCATCGGCGTGTATGTACGGGCCAAATCAGCATTTTCAACAAGGCACAACGGATGCTTATTGAATTCCGCATAATAAAACCGGAAACTCAATATTAGATCAAGAGTTAGCCCTTTCAGTTTATCCCGACCAATTTTATCAAGATTGATAGGAACACCAGCAATAGATATTGTTCTCAGCATTTTTCTTCATTTTCCATAATATGCATCATTATCAACGCTATTGATAACGATGCAAATATAATGATAATAATCTAGTTTACAATTCATATATCAATATTTATTACTTGCATTATAAAGATTATTATTACAGATAACGACACAAACATCATTACCCAAAACTTGATGAGTAATACGATCTTTTAATGCTCGCCAACACAAAATAACCGCAAAGCCACGCTCGACTACTTCCGAATCCCCTACTGAACCGCCGTGTCACCTTCCGGGAATGTTACAAGGGCTGAAAATATCAGATTGGGCACCGGGTCCAACCGTTGCATATAATATATTGATTTATAAACATTTATACACGTCATGACATTCTCAAAAACGATAAAAAAATCCGCAGGTTCGTTTCCAATTCGGTTGCAAAATCCGGGAATTTTTCGTAACTTTGTAACAACCAAGTGAATACAAGGGAAAACAGCGAAAATAGGTTGTGGCCTATTCGGTGTATCTAAAAATTTTTACAATCTTAACACGTTGACATGTTGGCGATTACGATATGGGTTCAGTTATCGTATTCTCCACCAAGAAACAACGCAAAAGATTGCAAATCCCTGTAAATCACGAATTTACAGGGATTTTTATTTTGGCCGAAATGCAGAAAAAGGCATCGAAAAGCGGGTTACCTGTGGCCTATTCGGTGTACTTATGGAAAGGACATCTTTCAGTCTGTTGTTTTACATTCGGCGGGACAAGACCAACAAAAAAGGCGAGGCTCCCGTGTTTATGCGTCTGACAATCAACGGAGAACGCGCTGACGCCTCGATCAAACGCTTCATCGAGCCACACGCCTGGAACTCGGCAAAAGGAAAAGCCAACGAAAAAAGCCGCGGCGGAAAGGATTTGAACCTGTACCTGGACGCCATTTCCGCCAACATTCTGCGAATTCAAAGAGACCTCGAGCTCGACAAGAAAGAGGTCTCCGCCCAGATCATACTGAACCGCTATCTGGGCAAGGCGCAGTCGGACCGTCACACGCTGATGGAGGTCTTTCGTGCCCACAACGAAAAGTGCAGGGAGCTGTCGGGCATCAGTCTCGCTCCGGCAACGGTGATCCGCTACGAAACCACGCTGCGGCTGACCGAGGAGTTTCTGCAAAAGAGCTATCAAAAAGAGGACTGCTATCTGGATGAGGTCACGAATCAGTTTATCGAAGACTTCGAGTTTTTTCTCAAGACCGTCCGGCGGTGCTGCCACAACACGACTTCGAAGTACCTCATGAACTCCAAGAAGATTGTCCGCATTGCGCTGGCCAAAGGTTGGATGAAGAAGGACCCCTTTGCCCAGGTTCATTTCCATTTCGAGCCGGTCGAACGCGAGTTTCTCGAGAAACAGGAGTTGAAAACCATGCTCAACAAGGCGATCTCTATTCCCCGATTGGCGCAGGTCCGCGGCATCTTCTGTTTCTGCTGCCTGACCGGTTTACCGCCGGGGAGAACGGGCGTCCCGTCATCGAACAGACTTCGGAAAACCCGGAGAGAGGCGCGCCTCTCTTCCAAAACAGACGGGCTGAAGAAGCGGTTGCTTCCCCCCGGCCCGTTCATTTTCACTTTCACTGCGCCGTTCCGGAGCCTGTTTTGCTCCGTTCCCCGGCCTCCGCTTCGGCACCGGCCCGTCAGATGCGCCGCGGATAGCGCCAGAGGATGGCCAGCAGGGTCACCACGCCAAGCACAACCGGATAGTAGAGATAGCGCATGATGGCCAGCGGCGAGAGGCCGGTCAGCCCCGCGGCCATGAGCATCTGCGCCCCGTAGGGCAGCAGCCCCTGCGTGAAGCAGGAGAAGGTGTCCAGCAGACTGGCGCTGCGCCGGCGGCTGACACCGAAACGGTCGGCAATCCGGCGCGCAATGGGGCCGACGGTCAGGATGGCGATGGTATTGTTGGCCGTGCAGAGGTTGGCCAGCGAGACCAGCCCCGCGATAGTCCCTTCGGCGCCGCGGCGCCCCGAGATGCGGCGCGTCATGACCGAAATGATCCAGTCGATGCCGCCGTTCAGACGGATCATCTCCAGCAGGCCTCCGGCCAGCAGCGTGATGATGATCAGTTCGCCCATGCCGGTGATTCCACGCCCCATGCCGCCGCACCACTCCATCAACGAGAAGCTGCCCGTCGCCAGCCCGATCACCCCCGACGAAACGATGCCCAGCAACAGAACCTTCATGACATTCATACCGGCCACGGCCGTCACCAACACCAACAGATAGGGCACGACACGCATCCAGACCACAGGTTCGGGATCGGTCGGGACATGGGCGACGCTTCCCGTGACGAGGTAGATGCCCAAGGTGACAAGGGCCGCCGGGGCGACGATCCGCACGTTGACACGGAACTTGTCGCGCAGGTCGCACTCTTGGGTACGCGTGGCGGCGATCGTTGTGTCGGAGATGAACGAGAGGTTGTCGCCGAAAAAGGCACCGCCGCCGACGATGGCCGTCAGCCAGGCCTCGTTCATGCCGGTCTCACCGGCCAGACCCGCGGCCACGGGGACCAGCGCCACGACCGTTCCGACCGAGGTTCCGATCGAGAACGAGACGAAGCACGAAGCCAGAAACAGCCCCGCGGGAAGGAGACTTCCGGGCAGCAGATGGAGCGTCAGCGCCACGGTGGCATCGACGGCACCCATGCTGCGGGCCGATTCGGCGAAGGCCCCGGCCAGCACGAAGATCCAGATCATCAGCATGATGTTCGGGTCGGAGGCGCCGCGCGAGAAGTGGCCGATGCGTTCGGCAAAGGGCATGCGGCGCATCACGGCCACGGCGTAGACCGAGGCGGCGATGAAGGCCACCGAGATAGGCATTTTGTAGAAATCGCCGGCCAGCAGCGACACCACAAGGTAACAACCCAGAAAGACCAGCAGCGGGGTCAGGGCAAAGAATCCGCCGCGACGTACGGGCGCCGGATTTATCGGAGAGTTTGTCGTATCCATATTACACGGGCATTGATCGATCGGCCGTACGGCCGATCGGCTGCAAAAATAGGGCAAAAAATCGGGAAGGCCAATTTTCGCCCCGCCCGGCATCGATATCGGCACCGGTACCAGTCCCCGCCTACTCTACCCTTCCGGCCTGCAACCGGCAGTCCGCAACCGACAGTCCGCAACCGACGGTCCACAGCCGACAGTCCGCAACCGACGGTCCACAGCCGACGGTCCGCAACCGGCAGTCCGCAGCCGACGGTCCACAGCCGGCAGCAGAGCGAAAGCCCTTCCCGACAACAAGACGGCCGGGTCCCGAAAGACCCGGCCGTTCTGCATAGAAACAGGAGAAGACAATACGAATTTCCGTATCAGGGCAGACTCATCTCCACGTAGTTCAGGCCTTTGGTTCCGACCTGGTTGTTGCCCTGCGTGCGGACATCGTGCTCACCCACCATGTTGTTGCCCGAGGGTGAGGAGTCGATCACCGTGTAGCCCGAACCTTCGTTGAGTTTCCAGTAGCCCACCAGACCTTCGGAGTCAACCGGAACCGAATAGAAGTGATTCTCGGAGTTGATCTCCTCCTTCGAGAGGGCGCGATTCCAGATGCGGACCTCGGACATGTATCCAGGGAAGTAACGATCCGCATTGTACGAATATCCGATCCAGAAGGCCCGGCTGTATTCGCTCTCGTAACCGCTATAGGTAACGCCCAGATTCAGCCCGTTGTAGAGCGAGAGGAAGTCTTGATAGGCCAGTTCACCGTCGATGTAGAAGTAGACGTTGATGCCGCTCCATACGACGGCGATGTGGTACCAGTGATCCATTTTGTCAAGCGTCAGGGCCGCATCGGTCTTGTTGCCTTTGTAGGTGGCCAGCTGCAGCTGATTCCAGGCCACGCCGACGTCACCCATACGCAGCAGGAACTTGCCCTCGATACCCATGATGGTGGAGAGGCTTCCGGACTTGCGCTCCTCCTGGATGTTGACCAATGCCTCCATCGTACCCGCATCCTTGAGGTTGTTCAGCGCCGAGGAGTTCTTCAGCGTCGAGAAATAGGTACGCGACTTGCGCATGTCGGCCACGCACTCGATCAGACCCTTGGGCTTCTGGGTCACCTTGACCGTCACCACCTGCGGTTTGGCATTGTCCGGCGCATTCTTTTCGGTCAGCGTCACCTCGCACTCGCGGGCAGCGCCTTCGGTGAGGGCCGCAACCGAGAAGTGCAGCGCACCCTCCGTATAGCCGTCGAAGGTCAGCCAGCCGTTGCCCGACTCACTGAGCGCGACATCGAACTCGAGGTTCGTCGTCACGGGGATGTCCAGCTTCTGGGCATCGACACCCAGGAAGTAGGCCGGTTTTTCGGTTGCCAGCTGCGGTTTGACCGTCTGGGTAATCTTCAGGGTGGCCTCACCGCTCTTCAGCCCCTTGATCTTGACGGTAGCCTCACGCGGGGCATCGCCATCGTTCTGGAGCACGGCAAAATAGGCCGTCACCTTGTTTTCCGAGCCATCCTCTGCCGGACGGGCGATCGACCAGGTCAGCCATCCGTCGTCGGCGCCCGTGATTTCGGCCTTCAGGTCGCGGCTGTCAACATTGGTCTTCAGCTCCACGGCTACCCGGTCATCGGCCGTATAGGCCAGCTTCATCTCGCTTTTCGACGTGATCTCGATCAGCTCGGGCTCGACGCCCTGCACCGTAATACGGAAAGCCACCGTCTTGCCACCCATCTTGAAGGTGTAGTCGGCCACCTTCTCCTGTTCGGTCTCGTTGGCCTTGACGTCGAAGATCACCTCGGCGCCATCCTCACCGCTCGTGGCCGAAGGAGTCACGAAGTCCGACTCACCCTCCAGCGTCCAGTTTCCGGAGCTGGTGACCAGCACCGTCACCTTGCCGCCCTCGTGAGAGAGCAGGTTCGAGCCTTCGGGATAGAAGATCTCGAGCTGCTCCTCGCTCTGCGAGGCCATCTTCTTGAGGGTAATCTGCAGGGGGGCGCTCTTCGTACCGCAGGTGAAGGTATAGCTGAAGATCTGATCCACCTCCTGCTCGTTGGCCTTCACGGTGAAGGTCACCACGTCGCCGTCCTTGCCTTCAGAGGCCGAGGGGGTCACATACTCATTCGTCTCCCCCTTGAGGGTCCAGACCCCCGAACTGGTCACCAGAACGGGGACCTCACCGCCCTTGCTGCCGACGGTGGTTTTCTGGGGATTGATCGAGATGGCATCCTCAACGGGTTGAGGAGTCACATCTTTGTCGCTGTTGTTGCAGGCTCCGCAGAAGAGGAGTGCCGAAGCTGCGAAAACAAACAATTGGTTCAGTTTCATTTCAGTAGTTTTTGACAAAGTTTGCCTGAATTGGTTTTTGGACCGGTCGGCACCCGTCGCGGGCGGCAATCCGGACCGGGCCGGAAAGCCCCCGGACGGAGACCGTTCCTATCAGTTGATCGGGTGCGGGGTGGGGTCGTAGCTGCCCTCGCCCAGCTTGTTGTAGACGTTCTTGGGATCCAGCACGCTCTGGCCGTAGCAGCCCTGGGCCATGTTGCGGAACTGCTGCAGCGAGTGGGTGCGGTTGTTGCCGACGGTTCCCGTTCCCGAAGGATCGAAGGCGAACCACATGATCCAGCCGTAACCGCGTTCCATGAGCTGTTTTGCACGATCGGCACTCATCGTCTGACTGTAGTTGAGCTGGACGGAGTATCCGGCGCAACCGCTCAGATCCATCCCCTTGACGGGGCTTGCGGCGCCGCCGTAATCGGCGCAGACGTTGTCGACGAACTCACCGGGCTGGTGCTCGACGCCGTCGATGGTCACCGAAGGCAGGCTCGAGCTGATATAGCCCAGATAGTAGAGGTGGATCCAGGTCTCCCAGGGGCAGAGCTCCTTCATGGCCTTTTTCGTCTCATAGAGCAGGCGTGCGGCCTGCTTCGAACTGGGGGCGGTAAACCACTGGGTGGTCGAATAGCCGTAATTCGAATACTCGTCGTCGAAGCCGATACCGTCGAGTTTGTAGTCGTAGCAGATCTGTGCCAGCTCCCTGCCGAACTGTTCGCAACCGTAGTCGCTCAGACCGGCCACACCAGCCTGGTCGTGGTTGCCCAAGATGTCGAGCAGCACCTTGATACCCTTCTTGCGCAGGGGCTGGAGCAGCGTTTCGGAGTTGTCGAGCAGGGCCTGAACGTTGGGGTTGGCCGACATGTAGACCTTCTGCTTCGAGGCATCCCAGTTGATGTTTCCGGCGAAGAGCACCACGGCATCGAAGAAGGGCTGACCGTCCTCGAGCACATACTCCAGGGCATTGAGCGGGTTGCAGTCGTTGACCTCGAAATAGCAGATGTTGCGGATCTTCTTCGAGTTGGCCTTCGAAACGAACAGGTCGACATACGCGGCATCGCTCTTGACGGTCAGGCCTTCGGTCTTGGCCACGGCCTGCAGCGGAATCATGTAGGTGGTCACGTAGGCCAGCTCGTCGCTCGGGCTGACCGTCACCTCGATCGAGGCGGAGGTTTCGCCCTTCTCGATCGTCATGAGGCCGTCGTTGGCCACCGACAGCGCCTCGGCCGGGAAGACCTCATACTCCGTACCGTTGTCGAAGTTGTACTCCTCGACCCGGCGTTCGTCGAAACTGATCATCACCTGAACGTCGTTCGAAACGGCCTTTTCGAGGGTGAAGGTCAGCGTCTTGACCACGGCCTGCGGATTCTCGGCCGGGAATTCGATCTTCAGTTCGTCGGCCGACGAGAGCGAGCCCGTCACGGCCTCGACATCGCCCGAAGCGCCGTCACCGGCCTTCTGCGTCACGGCGATCTTCACGCTCTTCTCCCCCTCGGAAGTCGAGACGACGATCTGTCCCACACGGGCGTCGCCCTCGTTATCGAGCGCATTGACCGTCAGCGTATTGCCCTCCCTCGAGGCGGTTATCCAGGCCTCGGGATAGGTGAAGGACCAGTCGGGAGCGTTGGTCGTAACCGTAAGTTTCACGGCCTGATTGCCGGTAGCCTCGAAGGCCAGCGGGTCGGACGGCGCCACACCCAGCACGATCTCACCCTCCTCGACGGCATCCTGCGTCACATTGATGCGTACGGGCTGTGCATTGCCGGCCGAGATGGTGATACGCCCCGGGCGCAGCGACTCGGAGGTATTGGCCTGAGCATTGACCTTGAGGGTGTTACCCTCCTTCACGGTCGTGATCCAGTCGCTCTTCTCGACGCTCCACGACTCGGCGTCGGTTTCGACCGTCAGGACCACGTCCTCGTTGCCGTCAGCCTTGAACGAGATGTCGGACATCGGCTTCACACTGAGCGTGTTCTGCTTGTCGACCTCCTCGGAATCCTTACACGAGACGAATCCCGTCGATGCAATGGCGAACAGAGCCGCCAAAAGCATCCATCCTGTTTTTTTCATCTTTGCTTTGGTTGATTAAAGGTTAGTAAACATGATTTTATGAGTTGTCATTGATATTGCGGGCGACCTCATCGGAGACAGGGCTACTCTTCGGGCAGCGCGACGCTCTGCCAGTCGACCTCGCGTTCGGTCTTGAGGTCGAAACCGTTCGAGGTGTAGTCGCGGACGGTTTTTCCCGAGGTGTTGTCGTCGAACTTCCAATAGGCGACCAGCCCTTCGGAGGCGGGGTCGATCTTGTAGAAGTGGTTCGGGGCATTGATCTCGTCGGCCGGGAGGGCGCGGTTCCAGAGACGGACTTCGCTCATGCGGCCGTCGAAGCGGCGCTCGTAGAAGAGGTCGCCGTCGGTCTGCAGCCGGTACGAATGGCCGATCCAGAAGCAGCGGGGCTTGCCGTCGGTTTCGTCCGAGTGCGGGATGGCGAAGTTGACCTTGTCGATGAGAGCCGTACGGCCGTCCGACGCCGAGACCTCGGCACGCTGCGAAACCTTGAGGCGGCCGTCGATGTAGACGGCGACGGTTCCGTGATCGAACGTCACGGCGATGTGGTACCAGCGGAAGGGCTTCAGATCGAACTGGCTGTCGGGCGAGTTGGGGATCCGGTTGCGGGCGGGCGAGGTGTCCTCCTCGGAGATCTTTTGGGCGAAGGCCACCTGCAGCTGGTTGGCGGGGCCGTTGTCGCCCAGACGGATCATAAAGAGATCCTCGACACCCATGATCGTCGAGATCTCGCGATTGAACGAGTTGGCATAGATGAGCGCCTCCATCGTGAAGCTCTCCATATCCTTCACGGCCTGGGTGTCGGCCGTCCATTCGGGCCATGCGCAGTTGTTCTGCATGTCGGCCACGACGTTGATCAGCGCCGCCTTCGAGAAGACGAAATAGAGCGTGCGGGCACTCTCGAGTACGGCCATGCCGTCGGCCGAGGAGATCGTCACCGGCAGCACGTAGCGCTCACGACTGTCGATGGGCAGCCGGTCGAGGTTCTCGAACGAAAAGGCGACGGGGGCACTCTCGACCGCACCGGCCTCGATCGTGGCCGTCACCTCCGAGAAGGTGTAGTAGCCGCCGTCGGCGGGCAGCAGCCGGGCCGAGTCGTCCTCGTAGAACCTCCGGTAACGGTCAACCAGCTCGGGGGCCACGGTGAAGGCCACCCGGATATCCCGCGCCTCAGGCTGCGCCATGGCTACGGTGAGGTTACAGGTTTCGTTTTTGGTGACATCGAGGTTGTCGCGCTTGACGAAGATCTGATCCGCATAGGAGTTTGCGGAGATGAAGACCTTGTTGTCGAAGTGGTATTTGGCCTCCTCGTCGCCCTTGCAGGCGGACAGCGCCAGGGCGGCCATCAGGCATCCTGCGAATGCAAGTCTCTTTTTCATGGTCACAGTCAGTTTTCGGGGTTGGCATTGCCGGCGGCGGGATTCAAAATGGCCACCGCCTCACGGATCCGCTTGTAGGTCGGTTTGTTGAAATAGTCCTCCTGGGCGTTCGAGACGCAGAGTCCGAGCTTGGTGCACTTGACGGTGCTGGACGTCGAGGGGTCCATGACCCACTCGGCGGCCGTCTGCACCGTGGCGCCCACCTGGGCATCCTCGCCGCCGTCGGCCAGCGCCGGCACCGAAGCCTCGAGGATGATGCG
The DNA here is from genome assembly GCF_900604385.1 of Alistipes megaguti. Lineage (NCBI taxonomy): Bacteria > Pseudomonadati > Bacteroidota > Bacteroidia > Bacteroidales > Rikenellaceae > Alistipes > Alistipes megaguti. The sequence goes on along the minus strand of NZ_LR027382.1, from coordinate 2,205,116 downwards.
GTCACCCGGCACCTCGCCGGTGAGCTGATCGCGCACCTTGCGCGAGATGGAGACCGTAGCCTTGGCATCCTCGGTGAGGATGATCAGGTAGTTGCAGCGCGAGACGAGCGTCTGCCCCTCGATGCGGGCCACATAGGCCGGATAGCCGCGCAGGCAGATCAGCTTGTCGGGGTGCTGTCCGGCCCAGGCATCGACGGCCTTCACGAAGGGGGCCGCCGGCGAGGCATCGTAACCGCCCAGATAGGAGGCCACGACGCCGTCCAGACCGTATGCCTCGCAGAGGGTCAGCTGACGTTCGGTCTCGGCCTTGCAGTACGAGGCGAAGTGCTCTTCGGTATACTCCTCGCCGGCACCGGCGTCGAGGGCCTCGTCGCGCAGCGTCTCCCAGGCTTCGCGGATGGCGTCGTAGGAGACGACGTTGAGCGTGCGCGTGCCCTTTTCGGCCCGCACCCGGGCCACCTCGCCGACAATCGTCGCATGGAGACCGTCGGCGTGGTTCATGAGCAGGAAGTCCACGCTGTCGGGCATCGACATCGGATGTTGGTTCTGGCGGTTGGGAGCGCCCGGCGTCCCCTCGATGTGCATCATCATCAGGGGGTGTTCCGAGGCCTTGAAGTCACGCAGCGCAGCCAGCGTGGCGGGATCGCTCTGCGACATCTGAGGCAGGAAATCCTTGTTTTCGGGATCCGTCCACTCGCTGCACGAGACCGTCAGGGCCGCGGCAGCCAGGATCGGAAGAAATAGCTGTTTCATGTTACGAAGTTTCATTGGGTTGTTCGACACTTCGGCGGCCTATTTGATCGCCGGGTTGCAGTCCCACCACATGCGGGTGGCCATGTTGTCCGAGCCGCCGAGCAGCTCCACGGCACGGGCGTAGTTTTCGGGGTTGTTGGTCGCCTCGTCGGCCGGATAGGGCATGCGGCGGGCGCCGAGCTCCAGATTGCGGACTCCCTGGGTGTTGTTGCCCACAACGGACTCCACGGCCGGAATCAGATGGGGGAATCCCGTGCGGCGGATGTCGGCCCAGGCCTCGTTGCCCAGGTGGAAGTTGGCGATCCACTTCTGGATGAGGATGCGCTCCTGCATCTCCTCCTTCGAGGCGGCGTCGTTCCAGGCCACGCCCAGCGTCGAGAGCTGTCCGTCATAGGAGGACAATCCGTCGTTGGGGTCGACATAGGGCTGGGGCAGGGTTGTACCGGCCAGGTACTCGTCGACGCCGCCCACACCCCACTGTTCGAACGAGAGGCGCACCCCCTGCTCGTAGAATTCGCGGGCCGTACCGCCCATCTGCCAGCCGAAGACACCGGCCCCCTCGGCACGCAGGAAGGCCACCTCGGCAGCGTTCATCCACTGCACGGGGGTCGACATGCCGTCGACGAAGTTGACGCCCGAGTAGAGCAGGCCGATGGTGCTCAGGGCCGGAATGACGCCTCCGCGCCGCATGCCGACATACTCCGGAGCATTCTCGCCCGTAAACTGCGCGCGGCTGAAGTACTTCTCGCGCCGGGGATCGTTGTAGCCGTTCATGTAGCAGATGATGTCAGCCGCGGCGTGCGAATCGCCGCCGGTGAGCGAACCGACCGGCGTGTTGTACATGCAGGCCGTGTAGAGCGGATTGCCGTCCTTGCCGAAGGCCAGCGGCGAGAGGGCCGCGTTGTCGTCGTTCGACTGCAGGACGCCGACGGGATGGGCCACGGCCTCCTCGGCAAGCTGCTGCGGGGTGAGCCCCTCCGAGCTGCGGAAATCGGTGTAGACCACACGCATGGCCAGACGCAGCTTCATCGAGTTGGCGAAGCGGCACCATTTGCGGGCCGTACCGTCGAAGACCTGGTCGGTCGTCGAGGTGATGCTGTGGTCGAGGTTTTCGTCGAGCAGGGCGATGGCCTCGTCCAGCTCGTCGAACATCTGCGAGTAGACCTCCGACTGCGGGTCATAGGCCACCTGGATCTTGCCCGTGCTGCCGATCTCGGAGTAGGGAATCGGGCCGTAGGTGTCGGTCACGCGGTTCAGGACGCAGACCTTGACGATCTTCATGATGGCGTGCACCATCGGATCGTCCGAGATGCCCTCGATGTTGGACATGTTGCTGTAGAGCTGCGGGATGACCTTGTCGCTGTAGAGGAAGACGCGGGTCCAGTCGTCCGTAGGGTTATATTTGGAGATGGTCGACGTCCAGCCGTTGTTGGCGTCGGCGTAGTAGCCGCCCTGCGTGCCGCCCAGCAGGCAGTCGGTGAACTGCGCCGTGTTGACGTCGGTGGAGACCACCGTGCCGAACATGGCCGAGAGTCCCGAAGCGATGGCATAGTCCCTGGCCTCCATCTGCTCCTTGGTGACCTCGTGGGGGTTGCTGTTGATTTCGAGGTAGTTTTTCGTGCAGGCTCCCAGGCAGCACACGGCCGCCAGGGCAAGCGAAGCCTTGATCATATCGTATTTCATCGTGCGACGAGTTTTAGAATTTGAGACGCAGGTTGAATCCGACGCTGCGCAGCGAGGGCATCATGAAGTAGTCGATACCCTGATAGTAGTTGCCCGTAGAGGCGATCGATTCGGGGTCGAACGGCGCCTTGTTGTAGATCATCCACAAGTTGCGGCCCACGAGCGAAAGGGTGATTTCGCAGACGTTGCCCAGCTTCTTCTTCGGGATGGTGTAGCCGATCGAGGCCTCCTGCAGGCGGACGTTCGTGGCCGAATAGGTGTAGAACTGCGGGATGGAGTTACCGCCGGCGATGGCCGAGTACCAGGTGTAGGGGTCGACCACGTCGCCGCCGTTGATCCACACGCCGCCGGCGTCACGCGCCGCGGCCGTCGCCTCCGAAACGCCGTAGAGATCCAGCATGGCCTGCGTGCGCGAGTAGACGATGCCGCCCAGACGCGCCGTCACCATGCAGCCGAACGTGAGGTTCTTCCAGCGGAAGTCGTTGCGCCACGAGAGGTTGGCATCGGGCAGCACCGAGCCGAGCTTGACATACTTGTTGACGTCCTGGATCGTCTCGGTCGAGACGGCTCCCGTCTCGTCGATGTAGATGGCATGGTTCTCGTCGTAGCGCAGGTCACGGCGCGAGTAGAGGTCGCCCAGCGTACCGCCCTCCTGCAGCAGGAACTGCGCATCGCCCAGACCGCCCATGTTGAGCCGCTCGATCGAGAAGTGCTCGCCCGTGGCGTAGTTGATGACGTTGTTGGCCAGCGAGAGGATGCGGTTGCGGTTGGTCGAGAAGGTGAAGTTCGTGTCCCAGGTGAAGTCACGCCACGTATTCCGGTAGCCGAGCGCCAGTTCGACACCGCGGTTGAGCACGTTTCCCGACTGGATGATGATCGACGAGAAGCCCGTACCGCCCGACAGCTGCGGGTCGAAGGTCTGATTCGAGGTGTGGGAGTTGTAGTAGGTGACGTCGAGGTTGAAGTGGCGCAGGAAGCGCATCGTCAGACCCACCTCGAACGACTTGGTCCGTTCGGGCTTGAGGTGGAAGGCCGGATACTGCGTCTGGGTGTTCCACGACAGGCCGCTCTCGTTCCACGAATAGAGCGGGTTGGCGATGTAGCGCTCGAAGGCCACACCCACCGAGGCGTACGATCCGCGGACCTTGACATAGGAGAGGTTCTCGGGCATGTTCGGGATGATCTGCGACAGCACCACCGAAAGGCCCACCGACGGATAGAAGAACGACGAGGCGTTCGAGTGGGGACCGGCCAGCTGCGAGGGCCAGTCGTTGCGGCCCGTGAGCGTGAGGTAGTAGGTGCCCTTGTAACCCACCTCGGCCGAGGCGAAGAGCGACTGCGTCTGCTCGCGCCACCCCTCCTCCAGACGGGTGGTCTTGGTCGAGTTGCTCAGATTCTGGAGGTTGAAGACGTTGGCCAGCCCCTGCTTCTCGCCCGACGTGCCGTCCGAGATCGGACCGCGGATCTTCATGGCGTCGTTCTTCATGTCGGAGAACGAGGCGCCGATGTTGGCCTGCAGCGACCAGTCGTCGCCGAACGTCTTGTTGATGTTGACCAGCGCATCGCCGTAGACCTGGCGGTCCATCGTCTTCGTCACGCCGTACAGACCGTTCGACGACTGCTCGGTGAGCTGCACGTTCGACGAGGCGTACATCTTCTCGGTGTAGGTGTTGTGCGAGTTGTCGATGCGGATGCGGCCCGAGAGGTTCAGCCAGTCCAACACGTCGTACGACAGCTGGGCGCTGAGCATGTAGCGGTCCTTGCGGTTGCCGCGCAGGTTGCGGTAGTTGGCCCAGTAGGGGTTCTGCATCGTGATGCTGCCGTCGCCCATGGGCCAGTACTGCTTCGAGATCTTGTCCACGGGGTCGTAACGCTCGTACATCTTGATATCCTCCCAGTCGTCGCCGCGCGGGAAGAGGTAGGCGCCCGTCAGCGGGTTGTTATACGTACCCTGGTTGATCATGTTCAGGTCCTTCTGCAGCACGTAGCTGGCGCCGACGTCGAGCTTCATGCGGTCGTTGAGAAACGACGTCGTGTTGCGGAACGTGAAGTTGTAACGGTCGTAGCTGTTGTTGGGAACAATGCCCTCGGAGTTGACCGCCGCAGCCGACAGATAGGTCTGGTTCTTCTCCGTACCGGTCGAGAGCGAGACGCTCTCGGTGTTGTTGACTCCCGTGCGGAAGTAGTCCGAGCGGGGATCATACCCCATGCGGTTGACCTCGTTGAGGCGTTTGCCCCAGCTGTAGCTGTTGACGTTGATCGGCGTGGTGAGGTTGCCCGTGCCGTAGCGGTTCTGGAACTGCGGCAGCACGAAGGGCGACATCACCTCGACACCGGCCGTGGCGGTGACCGACAGCTGGCCGGCCTGACCGCGTTTGGTCGTCACGACAATGGCGCCGTTGGCCGCATCCGAGCCGTAGAGGGCCGCCGCCGCGGCACCCGTCAGCACCGAGATCGACTCGATGTCCTCGGGGTTGATGTCGGCAATGGGGTCGGTCGTACCCTGCGAGGCGAACTCCGTGCCGCCGTCCTGCGCCTTGGTGAACATCGGCACGCCGTCGATCACGTAGAGCGCATTGGACGACTGCGAGATGGACTTCGTACCGCGCATGACCACCTTCGAGGCGCCGCCCACACCCGACGACGAGGCGTTGATCGTCACACCGGCCACCTTGCCGTTCAGCGAGTTGATGAAGTTGGCATCCTTGTTGGCCACGATCGACTCGGAGTTGACCTGCTGCACGTTATAGGAAAGGGCCTTTTCGGCGCGCTTGATGCCGAGGGCCGTCACCACGACCGACTCCACCTCAACGGCCTCGGGCTTCAGCACGATGTCGAACGTCGAGCGGTTGCCGACGGCCAGCGTCACGGTCTGATAGCCGATAAAACTGACCGACAGCGCGGGTTGTTCGACCGTCGAGGGGATCGTCAGCGTAAACGAGCCGTCGATACCGGTGGTCGTTCCGACGGTCGTGCCGTCGATGAGAACCGTGGCACCGATGACCCCCATACCGTCAGCGTCCTTCACCACACCCGAAACCGTCGAGGGGGGGGGTACAGCGGCGGGACGCTTCGCCAGAACGATGTTCGGCACGGAGACCCGGTACGTGATGTCCGTATTGCGGAAGAGTTGTGCGAGGGCCTCGTCCAGCGGACGCGCATCAATCCGCAGCGTGACCGTACGCTCCGTATCGATGTCATCGGTATAAAGGAAGAGGAATCCGGTCTGTTTTTCGATTTCGTTCATGACGGTTTTCATCGGGACATTCGTCATGTCGAGCTTCACCGTCACGCTCCGATTCTGGGCCCGGGCGACCGAAAAACCCAAAAATACGGCCAAAACAAGAGTAATCAGGCATTTGACTTGCCTAATACTTGATTTTTTCATAAATTTGTTAAAAGGATAAATAGGTTAGCGATCAAGGTCTGTTTGTCCTTCGATCCGCGGGTGCTGCCACATCCGCGGATTTTTCACGACGTACAGTGGCTTAGAACAAGGGAAAGGGGTTCAATTCATAGGCATTCGGCTTCGTCGGTGAATATAGATGGTATTGGTTTCGTTGTCGTGCGCATAGGTGAAGTCCGAGGTCATCATCTGCAGCAGATCCAGGGCGTGGTCAATGCCATACGAAACGCGGATCTTGCCGTGATAGCGGCGGTCGGTCAGGTTGCCGGGGCCCTCGACGACGATCTGCACGCCGTAGTAGCGTTTGAGTTTGTCGATCACCTCGCCGAAGGTCAGTCCGTTGAGGTTCATCAGACCGTCGACCCAGCGGAAATCGTCCGGATCGGAGATCTTCTCGAGCTGCAGATGGCTGTCGACGAGATTCGCCTCCTCGTTGGGCGAGAGGATCAGGCTCTCGTCGGCATGCTCCCGGTTGCGGATCTTGAGCCGGCCCTCGAGCAGGGCGGCCGAGAAGCTGTGGTTGTCGGCATCGGCCAGAATATTGAATTTCGTGCCGAGCACCTCGGCCTCGCAGGCGAAGGTCTCGACCACGAAAGGCCACGAGGCATCGTGTTCGACCTCGAACATCGCCTCTCCGGAGACTCGGACCTGGCGCCGGCGGGAGGAAAACAGGGTCGGATATTCGAGTGTCGAGCCGGCGTTGAGCCAGACGTGCGAACCGTCGTTGAGGGTCACGGAGATGCTCTGCCCGTTCGGGGCGGTGATGGTCATGAACTCCTGCGAACGCAGATCCATCGCCCGGTGGCTCAGCAACTGCCCGATACCCAGCCCCACCAGCAGTCCGGCGGCGATGCCGGCGCTCCAGCGCAGGGTCCGCCGCCAGCGGGACATCGGACGGCGAAGGGTCGCGGCAGGCTGTTCCGCAGGGCCGAGGAGGATTGCCACGTTCGAGAGGTAATCCAGACGGTCGAGGCGGCGCTGATTTTCGGGCGACGCGTCCAGCCAGTCGAGCACCTCGACGAGCTCCTTTTCCGAGAGCTCGTTGCGCAAATATTTCTGAAGTGTGAGATCGTCCATCTTTTCGGCGTTGTATAAGGATAACAAACAACCGAAGGGGATGAGTAGTAAAAAAACCGATTTTTTTTCATTTTCCGGAAGAATCGGCCCTCAGAGCCATTCCGGGGCGGGTTTCGACGGCGAAAAATTTCGGGCCCGGAGATCCGCTCCCCCCCCCTCCGGAGCGAAGAGTCCGGGAGGGACGTTCGGAAAGGGACGATAAAAAAGGAAAGCGGGGACTGTCCGCACCGAAGGGGAGGTCCCGGGCGGTCAGAAGCGGTTCGAAAACAGCCAGAAGATGAGTGTGGCCGGCAAATAGTCCTTCAGCGCCTCGCGCAGAAGATCCAGCGCCCGCCGCATCTCGAAATTGACCCGGCTGACCGTAATGCCCAGCCGGTCGGCGATCTCCTTGTAGGTCAGCCCCTCCTGGCGGCTCAGCAGAAAGACGCGGCGGGTCATCTCGCCCATGCGGGCAATGGCGCCGCCGGACAGCAGGCGGATCTCCTTCGAAAAGATGCGGTCCGGATCGCAGGCCGAGAGCGAGCGCACATCGGCCATGAGCAACCGCTGGCGGGTCGAATGGAGATCCTGTTCGGCCAGACGATGACGGAGTTGGGCGTTGAGATGGTTCAGACAGCGGTTCTTGACCGAAGTAAGGATATAGGCCGGAATGTTGATATCGGCGGGCAGACTCTCACGAATCTCCCAAAAGGCCATGAAACTGTCCGAAACGATATCCTCGGCCACGGCGGCATTGCGGACATAACGACACGCTACGGCGACAAAACGGGGTTTGAATTCGGAGAAGAATTGCCCGAATTCGGCAGGAGTAAGCAAGAGTTGCAACCGTCCGTTTTCCATCACCATATGTTTCGTCCGACAAATGAGGTCCCGACTACGTTGTACAGATCCGGCCGCCGAAACCGGGAGGGTCCGAACAGGCCTTCCCATGCGCTTCGACCGGATCTCCAGCAAAGGTAATCTTTTTTTACCAAATGCAACCACTTTTTTACGGCACATACGGGCTGTTATGCCGCTCCATGAGGTTCTCCACTCACAATCAGCGACATATAGACACAACGCGCAGTCCGACGGATTTCCGGCCCGTTTCTTGCGGGGTCATGCGTCGATGACCACCAACCGCCCCACCACCGATACGCCCGCCGCGCGGGAAGCGCTGCTGCGGCGCCTTGCCGGGAGAATCCAGCCCGTCAATGCCGCCGCCACGTGCGTCGGCGTACTGCTGGCCTATCTGGTGGGGACCTACGTCACCGGCCCCTTTCACGCCGCCTCGCACTGGATGGGGGCCATGCTGGCCTGCACGTCGGTGGTGGTCGTGCTGCAGAAGCCCGGACTCAAACAGTCGCTTCCGGTCGGCTGGATGCGCGTGCTGGGGACCTTCATCGGCGCCCTGATCGCCTTCTGCTACCTGAGCATCTGGCACTTCTCCATCGCCGGGATGCTCCTGACGATCTTCCTGCTCGAGATCGTCAGCATGCTGCTCGGCATCTACGTCAACGGACACATCGCCACCATCACGCTGATCGTCATCCTGCTCATCTCGCAGGAGAACCCCCGCCTGCCACCGGCCATCAACTGCCTGCTGCGTTTTCTGGAGTCGGTCGTCGGCGTGGGGATCGGACTGGGAGTGATGTGGGTCTCGGAGGGGTGGCAGCAACACCGGCAGGCGAAAAACGCCCCGCCGACGGGCGGATAACCAGGTCCGGACCAGGGAGCGGATAACCGGGCCGGAGCCGGCGACAGAGCCCCCCCAATACGGAACCGCTTCGTCCGCCGCTGCAATCCGGCACGTCCATTTCGCGCGCCGATTTGCATTTTCCGATCCGATTCCCTATATTTGTCCCCGACGGGTCGGCGAACACGCGCGGAATCTGCCGCAGCCCCCCGTTTGAAAAGAGGTTACGAAATGCCCCGAAGATGATGGCAGCCATGAATCAGATGATATGTTGTTGTGCAGCGATTGCCAATCGTTGCCGCCGCATCGTGCCTGCTGCCGCGCGGAGGCCGGGACCTCAAAGTGTCTGAAAACCGCATTTCCCAAACAAACATTCAATTCACCCATACGAACGGGGGCAGCAGGAGTTGACTGCAGCCCCCGTTTTCGTATCCAAACCCGAAAAAAGATGGAAACAATCGCAAACTCCGTACTGGAACTCATCGGCCGCACACCGCTGGTCGAACTGCAGCGCCTCGGCCGCCGGACAGACGCCGCGGCCCGCATCGTGGCCAAAGTCGAATCGCGCAACCCCGCGGGGAGCGTCAAGGACCGCGTGGCGCTGGCCATGGTCGAGGCGGCCGAGGCGCGCGGCGAACTGCATCCCGGCGCCACGATCATCGAACCCACGAGCGGAAATACCGGTGTCGGGCTGGCGTTGGTGTGCGCCCTGAAGGGCTACCGGCTCATCCTGACCATGCCCGAGACAATGAGCATCGAACGGCGGCGCCTCGTGGCGGCCTACGGCGCACGCGTGGAGCTGACGCCCGGTGCCGAAGGGATGGCCGGGGCCATTGCCCGGGCCCGAGCGCTGCAGGCCGGGATCCCGGAATCGGTGATCCTCCAGCAGTTCGAGAATCCGGCCAACCCCGAACGCCACTACCGCACGACGGGCGACGAAATCTGGCGCGACACCGACGGACGGATCGATCTCTTCGTGGCAGGGGTCGGGACCGGCGGCACGGTGAGCGGCACGGGCCGCCGCCTCAAGGAGCTGAATTCGGCGGTGGAGATCGTCGGCGTGGAGCCCGCCGCGTCGCCCGTGCTGTCAGGCGGGCAGCCGGGGCCCCACCGCATTCAGGGCATCGGGGCGGGATTCGTCCCGGCGAACTTCGACCCGACGGTCGTCGACCGCATCCTCCGCGTCGACGATGCACAGGCCATTGCCGCGGCACGGATGCTGGCCCGATGCGAGGGGCTGCTGGCCGGCATTTCGTCGGGGGCCGCCCTCTGGGCCGCGCTGCATCTGGCCCGTCAGGAGGCGCTGCGCGGCAAAACGATCGTCGTCCTGCTACCCGACACCGGCGAACGCTACCTCTCGACCGCCCTCTACGATTTCGACAACTTCAAGGCCGACCTCCAGTTATGAGAATCACCCCCGCTACCCCACAGCCGCAGCGTCCCGCGGGCGCTGCGGCCCCGGCCGGGCTCTCCGACCGGCAGCTGCGGCAACTGGCCGCACGCCTCACGGCGCACGATCCGCACATTCCCGTCCTGGCGGCCGCCGGGATCGACCCCACGGCGCTGGAGCGCATCGTCGAAGGGTTCCGCTCGGTGGTCTTCACCGGGTATTTCGACCGGCGGCCCCCCGAGGTGCAGCTCACCGAGCTGGCCGGGCACCTCACCCGGCAGTGCGCCCGGGCCTTCGCCGTCTTCCACGGCCGCACCCCGGACAACGACTTCCCCGACGCCTCCGCCCCATTCGAATCCACCTCCGGAGAAGGTGCGGATGCGATGCCGCGCGCGAGCGACGCCGCCACGTCCGACACAGCGGCCGAACGGTTCGGCGCGGAGACGGCCCGCCGGCTGCTCGAAATGCTGCCCGAACTGCGCCGCCGGCTGGGCACCGACGTGCGGGCGGTCTGCGACGGCGATCCGGCGGCGTCGGGCTGCGAAGAGGTGATTCTCTGCTACCCGGCGCTGGTGGCCATGACCCACTACCGGCTGGCCCATGCGCTGTGGGAGTCCGGGGTTCCGATCCTGCCGCGGATGATCACCGAACGGGCCCACTCGATGACGGGAATCGACATCCACCCCGGAGCCGTGATCGGCGATTCGTTCAGCATCGACCACGGCACGGGCGTCGTCATCGGCGAAACCTGCATCATCGGCAGCCACGTACGACTCTACCAGGGGGTGACGCTCGGCGCCAAGAGTTTCAAGTTCGACGACGAGGGGCACATCCTGCGCGAGGCACGCCACCCGATTCTCGAGGACCGTGTGGTGGTCTACTCCAACTCGTCGATTCTCGGGCGCGTGCGCATCGGCCACGACTCGGTCATCGGCGGCAACGTCTGGCAAACCACCGATCTGGCCCCTCACTCGCGGGTCATCCAGGGACGGGCCACGATCTCGACCTTCGAGAACGGCGGCGGGATCTGACGACGAGCGGCAACGGACAGCGACAGGAGAACGGCAGCAACGGCAAAATCCGGCCTCCGCGGAAGCCCCAACCGACCCGAAAATGCGTTTTTCTCCCCGGCGGCGGATCAACCTGCGCTCAAAATCACTACCTTTGCGGCCCGGACCGATCCGTCGCCGACGGGTAAGGCCGCGGCATACCGGCATCCGTCCCTTCTTCGCCCGGCATGCCCTTACGCCGCCCCCCTACCCGCAACGATGCACCCGCCCCGCAAAATCTGACAAGCGATGAACGAAAGTGAGAATCGAACGGCACGCCCCGTTCTCTGGAACAGCAACTACGTGAAGGTATGGATCGCCAACTTCATGCTCTTCTTCGCATTCTATCTGCTGGCGCCGCTGCTGCCGCTCTACCTGCGCGACACCTTCTCGGCCGGCAAGGCCATGATCGGCATCGTACTGAGCGGATACACCCTCACGGCCCTCTGTGTCAGACCATTCAGCGGCTTCGTGGTTGACACCTTCCCCCGCAAGAAGGTACTTCTGATCTGCTACTTCTGCTTTGCGCTCTTCTTCGCCGGGTACTTCATCACCGGATCGCTCGTCCTGTTCGCCGCCATCCGCACGCTGCACGGCGCACCGTTCGGCGCCACAACCGTCGCCAGCAGCACCATGGCCGTCGACGTGCTCCACCCCGAACGCCGCTCCGAAGGTATCGGCTACTACGGCCTGAGCAACAACATCGCCATGGCCATCGGACCCTCGATGGGCCTCTACATCTACCACACGATCCACAACTTCGAACTGCTCTTCACCCTCTCGCTGGTGATCGCCTTCGCGGGACTCGTCATCGACTCGACGATCCACTGCCGCGAACGACAGCCGATCCGCCGCGAAAGCAAGGTCTCGCTCGACCGTTTCGTCCTGCTCAAGGGGTGGAGCGAAGGGATCTGCATCGCCGCCTTCGCCTTCTCGTTCGGCGTCATCTCGACCTATATCGCCATCTACAGCCAGGAGGTACTGCACATCACCTCGGGATCGGGCACCTTCTTCATGCTGCTGGCCGTGGGACTGATCCTCTCACGGCTGGTCGGAAGCCGCTCGCTGCGCGAGGGGAAGATCGTCCAGAATGCCTCGGCCGGCATGCTGATGTCGATGTGCGGCTATCTGGTCTTCACGGCCGTGCCGAACCTCTACGGCTACTACGCCGCCGCCCTGATGATCGGCCTCGGAAACGGACACATGTATCCGGCCATGCAAACCATGTTCATCAACCTGGCCCCGCACGAACGCCGCGGTACGGCCAATTCGACGATCCTCACCTCGTGGGACCTCGGCGTCGGGATCGGCATCATCGGCGGCGGCAGCGTCGCCGAACACCTGGGCGGCTACGGGGCGGCCTTCTGGCTGGCCTTTGCCGTCAATGTCGTGGGCGTACTCTTCTTCTTCGCCTACGCCCGCCGCAGCTTCCTGCGCAACCGCCTCCGCTGACCCTCCCCCGGACCGGATAGAGACCGGACAGCCCCATTCCAAAAGGTCATTTTGATAAATTATCGCACCTTTTGAACACTTTCCCCGCTGTTGGTGGTGCCGTCGTTCCCGGTCTTTGCCGGTCTACCGAACGGATTGAACGACGGTTGGTACCTTACCGATGCGGACTCGCTCTGCGGAATCGGTATCGCGCAGGTAGACAAAATCCAGGGGGGGGGAAAAAAAAAATTTTTTTCCGACACCCCGCACCCCGTCCGGTTATCCGGTCGTAGTTGCCGTCATCGGCGGATCGAAAAGACCTTCGGGGTGCGCGACCCGCTCATGCGGCTCTGCTACGGCGACCGGCGGGACGTGCTGCTGATCATGTCGTCGGGCAACGACGGCCGCAACGTCGATCTGCATCCGATATACCCCGCCGCCTCCGACCGACAGGGCCGCGTCTGCGGCTTCTCAAACTACGTCCCGCACGGACGGTTCGAACAACTTCGGAAGCGACGAGCAGTTCAACGTCAACTGGTCGGCGGGCTTCTCGTGGAACATCGACGAGGAGAACTTCATGAAGGGAAACTTCAAGAAGGTCGTCAGTTCGATGACGCTGCGTCTGGCAACCGGTTACACGGGCAGCGTCAACAAGACGGTCTATCCGGTCTTCATCACGGACTACGACAACGACTTCCGCATCACCGACACCGATTCGTACCGCATCGGCACGATCCGCAATGCCCCGAACCCCACCTGCGCTGAGAGCGGACGCGTGACATGAAGGCCGGTCTGGAGGTAGACTTCCTCAAGGAGCGGCTCTACGGTCGACGAGGAGAAATCGACGGCCGTGCTGGGCAAACACTTCGAATTTGTCGGTGAGCCCGAATTTGTCTACGGCAAGGGCATGTTGACGGCCCCCGCCCAGCTGAAGTTCCTCAAGAAGGAGGAGGGCAAGGACAAGATCGTACTGAAGGTCGATCCGTCGGCCGTCCAGTATGTAGCGGGCGATCCGGGCGAGTACACCATCACGATCATCGGTTCGGACTACTTCAAGATCGAAGGTACGTGGTATGTCTACCAGCAGCCGACCGACAAGGAGGCGATGAAAGGTTACTGGTACTTCAGCGACGATGCCTTCACGGGATTCCCGGCAGCCACTGAGGCCGATACCTTCACCTTCGATACGGAGAAGAACGTGCTGACCACCTCGCTGCAGTCCGATCTGAAGAACTTCTTCGGCGAGACCAGCAACATGGTCCCTACGGACAAGGAGAGCTCTGTCAGAGACATCTCTGATCGAACGATCGAATACCAACTTCTGCTGATCAATCTGGACAACTGCAACCGCGACTTCTCGGCCACGTCGACCGGCGCCGACAAGAATGCCTACATCGGCGTACGCGTGGTTCAGGCGCAGGATCCCAGTGAAGACACGCTGGAGCTCTACCTGTTGGACTACCAGTCGACCTCGTTCCTCACCTTCCTCACAGCGTATTACATGTACAACGATAAACGCCCCGTGGCCACTACGTCCGGCGTTTACAGGCTCTTCTATCCGAAGAAACAGAAGTAACCGAAAGCCAAGGACAAAATCCGACGAAGGGCGGTGATCAGCGGATCGCCGTCCCTTTGTTTGTGCCCCGAAAGGTCTTCCGAAAAGGTGTTCCGAAAGGGAACGATCTTCTCCGATCCGGACACAACAGACCGCCGCAATGTCCCGCAAACCGAATTTATCGCTATCTTTGTCGGAAGAGAAAAATCTGCTGAGACATGAAACGCATCATCAATCCCTGGCGCGGCATGGAGGGGTACCGCTGCTACGGTTGCGACCCTCACAGCCCCGAGGGGCTTCGCATGGAGTTCTACGAAGACGGCGAGGAGATCGTCAGCCTCTGGCACCCGCGCCCCGAATTCCAGGGGTGGGTCGACACGCTGCACGGCGGAATCCAGGCCACGCTGGCCGACGAGATCAGCAGCTGGGTGGTCTTCCGCAAGTTCCAGACCAGCGGCGTAACCACCCGCATGGAGGTGCGCTACCACCGCCCGATCCACACCTCGGATGACCACATTGTGCTGCGGGCCCGCGTCGAGGAGCAGCGCCGCAATCTGGTGCGCATCGCCGTGCGCATCACCGACAGCGAGGGGCGTCTCTGCACCGAGGCCACGTGCGTCTACTTCCTCTTCTCGAAGGAGAAGGCCCGCGAGGAGTTCCACTTCTGCGACTGCGGGGTCGAGGAGGGCGATTTCGACCCGCTGAACGCCCACTCCGAGGCCGGGAAATAGGCGTTACGGCAAGTCCCCGGGCCGGTCAGCCAGAGGTCCCGAAACCGGGCGAAATACGCTCCGAAACAGCACAGGACACCTCCTGCCGGCACAAACCGACTTCCGACGACGACAGCAAACACGACGGAAAAGGCCGGATCTCCCGATTGACGGGAGATCCGGCCTTTTCATGTGCCGAACGGAGCGGAAGCCGTGGGGGCGTATGGGGAACCCGGAGAGCCTCGAACATCCCGAAGCCCTCGGGAGCCCGGCCCCGGAAGGGCGTCAACCGACTTTCATCACGTTGTCGATACCCAGATTCTTGTAGGTGTCGGCCAACTCCTCCTCGCTACGGTCGGAGATCACCAGCAGCTTGTCGCCCACCATCAGTTCGGTATTCCCGCGCGGGACGAAATATTCGCCGTTGCGGCAGACCATCATCACCAGCGTATTCTCGGGCAGCGAGATATCCTTGAGCGTATGGCCCGCTTCGAGCATGCCGGCGTTGACCTCCACTTCGGTCAGCGCCGACTTCATGTCGTCGTGGTGCATCTCGACGTTGAAGGCCGATTCACGCTCATCGAAGGCCAGCCCCAGCAGGTTGGCCATGCCGCTGACGGTCGTGCCCTGGATAACGAGCGAAAGGATCGTCGAGAGGAAGACGACGTTGAAGAGCAACTCGGCATGCTCGATGCCGGCCATCATCGGATAGGTGGCGAAGAGAATCGGCACCGCACCGCGCAGCCCGACCCACGAGATGTACCACCGGGCCCGGGTCGAGAAGTTGCGGAAGGGCAGCAGGCAGGCGAAAACCGACACCGGACGCGCCACCACGATCATGAACAGACCGACGGCGCCGCCCAGCATCAGCACCTCGGGACGCAGCAGTTCGTCGCTGTTGACGAAGAGGCCGAGGGTGAGGAACATGACGATCTGCATGAGCCACGTGAAACCGTCAAAGAAGACCGTAAGCTGCCGTTTCTGGGCGATCTTGTGGTTGCCGACGACCAGACCCGCCAGGTAGACGGCCAGATAGCCGTTGCCCTTGATCAGGTCGGTAAAGGCAAAGGCGAAGAAGATAAAGGCCAGCAGCAGCACCGAATAGAGCGAATGGTTGACCAAGTTGATCTTGTTGAGGGTCCAGACCGCCAGCCGTCCGATCAGATAGCCCGACAGGGCGCCCACAACCAGCTGCACAACCAGATAGACAAGCCCCATACCGAAGCCGACGTTGCCCTCCGAGGAGTTGCTCAGCACGCTGATCAGCAGCACCGTCAGCATGTAGGCCATCGGGTCGTTCGAGCCGCTTTCGAGCTCCAACAGCGGGCGCAGGTGCTGTTTGAGGCCCTGCTTCTTGCTTCGCAGGATGGAGAAGACCGAGGCCGAGTCGGTCGACGATATCGTGGAGGCCAACAACAGCGCCATCGGGAACGACATCTCGAATCCCATCCACGGCGCCACGAGCCAGACAAATCCGGCCAGCACCGCAGCCGTCAACACCACGCCGACCGTCGCCAGCACAATACCCGGTCCGAGAACGGGACGTATCTCCTCGAAGGAGGTGTCCATACCGCCGGTGAAGAGGATGATACAGAGCGAGATCATACCGATGAACTGCGTCATCTCGACCGAGCGGAACGAGATGAAGTTCAGTCCGAACAGCATGCCGACCCCCAGAAAGAGCAGCAGAGCCGGGGCTCCGAAACGATAGGCCACCTTGCCGGCCATCACCGCCACGAAAAGCAGCAGGGCACCGATCAATACGAAATTTTCACCTGTTATTATCATAGAGATGTGGTTATCATACAATTGTCACAAATTCAAGACCAATTCCGGGCAGCATCGCGGGGCTGCATGTCGGAACCGCTGCGGCCGGCCGGGGACCACTCCGCCTGCCGGCCCGGCCCCCTGTCGCAGTCGGCCGCTTACTGCGGGATGAAGATGTAGGTGATCGTCCCGCTCTGGCGGGCCGGTGCCGAGGAGTCGATGTTGAAGAGCGACACGCGGGCCGCCTCAATCGCCGCCTGACGCATGCACTCGTCACCCCCCTCGCGAATGCGGGCCGCCGTGACCTCGCCGGCCCGGTTCACCGTAATCTCGACAATCACCTCACCGCCCTCCTCGCAGCGGTAGGCCGGAATCTCCAGCCAGCGCGACGTCCGCACAGGGTTGGTCAGCGAAAACGAAACCGTCACCCGCCCCTTGACGCGCACGTCGCGATGCTCCGACTCACCACCCTGTCCGCGGCGCTGGCGGATGGCCCGCTCCTCGGCCAACCCCTCCTCATAGGCTTCGCGGTTGGCCCGCATGCGGGCTTCGGCCCCGGCCGCCGCCTCGTTCAACTCGGCGGCATTCGTCCCGCGGTCGTCGCGCAGCTCCTCGTTGAGGGCATTCTCATTCGACGTGCGGTTGCGGATGCTGCGCCAGTCGACGGGATCCTGCTCCTGCCGCTCACGCACCTCACGCTCCAGACGGTCGCGCTCCTGCTCCAGTTCAGCCAGCGTCTGCAGGTCGATATACATGCCCTGCTGGCTGGCCCGGCGTCCGACGACGATTTTCGACGACACGAAGACGATCATCAGCACCAGATAGGCAATCAGCGTCACACACAATCCCACCCGATGATCGTAGGCCCACGTTCCGGCATCCTCGCGACGGTTGTCGAACGGAAGCTTCAGACGCGGACGCCGCGGCGCCTTCGGGGGTATCACCTGTGGATTTTCACTCATGGTTGCCGCACGGAATTTCGGACAAAGATAAGGCTTTTTTCCAAAAATTTTATACCTTTGGGCGCAAATATATACGCTACTCCGCTTATGTCAACTAAACAACAAACCCTGAAAGCTCCGATTTCGTTCTCGGGGAAGGGTCTTCATACGGGTGTCCGCGTGAATATGACCATCAACCCCGCCGAGGCCAACACCGGCATCGTCTTCCGACGGATCGACATCGAGGGCCAACCCATAATCCCGGCATTGTGCGACCATGTGGTCGACACCTCGCGCGGCACGACCATCGAATTCGGCGGGCACCGCGTCCATACCATCGAACACGTCATGTCGGCCCTCTGGACGCTGGGCGTCGACAACGCCATCATCGACATCGACGCCGAAGAGACCCCTATCCTCGACGGCTCGGCCGCAGCCTACGCCAAGGCCATCACCGAAACCGGCCTGGTCGACCAGCAGGCCGAACGTTCGTTCTACCACGTCACCGAAAAGATGGTCTACACCATCCCCGAAAAGGGCGTGGCCATCATCCTCTATCCCGACGATGAGTTCGCCGTCTCGGTGCACGTCGACTACAACTCGAAGGTCATCGGAAACCAGTACGCCACGTTCGTTCCCGGCGACGACTACGCCGAGAAGATCGCACCCTGCCGCACGTTCGTCTTCCTGCACGAGATCGAACCCCTGATGAAGATGAACCTCATCAAGGGCGGCGATCTGGACAACGCCATCGTCGTGGTCGAGAATCCCGTCCCCGACGAACAGCTCGAACACCTCAAGAAGATCTTCAACAAACCCGACATCGAGATCAAGTCGGGCTATCTGAGCAACCTCGAACTGCGCTGCAGCAACGAACTGGCCCGCCACAAGCTGCTCGACCTGCTGGGCGACTTCGCGCTGCTGGGCGTGCGCATCAAGGGCCGCGTATGGGCCACCCGCCCCGGACACTTCGCCAACACGGAGTTCATGAAGCAGCTCAAACACGCCATCCGCAAGGCCGGCGAAAAGCCCCGCTTCACCTACGACTGCCGCAAACCGGCGCTCTACGACATCAACGACATCCGCCGCATGCTGCCCCACCGTCCGCCGTTCCTGCTCGTCGACCGCATCTTCTACTGCGACAAGACCGACGTGGCCGGCATCAAGAACGTCACGATGAACGAACCCTTCTTCGTCGGACACTTCCCCAACGAACCCGTCATGCCGGGCGTGCTGATCGTCGAGGCCATGGCCCAGTGCAGCGGCATTCTGGTCCTCAACTCGGTGCCCGACCCGGAGAACTATTCGACCTACTTCATGAAGATCGACAGCGTGAAGTTCAAGCACAAGGTCGTGCCGGGCGATACGCTCCAATTCGAAATCCACCTGCTGGAACCCATCCGCCGCGGCGTGGCCGTCGTCGAGGGCAAGGCCTTCGTCGGCGAGAAACTTGCCTGCGAAGCCGTGATGATGGCCCAGGTCGTCAAGAACAAGAAGTAATCGCAATGTTATGATAAGCAATCTGGCCTACATTCACCCCGATGCCAAAATCGGGAACAACGTTACGGTGGAACCCTTCGCCTACATCGCCGGCGACGTCGTCATCGGCGACGACTGCTGGATCGGTCCCGGCGCCGTGATCCACGACGGAGCCCGCATCGGCAAGGGCTGCCGAATCCACACCGCCGCCTCGATCTCATGCCTGCCCCAGGACCTCAAGTTCAAGGGCGAGGCCACGACGGCCGAAATCGGCGACTACAACGACATCCGCGAGTGTGTCACCATCAGCCGCGGAACCGCCTCGACGGGAACCACGCGCGTGGGTTCGCACAACCTGCTGATGGCCTACGTCCACGTGGCCCACGACTGCGTGGTGGGTGACCACTGCGTCATCGCCAACCGCGTCTCGCTGGCCGGCGAGGTCCATATCGGCGACTGGGTGGTCATCGGCGGCCATGTCGCCATCCACCAGTGGGTGCACATCGGCGACCACTCGATGGTCCAGGGCGGCACGCTGTTGAGTCAGGACCTGCCCCCCTACATCATCGTACGCAACGACACGCTGCGTTTCGCCGGCATCAACAAGGTGGGACTCTCGCGCCGCGGATTCACGCCCGAGCGCATCGGCGAGATCCACGACGCCTGCCGCATCCTCTTCCAGAGCGGGCTGAACTACATGGCCGGTTGCGAGGAGGTCGAGCGGCAGATTCCGCAAAGCCCCGAACGCGACTATCTGCTGCAATTCATCCGCGAATCGAAGCGAGGCATCATCAAACCCTACGCTTCGAAGATTGACAACTGATTTTTCACGCTTTTCGCCAACAAATATTGGTATATCGGAAATATATTACTATATTTGCCGTGTCGAAAGACCGAGAACGCAGCGATAAGGGGACTATATGTCCCCTTATTTCGTGGTTGAACTTACCCGAAACATGATGGATATTCAGAAAATCACGGCCATAGCCGAACGCAAACTCGAAGGTACGGACCTCTTTGTCGTCGACTGTACCTGCAATCCCGCCAACGAGGTCGAACTGACCATCGACAGCGACACGTCGGTCGGAATCGACGCCTGTGCCGAACTGAGCCGCGCCATCGAGGCCGAGCTCGACCGCGACGCCGAAGACTTCTCGCTGACGGTCATGTCGGCCGGTATCGGCTCCGAACTGCGCTCGCTGCGCCAGTATCGCAAGCTGGTGGGCAGTTCGGTGGAGGTGCTGCTGACAAGCGGCATCAAGCTGCTGGCCCGGCTGGACGAGGTCACAGACGAGGGCATCACCCTCTCCTACGAGGAGAAGCAGGCCGTCGAGGGCAAGAAACGCAAGCAGCTCGTCAAGGTAAGCCGCACCTACCCCTTCTCCGAAATCAAGTACACGAAGGAGTGGCTTGACTTCAAATAGCGGGGGGGGGTAAGGGCCGAGCGAGAGAAGAGGAGAAGAGGAGAAGAGGAGAAGAGGAGAAGAGGAGAAGAGAAGCAAGGAAGAGAAGCAAGCGAGAAGGGGCATAGCAAGTGCCGAAGCCGTATAAAAGGAGCCGGGCCGCACAACAAAAAAGGGGCCGGGCCGCACAACAAACAAGCAATGAGGCTCCGGGAACGCGCCGGGCTGCAAAACAATAGAGACGAAAAAATCAAAATCGAAAAACAAGATAAACAACCCATGGACAATCTCAATCTTATCAGCAACTTTGCCGAATTCAAGGAGCTGAAGAACATCGACAAGTCGACGATGATCGGCGTGTTGGAGGACGTCTTCCGCCACGCGCTGCAGAAACAGTACGAGACGGACGAGAACTTCGACGTGATCATCAACCCCGAAAAGGGCGACCTGGAGATCTGGCGTAACCGGACCGTCGTCGAGGATGGAGCCGTCGAAAACCCCAATACGCAGATCGCCGTCTCGGAGGTCAAGGCCATCGACCCCACCTACGAAATCGGTGACGAATATGCCGACGAGATCAAACTCTCGTCGTTCGGCCGCCGCACGGTGCTCTCGCTGCGCCAAAACCTCGCCTCGCGCATCCTCGAACTCGAAAAGGCCAGCCTCTACGAAAAATATTCGGAGAAGGTCGGCGAAATCATCACCGGCGAGGTCTACCAGGTCTGGAAGAAGGAGGTGCTGATCCTCGACGACGAGGAGAACGAACTCATCCTGCCGAAAGCCGAGCAGATCCCCAACGACTTCTACCGCAAGGGCGATACGATCAAGGCCATCGTCAAGTCGGTGGAGATGAACAACAACCAGCCGCGGATCATCCTTTCGCGTACGGCCAACCAGTTCCTCGAGCGGCTGTTCGAGCAGGAGGTGCCCGAAATCTACGACGGTCTGATCACCATCAAGAAGATCGCCCGCATCCCGGGCGAACGCGCCAAGGTGGCCGTCGAATCCTACGACGAACGCATCGACCCGGTAGGCGCCTGCGTCGGCATGAAGGGTTCGCGCATCTACTCGATCGTCAAGGAGTTGCGCAACGAGAACATCGACGTGATCAACTACACGGCCAACCCGCAGCTGATGATCCAGCGTTCGCTCAACCCCGCCAAGATCTCCTCGATCACCGTTGACGAGGAGAAGAAGACCGCTTCGGTCTACCTGAAACCCGACCAGGTGTCGCTGGCCATCGGCAAGGGAGGTCTGAATATCCGTCTGTCGAAGATGCTCACGGGCTACGACATCGACGTCTACCGCGAAGTCGAGGAGGAGGATGTAGCCCTGACGGAGTTCGCCGACGAGATCGACGGCTGGATCATCGACGCCCTGAAGGCCGCCGGCTGCGATACGGCCAAGAGCGTACTGGAACTCCCCGTAGAGGAGATCGCCGCACGTGCCGACCTCGAACTGGAACAGGCACAGAAGGTCGTCGAGATTCTGAAGGCCGAATTCGAATAATCATCAAGGAAGAAAGGAGAACAGGACAATATGGGTAATGAAAGAAAATTAAGACTCATTCAGGTTGCCAAGGAGTTCAAGGTCGGACTGAACACCATCACGGACTTCCTGCAAAAGAAGGGCATCAAGAGCGACGGGTCGCCCAACACGCTGGTCGACGCCGAGACCTATGCCGTTCTGGAGAAGGAGTTCGGCTCGAACCGCAGCGCCGTGAATGCCCGGGAATCGGTTCGTGAACGCATCGCGCAGAAGCAGACGACCATCACCCTCGAGGAGGCCCGCAAACAGGAGCGTGAAGAGGAGAAGGAGGTGGTCATCAAGAGCCACATGATCCACGTCAAGGACGAGATCCAGCAGCCGAAGTTCCTCGGCAAGATTGATCTCTCGGCCAAGCGTCCCACCGTGCAGACGCTGAACCAGACGGCCAAGGCCGCCGAGAGTGCCGTGGCCGAACAGCCCGAGACGCCGAAGGCCGAAACGCGTCCGACGACGCCGGCTCCCGAAAAGCCGGCCCAGCCGGCCGCACAGCCCGCTGCCGAGGCACCGAAACCCGCAGCACAGCCCGCACCCGCTCCGGCCGTAAAGAGTGAGCCGAAGAGCGAGCAGACGCCGAAGGCCGAAGCACATCCGACGACGCCGGCTGCCGAGAAGCCGGCCCAACCGGCCGCACAACCCGCCGCCGAAGCGCCGAACCCCACGGTACAGCCCGCATCGGCACCGGCCGCACAACCGGCCAAAAGCGAGGAGAGTCCGAAACCCGAAGCTCCGAAAGACAATATCTTCCGTCCGGCCACGGTGACGTTGACCGGTCCGCAGGTGCTGGGAACGATGGACGTCTCGGGCTTCGTTCCGGGCGGCAAGCACAAGCGCAAACGCCTGCAGAAGGAGAAGGTCGACGTGAACCGTGCCCAGAAGAGCGGCGGTCAGGGCGGTCAGAACAATCGCGGCAGTCAGGGCGGCCAGAACAACCAGGGAGGCCAGGGAGGCCAGAACAACCGCGGCAGTCAGGGCGGTCAGAACAATCGCGGCAGTCAGGGCGGTCAGAACAATCGCGGCAGTCAGGGCGGCCAGAACAACCAGCCGCGTCCGGGCGAGGGACGTCGCAACAAGAACAAGAATACCCCGAAACCGGTCCTGCGTCCGGAAGTGAGCGATGAGGAGGTTTCGAAGCAGGTCAAGGATACGCTGGCCCGTCTGACGGCCAAGGGCGCCAAGAGCAAGAGCGCCAAATACCGTCGTGACAAGCGCGAAGCCGTGGCCGAGCGCATGAATGAGGAGGTACAGCGCGAAGAGAAGGAACGTTCGACGCTTAAGGTCACGGAGTTCGTGACCGTGAACGAGTTGGCGACAATGATGAACGTCTCGCCCACGGAGGTCATCACGGCCTGCATGAACCTCGGACTGATGGTGTCGATCAACCAGCGTCTGGATGCCGAGGCTCTGGTGGTTGTGGCCGAGGAGTTCGGCTTCAAGATCGAGTTCGTCTCGGCCGACATCCAGGAGGCCATCGCCGACGAGGAGGACAAGGAGGAGGATCTCGTTCCGCGTCCGCCCATCGTGACGGTCATGGGCCACGTCGACCACGGTAAGACGTCGCTGCTGGACAACATCCGCAAGACAAACGTCATCGAGGGCGAGGCCGGCGGTATCACGCAGCACATCGGTGCCTACAGCGTCGAACTCAACGGGCAGAAGATCACCTTCCTCGACACGCCGGGTCACGAGGCCTTCACGGCCATGCGTGCACGCGGTGCGGCCGTTACGGACGTGGACATCATCATCGTGGCCGCCGACGACAACGTCATGCCGCAGACCATCGAGGCCATCAACCACGCCCAGGCGGCCGGAGTGCCGATGGTCTTCGCCATCAACAAGATCGACAAGCCCAACGCCAACCCCGACCACATCAAGGAGCAGCTGGCACAGATGAACTACCTCGTGGAATCGTGGGGCGGCAAATACCAGGATCAGGAGATTTCGGCCAAGAAGGGCATCAATCTGGACAAGCTGCTGGAGAAGGTGCTGCTCGAGGCCGAGATGCTCAACCTGCGTGCCAACCCCAACAAGAAGGCCGTCGGCACGGTGATCGAATCGACGCTGGACAAGGGCCGCGGCTATGTCTCGACGGTGCTGGTGCAGAACGGTACGCTGCACGTCGGCGACGTGATCCTCTCGGGAACCTACACGGGCCGTGTCAAGGCGATGTTCAACGAGAACGGCAAGAAGGTGCAGGAGGCCGGACCGTCGACCCCGGTACAGGTGCTGGGTCTGAACGGCGCCCCGCAGGCCGGTGACCTGTTCAACGTGATGGACGACGACCGCTCGGCCCGCGAAATCGCCAACAAGCGCGAACAGCTGCAGCGCATGCAGGGCATCATGACCCAGAAGCACGTCACGCTGGACGAGATCGGCCGCCGCATCGCCATCGGCTCGTTCAAGGAGCTGAACATCATCGTCAAGGGCGATGTGGACGGTTCGGTGGAGGCCATGTCGGGCTCGCTGATCAAGCTCTCGAAGGAGAGCGTGCAGGTGAACGTGATCCACGCCGCCGTGGGTCAGATCTCGGAGTCGGACGTCCTGCTGGCCGCCGCCTCGAACGCCATCATCGTGGGCTTCCAGGTGCGTCCTTCGGCCTCGGCCCGCAAACTGGCCGAAAAGGAGGAGATCGAAATCCGCCTCTACTCGATCATCTACGACGCGATCAACGATATCAAGGATGCCATCGAGGGCATGCTGGAACCGGTGATGAAGGAGGAGATCGTCGCCTCGGCCGAGGTGATGGAGATCTTCAAAATCTCGAAGGTCGGCACCGTTGCGGGCTGCGTAATCCGCGAAGGCAAGCTGCAGCGTACGACACCGATCCGCGTGATCCGCGACGGTATCGTCATCTACACCGGCAAACTGGGTTCGCTCAAACGCTTCAAGGACGACGTCAAGGAGGTCGGCGTAGGTCAGGACTGCGGTCTGAACATCGAATCCTACAACGACATCAAGGTCGGCGATATCGTCGAGGGATACGAGCAGGTCGAGGTAAAACGCAAATAACACGGCGGAGCTCCCGAGAGGCGTATTCCGGCCTGTCACAACAAGAAAAATACGACACACTAACTGTAAGTCAAACCACTTAGAAATTTTTTGGCAGAAATGACTAACCCTATCCATTTCACGACTCCCGAGGAGGCCGTCAAGGTCATCAAATCGGGCGATCACGTGCATCTGAGCTCGGTAGCTTCGGCCCCTCAGTGTCTGATCAACGCCATGTGCCGCCGCGGTGAGGCCGGCGAACTGAAAGACGTGCACATCCATCACCTGCACACCGAAGGTCCGGCACCCTATGCCGATCCGAAATTCGAGGGTATCTTCCAGCTCGATTCGTTCTTCGTGGGCTCGAACGTGCGCAAGGTGACCCAGAGCGGATATGCCGACTACATTCCGGTCTTCCTGAGCGAGACGCAGAAACTCTACCGCTGCGGCGCCGTACCGTGCAACGTGGCCATGATCCAGGTCTGCCCGCCGGACAAGCACGGGTATGTATCGCTCGGTACGTCGGTTGATGCAACGCTGGCCGCCGTCGAGTGCGCCGACCACGTCATCGCCGTGGTGAACAAGCACGTGCCGCGCGCCTTCGGCCAGGCCATGATCCCGATGTCGAAGATCGACACCTTCGTCGAGGACGACACGCCGCTGATCGAGGCCAAGTTCACGGAGCCCAACGAGGTCGAAACGGCCATCGGCAAGCACTGCGCCGCACTGATCGAGGACGGCGCCACGCTGCAAATGGGTATCGGTGCCATTCCGAACGCCGTGCTGAGCCAGCTGGGCAACCACAAGAATCTGGGTGTGCACACCGAAATGTTCGCCGACGGCGTACTGCCGCTGGTCAAGAAGGGCGTCATCAACGGTGAGGCCAAGAAGACCGATCCGGGCAAGATGGTTTCGACGTTCCTGATGGGTTCGCAGGCCGTCTACGACTTCATCGACGACAACCCGGGCGTGCTGATGATGGACGTCGGCTACACGAACGACCCCTACATCATCTCGCAGAACGACAACTTCGTGGCCATCAACTCGGCCCTGCAGATCGACCTCACGGGTCAGGTCAGCGCCGACTCGCTGGGTACGAAGTTCTGGTCGGGAGCGGGCGGTCAGATCGACTTCGTCTACGGCGCTTCGCTGTCGAAGGGCGGAAAGGCCATCATCGCCATGCCTTCGATCACGAACAAGGGCGTCTCGAAGATCTGCCCGACGCTGCTCGACGGTGCCGGTGTCGTGACGTCGCGTTTCCACGTACACTGGGTCGTTACGGAGTACGGAGCCGTCGATCTCTACGGCAAGTCGATGCAGGAGCGTGCGCGTCTGCTGATCTCGATTGCCCACCCGTCGGCCCGCGAGGAGCTCGACCGTGCAGCCTTCGAGCGCTGGGGATCGCACCACCACTACATCAAGAGCTACATGGGCAAATAACCGGCCCACGGCCCTTTGCAAAAAAAGCCTCTCCGGAATCGGAGAGGCTTTTTTTTGCATGCAGAGATGCGCGGCAAGGGGGATCTCATGGAACGCTCCTGAGCAGATCGGTCAGAACTGCGGGGAAAGGAGTCTGCCTTGGCGGCGAACCGGCCGGCCGCTACCCCGCCGGAGGATGCCGGCCACCACCCCTGTCGGGCACTGACAGATGCCGGCCCACTAAACGTTCCGGCCACTACCCGGGGGATGCCAGCTCACAACCGCGCGTCGCCCTACCGGACAAATGAACCGGAATGGCGGGCGGAATTTCCGCAGGCATCGCGGACCGTCAGTTCGTAGGTATGGCGACGATGGGCTGCAGGACGATCGAAGCGATGAACGAGGGTTCCTTTCATTGGGAAACGGTCGCAGGGGACCCATTCGCCGTCGATGAGGAGCGTCCAGGAGGCGATGCCCGAGAAGTTGTCCGACGTGCGGAAACGCAGTTCGGCGGCCGAGGAGAGCGACGCGCCGTCGGTAAAGAGCGGACGGACGGTCGGGGGCAGCGTGTCGGCCACGACGAGCAGATCGCCTGTCGTGCGCGTGACGGCCGTCACGGCCCCATTCGAATAGGTTCCGCCAACGTGATAAAGACCACCCTTGCTGCCGCGGCCGGCCAGGACGGCATGCAGCCGCAGACGGGGCGGCACCTGGGTCCGGATGGTCACCAACGCCGGGCTGTAAAGGGGCGTCGTGGCCTCAAGAAAACGGTAGACGGGCGACAGGACGACGACTCCGGCGCGACTCTGCGGCTGATCGAGACGCCGGGGATGGACGAACAACGGCTCGTAGAGCGAACCCTTCTGGATACGGGCCACGGCCTCGTCGCCGATCCGTACCAGGGAGTTCCGCCCCGGGAAGAGGGCCACGGCCGCGGAATCCACCTCGGCACGGAACTCCTCGCGACGCCCCACGATCGGGAACTCGATCGAGGAGCGGTTGCCGCAGTCATCCTCGACCTCGATGCGGATGCGGCGGCTGGCGCCCGGCTCACACCGCACCACGCCCCGTTCGACCATCCGCGGGTAGAAGAGGTCGGGAGCCCCGGCCAGCTGGGCCAGCCGGATCACCTCGTTGCGCGAACCGATTTTGAGCGGATAGCAGCTCACGGCGTCGCAACAGCGCGACAGATCGTGCGTAAAGCCATCCATGCGGTACTCGAAATAGGGTTGATCGTCGCAGCGGGCCTCAACACGCCAGACGCCGAAGGTGTTGTAGACGCCGTTGCGGCGGTCGGAGGTCTCGAGGATAAAGTATCCGCGGCGTCCGACTTCGACCGGTTCGCCGCGCGTCAGCCGGTAACGGCCGTCGGCATCGCGCACGACGGCATAACTCTCCGCGGGGCTCCGCACGGGAACTCCGTCGAGCGTGTCGACCTCCACATAATGGATGCGCAGGATGCGCGGCGGGAGGTTGTCCTCGGGGCGGACAATACGCTCGCGAACCGGGTTGTGGAGGCGCTGCGTCGGGGTGTCGCGGATCTCGTAGTGAAGGTGGGGCCCCATCGACGAACCGCTGTTGCCCGCGTAGCCGATGACGTCGCCCTGATGCACGGGCCAGCGGTCGGGCTCGAACCAGAGGTCGACGCCGTTCGCACGGCGGGCGTAACGCTCCGAGCGGAGACACTCCTCGAGGTCCTTGCGAAAGCGCTGCAGATGGCCGTAGACGGCCGTCGTACCGTTCCGGAGCGTCAGGTAGAGCGCCCGTCCGTAGCCGCCCGCCGAAACCGTCATGCGCGAAACATAGCCGTCGGCCACAGCCACCAGCGGATGGCCCTCCTCGCCGTCGGTCTTGATGTCCACACCGGCGTGGAAGTGTCCCGGGCGCAGTTCGCCGAAATTGGCCGAAAAGAGCCGCGAAGCCTGCTGTACGGGAAAAATATAATCGTCGGGATTGAGCCGCTGCCCGCGGTTCGCAGTTTGGGTTTGAGCCGAGGCTCCGACGCACGTCGCGGCCAGAAGCATCGTTGTCAGAAATCGTCGCATGTATCCGTATCCTTGACCAACTGCGCGGCCGCATCCATCACGGCCTCGTAGTCGTAACCGAGCGAAAGCCCGTATCGTATCAATTTGGTTTTCAATTCGTAGGCAGTCGTGTGCTTCACCGTCCGGGCCTTGCGCGCAAGCTGTTCCGCCAGGCGCTGCTCCATGGCCGAACGGTCGGCCTGGGCCAGCGCCGCGTCGATCACCTCACGCCGGATGCCCTTGCGCTGAAGCGCCGTGCGGATCTTGTACTCGCCCCAGCCGCTCAGCCGCAGCTTCTCGCGCACGAAGGCCTCGGCATAGCGCGTATCGTCGATGAAGCGTTCGCGCACCAGCCGCGCCAGCACCGCCTCGGCATCACGCTCCGCCAAACCCCAGCCGCGCATCAGCCGCCGGGCATCGCCCTCCGACTTCTCGGCCCGGGCACAGAGCCGCATGAGCGAGGTGAGGGCCTGTTCGGGTGTTTTCGTCCGCTTTTCGCGCGGTGTGTTTATTTTTCGAGTCGGCTGCATGTCATTCGTTCCTTATCGAAGAGGTCCCGGTAGATTTCGGTGGCCGTATATCCCTCGGCCGCAAGCATGTCGGCCATCTGCGCGGCGGCGTGTTCGTAGATCTCGAACCAGAGGCGCCCGCCCGGTCGCAGCATCCGCCGCCCGGAGCGCGCAATGGCACGGTAGAAGCGCAGCGGATCGTCGTCCGGCACGAACAACGCCAGTGCCGGTTCGTAATCGCGCACGTTGGGGTGCATCGCCTCGCGGTCGCTCTCGGGGACATAGGGAGGGTTTGAGACGATCACATCAAATCGTTCGGGAAATTGCTCCGCCAGATCGGTCAGTGCATCGGCCCGCCGCAGCGTCACGCGGGCCCCGAGCCGGCGGCAGTTCTCGGCGGCGACCTCCAGCGCCTCATCCGAGATATCGGCGGCATAGACTTCGGCTGCGGGGAGCTCCAGCGCCAGCGAGACGGCAATACAGCCGCTTCCGGTCCCCACGTCGAGGATCCGGAGCCCACGGCCCGCAAGCGGAGTTCGCAAGGGCGGTTCACACTCCCCCGCTTCGCCGGCTCGTCCCCGCACACTGTGGACGATGCGGTCGACCAGCTCCTCGGTCTCGGGGCGCGGGATCAGCACCCCCCGGCGCACCGCAAAGCGACGTCCGTAGAATTCGCTCTCGCCAAGCACGTACTGCAGGGGTTCGCCCGCGGCCAGTCGTTCGACATCTGCACCCAAGCGTCCGAGCTCCCCCGCCCCGTACGACGCACCCTTCTCACACGACGCCCCCTTCTCACGCGACGTTCCGTCCAGCCCTTCCAGGCCCTCCGGCTTTTCAGCCCCTCTCGCCCGCAGTTCGGCCCCGGGGTCGGTCAGCAGCGCCGAGAGCGAGATGCCTTCCCGCCCGGCAACCAGCAGGCGGGCCAGGTTCCGGGCCTCGCGGGCATCATAGAGACCCGTCAGGCGGGCCGTAATGCGTTCGATGGCTTCGCGGCGTGTCATCGGCTTCTCCAGAGATCGGCCAACGCAATGGCAACGGCTGCCTCGACAACCACCGCTCCGCGCAGGGCTACACAGACATCGTGACGTCCCCGGATCTCGAGCGGCTCAACGCGGTCGGTCGTCAGATTGTAGGTCTCCTGCGGTCGGGAGATGCTCGGCGTGGGCTTCAGCGCCGCACGCACCACCACCTCGTTGCCGTTCGTAATGCCGCCGTTGATTCCACCGGCATGGTTCGTCGCCGTGTGCCCCTCGCCGTCGAGGATCGGGTCGTTGTTCTGCGACCCGCGGAGACGGCTTCCGGCAAATCCGCTGCCGAACTCCACCCCCTTGACCGCCGGAATCGAGAAGAGCAGGTGTGCCACCCGGCTCTCGACCGAATCGAAGAAGGGTTCGCCGATCCCGACGGGCACTCCCGCGACACGGCATTCAACCACGCCGCCCAGCGAATCGCGCTCGGCCGCCGCCTCGCGCAGCAGCTCGTCGAAACGCGCCGGATCGTCACATCCGCCGATCTCCGTAAGGCGCGTGGCGAAACGCACCCCTTCGGGCAGCATCTTCTTGGCCACCACCCCCGCGGCCACCAGCGCCACGGTCAGCCGCGCCGAAAAGTGGCCGCCGCCCCGCGAATCGTTGTATCCCCCGAACTTGCGGAAGGCCACCCAGTCGGCGTGCGACGGGCGGAAATGGCGCTCCAGATTGGCGTAATCACCCGAACGGGTATTCTCGTTGGCAAAGACGACCGTCAGCGGCGCACCGGTCGTATGGCCGTTGTAAAGTCCCGAGACGATCATCGGCCGGTCCGTCTCGCGCCGCGGCGTCGTCCCCCGCGCACCGCTCCGGCGGCGGGCCAGATCGGCCTCGAAATCCGCCTCCGAAAGGGACAATCCGGCCGGCACTCCATCCATCGAGATGCCGACCTGCGCACCGTGTGACTCGCCCCAGATGGCGAGCCGGAAATTCACTCCGTATTGATTCATGATCTGTTCTGTTTTAGTCGGCCGGGACTCACGATTCGCGGACCCGGGCCAGATCCTCGAAGAAGGTTGGATAGCTCTTGGCCACCGACTCGGCCCCTTCGATCGTCACCTCGCCGTCGGCCCTCAGCGCCGCCACGGCCAGCGACATGGCCATGCGGTGATCGCCGTGGCTCTGCGTGCGGGCGGCATGGATCGCCCCGCCGCGGATACGCATGACATCCTCTTCCGAGAGGTCGACCTCGATGCCCAGCCGGCCGTACTCCTCGCAGATGGCCTCGGCGCGGTTGCACTCCTTGTATTCGAGGCGCGACGTGCCGCGGATCGTGCTCACCCCTTCGGCTGCGGCGGCCAGCGCGGCCAGCGCCGGGAAGAGGTCGGGGCAGTTCGTGGCATCGAACTCGAAGCCGTGCAGCGGACGGTGGGCCACCGTCACCGATTCCTCATCGTTGATCACGGCCGCGCCGGCCCGCACGAGCGCCGTACAGATGGCCGTATCGGCCTGTTTGGAGAGCATCGAGACGTTGCGTACGGTGATCTCACCGGCCGTGGCGCCGGCCACGAGCAGCATGGCCGCAGCGCTCCAGTCGCCCTCGATGCTGAAATAGGTAGCGGCAAAATGCTGGTTGCCGGGGATGTAGAACTCCTCGTAGTCGCGCTGGCTGATCTCCACGCCAAAGCGCGCCGCCGTATCGAGCGTCATGTCCAGATAGGGGGTCGAGACGGCGTTGCGCACGTGAAGCGTCGTGTCGCTGGCGGCACGCGGCAGGGCCAGCAGCAGCCCCGTGATGAACTGCGAGGAGACCGAACCGTCGACCTCCACCTCACCGCCGTGCATCGGTCCGCAGACCTCCACCGGCAGGAATCCGTCGTTGTCGTGCACCGTGACACCCAGCTGCCGCAGCGGTTCGAGCATCATCGTCATCGGACGCACGAGCAACGTGCCGCGTCCGACGATGCGGATCGGCGTCCGGCAAAGCGAGGCAATGGGGGTAAAGAGGCGCGTGGCGAGGCCCGATTCGCCCACTTCGAGCGTCCGGCCGTGGGGATTCAGACCACCGCGGATCGAGAGCGACGTGGCGTCGACCTGTTCGACGCGGGCGCCGAGCGTACGGATGCAGTGCAGCGCCGAGCGCGTATCGTCGCAGAATTCCAGATTGCGCAGCACCGTGGGTTCTTCGGAGAGCAGGGCCGCAGCCAGAGCACGCTGTGCATAACTTTTCGAGCAGGGCGGCGTCAGCGTGCCTTTGACGCGGCCTGGCGGAACCGTTTTGTCCATATATCTATCAACCTACTAACCTTCTGTCCTTCTGTCGGCAGACCTCCACGAGCAAGGAACGAGGCCTCTTCGAGCGCCCGACTCGCAATCGCCCCACTTCACAGTCATCCCCGTCTCACAACCGCACCTTGTCTCACAGCCGGGAAGTCCTCGAACCATTCGCCTCACTGCCTCACAGCCGGGAAGTCCTCGAACCATTCGCCTCACAGCCGGGAAGCCCTCCAACCATTCGCTTCTTCTACTCCCCCCTTCTCGGGCGGTTCTCAATGCTTGTCACCGCGAATCTCGTCGACCGCCTTGCGAGCCTCCTCCGAGGCCGCCTGGCGCAACTCCTCGCCCTTGCGGTTCTTCATCTCCTGGGTCAGCTGGTGGCTCTTCTTCAACTCGAAGTGCTGTCCGAGGTAGACCTTGCGCACCATCGGGTCGGCGGCCAGCTCCTCGGCCGTACCCGTCTTGAGGATCTTGCCCTCGTAGAGCAGGTAGGTGCGGTCGGTGATGGCCAGCGTCTCGTCGACGTTATGGTCGGTGATGATCACTCCGATGTTCTTGTGCTTCAGAGTCGCCACGATCGACTGGATATCCTCCACGGCAATGGGGTCCACCCCGGCGAAGGGTTCGTCCAGCAGGATAAAGGCCGGATTGATGGCCACGGCCCGGGCAATCTCCGTACGGCGCCGTTCACCGCCCGAGAGCTGGATACCCAGACTCTTGCGAACCTTCTGCAGGCGGAACTCCTCGATGAGCGCCTCGACGCGCTCGTTCTGGTACTCCTTCGAGTAGTCGGTCATCTCCAGCACGGCGCGGATGTTCTCCTCGACGGTCAGCCGGCGGAAGACCGACGCCTCCTGGGCCAGATAGCCCACGCCCAGCTGGGCCCGACGGTAGACCGGCAGCGAGGTCAACTCGCTGACCTGGCCCTGGTCGGTCTCCAGAAAGATCCGGCCCTCGTTGGGTTTGATGAGCCCCACGATCATGTAAAAGGTGGTGGTTTTACCCGCTCCGTTGGGGCCGAGCAGGCCGACGATCTCGCCCTGATTCACATCAATCGACACATGGTCGACAACCGTTCGGGCCTTGTATTTCTTGACCAGTTCGCTGGTGTAAAGTCGCATGACGCAGGATATAATTTTTTACAAAGTTATGCTTTTTTCCGAAAAAATTTTTATCTTTACGTTGAATTTTCTTTTAAAGCATACAAACGGCGAAATGAAACAGTTCGATTCATCCCTGTTGCATGACAAGTTGAAGGAATATTTCGGCTTCTCGTCATTCAAAGGGAATCAGGAGGCGGTAATCCGCAACGTGCTGGAGGGCAAGGATACTTTCGTGCTGATGCCTACGGGCGGCGGCAAATCGTTGTGCTACCAGTTGCCCGCACTCCTGATGGACGGCGTAGCGATCATCATCTCGCCGCTGATCGCCCTGATGAAGAATCAGGTCGACTCCATGCGCACCTTCTCGGCCGAATCGGGCATCGCCCACTTCCTCAATTCGTCGCTCAACAAGACCGCCGTGGCCCAGGTGCGCCAGGACGTGCTCGACGGCAAGACCAAACTGCTCTATTTCGCCCCCGAATCGCTCACCAAGGAGGACAACGTCGCCTTCCTGCGTAAAATAAAGGTGTCGTTCTACGCCATCGACGAGGCCCACTGCATCTCGGAATGGGGACACGACTTCCGCCCCGAGTATCGCCGTATCCGCCCGATCATCAACGAAATCGGACAGGCCCCGCTGATCGCCCTCACGGCCACGGCAACGCCCAAGGTGCAGATGGACATCCAGAAGAACCTCGGCATGACGGATGCCCAAGTCTTCAAGTCGTCGTTCAACCGCCCGAACCTCTACTACGAGATCCGCCCCAAACACAACATCGACCACGAAATCATCCGCTTCATCAAACAGAACGAGGGCAAGAGCGGCATCATCTACTGCCTGAGCCGCAAGAAGGTCGAGGAGCTCACCGAACTGCTCATCGCCAACGGCATCCGCGCCCGGGCCTATCATGCCGGCATGGATGCCGCCACACGCGCCGCCAATCAGGACGACTTCCTCATGGAGCGGGTCGATGTCATCGTCGCCACGATCGCCTTCGGCATGGGCATCGACAAACCCGACGTGCGCTACGTGATCCACTACGACATGCCCAAATCGCTCGAAGGATACTACCAGGAGACCGGCCGCGCCGGACGTGACGGCGGCGAAGGCTACTGCCTGGCCTTCTACAGCTACAAGGATATCCAGAAACTCGAGAAATTCATGCAGGGCAAGCCCGTTGCCGAACAGGAGATCGGCAAACTGCTCCTGCAGGAGACGGTCTCCTATGCCGAGAGTTCGATGTGCCGCCGCAAGACGCTGCTCCACTACTTCGGCGAAGAGTACACCGAGGACAATTGCGGCAACTGCGACAACTGCCGCAACCCCAAACCCAAGGTCGACGCCCGGGCCGCCCTGAAGATGGCTCTCGAGGCGTTGCGCGACATCGGCGACAAGTTCAAGTCCGACTACCTGATCAACGTGCTCGTGGGCAAGAATACGGCGCTGATCAAAAGCTACGGCCACAACACCTCGAAATGGTTCGGAGCCGGCGCCGATCACGACGCACGCTTCTGGGGCGCCGTGCTGCGCCAGGGGCTGATCCTCGGACTGATCGACAAGAACATCGAAAACTACGGACTGATCTCGATCAACAAAAAGGGCGAGAACTACATCGCCATGCCCTACCCCGTGACCATCACCCTCGACCACGACTACGACGAGGAGGAGAAGGAGGCCGAAGCCGTCGCCCCGATGGGCAAGGGCGGAGCCGCCGACGAGGAGCTCTTCGCCATGCTGAAGGATCTGCGCAAGAAGGTCGCCAAACAACACGGCCTGCCGCCGTTTGTCATCTTCCAGGACCCCTCACTCGAGGATATGGCCATCCAGTACCCGATTACGCTCGAGGAGATGCAGAACATCACGGGCGTAGGTGCCGGCAAGGCCCGGAAATTCGGCGAGGAGTTCATCAAGCTCATCAAGGCCTACGTCGAGGAGAAGGAGATCATCCGTCCGCAGGATATGGTCGTCAAGGGAGTGGCCAGCAAGTCGGGCAACAAGATCTTCATCATCCAGTCCATCGACCGCAAGATGGATTTCGAAGATATCGCCCGGGCCAAGGACCTCGATTTCGACGAGCTGCTCACCGAAATCGAAGCCATCGTCAATGCCGGCACGAAACTCGACATCTCCTACTATCTGAAGGAGTTCATGGACGAGGACAAGATCCAGGACATCTACCTCTACTTCAAGGAGGATGCCGAGAGCGATTCGCTGGATGCCGCCATCGAGGAACTGGGCTCCGACTACACCGAAGAGGAGATCCGTCTGGTCCGCATCCAGTTCATCTGCGAACAGGGCAACTGACCCGGGGCCGAAGCGGGGGGGGGCCGCCGGAGGGAGAAGAGAGGAGGGAGAAGAGAGAGAGAAAAAAGAGGAAGAGAAAGAAGGAAGAAGGGAGAAAAGGAAAAAAGAAGGGAGAGAAGGGGAAGAGAGAAGGAAGGAAAGCAGAGAGCCACAGGAAAGAAGGCCGCAGAGAAGATGATGCAGGGGAGTACGGAACAACCCGGACAGCAGAGAAGGACCGCAAGGGAAGAAACGGACCGCCCTGCCGGCCGCAAAAAGAGGACCACATGCCAGTAGGCAGGAATACTGCCGGAAAAAACCGGAAGTCCCAACCTGTTTCGAAGCCCCTCCAACCGAAAGGAAGAAGTTGTATGGAACCCGCGGGAAAGACCCGGGGCCGGAGAGATCCAACGACACTCCGGATGAGAGATTGATAGAACCTAAAGACCACGCCTATGAACAAAAAGACCTTTACACTTGCCATTGCTTTTCTGGTGTTGACGCTGGTATGGCTCGGAACCAATATCTATTGGCGCGTGACCCATTCCAACTGTGTGAATACATTCGATTTCATTGTGGGCATTCTCTTCGTGGCGGCAGCCGCGGGGATGGTCTACAACGAATACCACAAGAAAAAGCGCAAACACCTCGACGAGGTGGACAAGTACAAAATTCCGTAGCCGATGCGAACGATCGACCGAATGATGGCCATTCTGGCCGGTATGTTTTTTCTGGCTGCCGTGGTCTCGGCATGGCGCGTCACCATGGATGACGCACAGGAGTTGTGGTACCTTCCGGTACTGATGGCCCTGGCCTCGGCGGCCATGACGTTCGGAGCTCTGCAGCATCGGCGCCGCAAAACCGCAAAAAAAGAGGAATAACAGTATGAAGATCAATTTCATGCAGGTGATCCGCCTGGTCGGAATGGTAGTGGCCATCGCCGGAATCATCTACGCACTGGAATTCATGGAACGCGGCATTGCCGTCTGGTTCTGGGTGCTGCTGCTGGGCATCGGATTCGTGGGTCTGCTCTACACCTTCCGGCTCACGCAACGCCGTGCGGCCCGCGAGGAGCGTGCCCGTGAACGCAGTGAAAAGAAAAAACGCAGTCGCCGACCGAAAAAATGACCGAAGTACGCGCCAAAAAGTCTCTGGGCCAACATTTTCTGGTCGATCTGAACATTGCACGCAAGATTTGCGACTCGCTCTCGGGTGGGACACCCGAGGCACCCTGCCCGACACTTGAGGTGGGGTGTGGAATGGGTGTGCTCACGCAATTCCTGCTGCGCCGCGCCGACCTCGTGACCTGGGGGGCCGAGATCGATACCGAGAGTGTCGAATATCTTCATGCGCACTACCCGAATTTCACACCCCGGCTGATCGAGGGCGATTTTCTGAAACTCGACCTGCGCGAGCGCTTCCCCGGGGGGCTGCACCTGATCGGCAACTTTCCCTACAACATTTCGTCGCAGATCTTCTTCAAGGTGCTGGAAAACCGCGATCTCGTTCCCGAATGCGTGGGGATGATCCAGAAGGAGGTAGCCGTGCGGATCGCCGAGCCGCCCGGATCGAAGGAGTATGGCATCCTGTCGGTACTGTTGCAGGCGTGGTACGACATCGAGTACCTCTTCACGGTCAACGAGACGGTTTTCAACCCGCCCCCGAAGGTCAAAAGTGCGGTGATCCGCCTGCGCCGGAACGCCGTAAAGAGGCTCGACTGCGACGAAACGCTCTTCATCAAGGTTGTCAAGGCCTCGTTCGGACAGCGGCGCAAGATGCTGCGCAATTCGCTGAAGGCGGTCTTCGGCGACTTCGGCGGTGCGGAGCACCCCTTCTTCACACGGCGTGCCGAGACTCTGTCGGTAGCAGAATTTGTCGAATTGACCCGCTGGGTGTCAGAACGGCTGAAGAACTGATCGAGGGCTGGCGGGGTATCAGAAACCCTCCATGGTCCTACCCCCAAAAACCGACATCCCAAGCCGGCGGGGCGGGAGCGCGGAAGAGACTCGGAAACCCCATAGAGGTCCATCCGCCTCTAAAACCGGCTTCCCAAGCCGGCGGGGCCGGCCACAACCGTTACCAGATCCTCGCGGGCCAGATACTTGCGGGCCAGTTTCAGCACATCGTCCGGGGGCATGCTCCGGATGCGGCGGATGTTCTCGCCGATGATGTGGTTGTCGGTCCCGCAGAGGATATTCTCGATCGTGACGTCGGCAATGCCGAACGGCCCGTCGAGAATCCGCATCATCTCACCCGTCATCATGTTCTTCACCAGCGCAAGCTCCTCCTCCGGCATAGGATCCGTGCGCAGGAGTTCGATCTCGCGATAGATTTCCCCGAGCGCCTGGCGCGTCACATCGGTCCCGACCTGCGTCGCCACGGCAAAATAACCGGCCCGTTCGAAATTGACCATTGCAGCCACCACACCATAGGTATAACCGTTTCGTTCGCGGAGATTCTGCATCAGACGCGATCCGAAGTAACCGCCCAGAGCCGTGGCCACGACCTGCATTCCGACGAAATCGGGATGCTGCCGCGGGAAGAGCAGCCGTCCAAGCCGCAACGATGACTGCACGGCCCCGGGATGGTCGACAAACGCCTCATGAACGGTCTCCGGGGCCGGAAAGCGAGGATCCTCCACCACGCCTCGGCGCGGAAGCCGACCGGCCAAATTGCCCAAAGCCTGCAGTTCGTGGTCGCCGATGCGGCCGCTGCAGACGACAAAGCAACGTTCGGCCGTGTAGAAACGGCGGTAAAACTCCACGACATCCCGCCGCGTGAGCGAATCGTAGAGTTCCTCCGACGAGGAGATGCCGTAAGGGTGACGCGGCCCGAAGAGCGCCCGGGCAAAGGCCTCGCGGGCCTCGACATCGACTTTCGTGCGGTCGATCGCCAACCGCTGGCGACGTTTGGCGGCGTACGTACGCAGCTCCGCCTCGGGGAAGGCCGGACGGAGCAGAATCTCCTCGGCCACGGCGAGCGTATGGTCGAAAAATTTCGAGAGCGTGGCAAAACTGATATAGGCATAGTCGCGGTCGATATTCACGTCGTACCACGAGCCGTAGTAGTCCAATTGTTCGGCGATCTGCTGCGCCGAATGCTCGGTGGAGCCTTCGGCCAGGAGATTGGCCGCCGCCGAGGCCGAGAAGGGAACCGTCTGCACGGCCGATCCGGCCCGGAAGACAAACGAAAAGCGCAGCACCTCGAAATCCTCCGAGGCCAGCGTGTAAAGGGCCACGCCGTTGGCAAGCGTGTGTTTTTCGGCCAGCTGTATGTCAACTTCCGAAGGGGTAATGCGGGGCGGTCTCATTTTCGGGCACGGTAAATCAGGGTGGAACTGTTTTCGGGGCGCAGCACGCGGCTGCAGAACGAGCGTATGTCGTCGGGCGTAACGGCCCGGTAGCAGTCAACCTCCCGGTTGATGAAGGCCAGATCGCCGAGCAGTTCGTAAAATCCGAGGTTCATGGCCTTGTTCATGACATTGAGTTCGCCAAAGAGCGTCGTGGCCTCGAACTTGTTCTTGACCTTTTCGATCTCGTACTCCGTGGCGGCATCGCGCAGCAGGGAGTCGATCTCCTGGCGGAAGGCCGCCTCGACGGCTTCGGGAGTCGTTCCGGGGAGCAGCTGTCCCGTGAAGACGAACAACCCGGGATCGAGATCTCCCGTGACGTAGGCATTGACGCTCGAGAGCAGCTGCCGCTCCTTGACAAGCCGATTGTAAAGACGTCCCGAATCGCCGCCCGCCAACAGATCGGAGATCAGGTCGGCCGTCTGGAAATCGGGATCGCGGCGCCGTCCCATGTGGTAGGCCACGGAGACGGTCGTAGCCGGGACATCGCGTTCGACCTCGCGGCGCCGGGCCTCGCGCTGAGGCAGCTCCTGCGGAACGGGATCCGCAGCCGACGGCCGGTCGGCAAGCGGTCCGAACCACTTTTCGGCCAGCGCAAGCATCCGCTCCTCGTCCAAGTCGGCCGAGATCGACAGCACGGCATTCGAGGGGTGGTAGTGGCGCCGGTAGAAGGCCTCCACGTCGGCGAGCGTCGCCTGCTCGATGTGGTCGGGTGTCCGTCCGATCGTGGCCCAGCGGTAGGGATGGGTTCGGTAGGCCAGATCGCGCAGCAGCATCATCTGATCGCCGTAGGGCTGGTTGAGGTAGCGTTGACGGAACTCCTCGATCACCACGCGCTTCTCCGTTTCGAGCTTTTCGGGCGTAATGTCGAGCCCCTCCATACGGTCGCTCTCGAGCCAGAGCGCCGTTTCGAGATTGTCCTTCGGAAGGGTGATGTAGAAATCCGTATAGTCGTTGTTCGTAAAGGCGTTGTTGTCGCCCGAGGCCATCTGCACCGGCAGGTCGAAGTTGGGCACCTGACGCGTGCCGCGGAACATGAGGTGTTCGAACAGGTGGGCGAAGCCCGTGCGGGCCGGGTTCTCGTTGCGCGCCCCCACCCGGTAGAGGATGTTCACGGCGGCGAGTTTCGAGGCGCGGTCGCGGTTGACCACGACGACCAGTCCGTTGGCCAGCGTTTGTCGGATATAGGGAATCATGTCCGCAAAGGTAACAAAAAAGCGGCAGTCGATCAAACCGCGCGGCCGCCGGAGATGCCCCGCGGGGAAGCGGGCCGCACGAAGCGCCTCCCGCCGCGGGAGAGGGGCTCGAACGGAGGGTCGCCGAAGAGCACCCCGGGTAATGCATTATTGGTTAACCAGTTTCGCAAGTCGGTGATTTCCCGCTGGTTGGTGTTAAAAAAATAACAGTTTTGTTGTTATTTTTTTCACATCAAAAACGGTAAAAAATTACACGTTTTTGAACAAAAATAGACTTCGAATTTCCACCGAAATTCGTATCTTTGCAACGCCCGAACGATTCGGGACAAGCCATAAGAAGGAAAAAAACACACATATCATCCAAAATCTTAACTGAAATGGCAGAAAAGAAATTCATTACCTGTGATGGTAACTACGCTGCAGCCCACGTGGCCTACATGTTCTCGGAGGTGGCAGCCATCTACCCCATCACGCCGTCGTCGACGATGGCCGAACTCGTGGACGAGTGGGCCGCCCAGGGACGGAAAAACATCTTCGGTGAGACCGTGAAGGTCGTAGAGATGCAGTCGGAGGCCGGTGCCGCCGGTGCCGTTCACGGCTCGCTGCAGAGCGGAGCCCTGACCTCGACGTTCACCGCCTCGCAGGGTCTGCTGCTGATGATCCCCAACATGTACAAGATCTCGGGCGAACTGCTCCCGGGAGTCTTCCATGTCTCGGCCCGCGCCCTGGCTGCCCAGTCGCTGTCGATCTTCGGCGACCACCAGGATGTCATGGCCACCCGTCAGACGGGCTTCGCCATGCTGGCTACGTCGTCCGTTCAGGAGGTGATGGACCTGGCCGGCGTTGCCCACCTGGTTGCCATCAAGTCGCGCGTTCCGTTCCTGCACTTCTTCGACGGATTCCGCACCTCGCACGAGATCCAGAAGATCGAACTCATCGACGAGGCCAAACTTACTGCGCTGCTCGACCGCGACGCCCTGAAGGCCTTCCGCGCCCGTGCGCTCAACCCCGAGCACCCCGTAACGCGCGGTACGGCCCAGAACCCCGACATCTACTTCCAGACGCGTGAGGCCGCCAACAAGTTCTACGAGGCCGTGCCCGACATGGTTGCCGACACGATGAAGGAGATCTCGAAGATCACCGGCCGCCAGTACAAGCCCTTTGTATATTATGGTGCCGAAGATGCCGAGAACATCATCATCGCCATGGGTTCCGTAACGGAGACCATCAAGGAGACGATCGACTACCTGCGCGCCAAGAAGGGCGAGAAGGTCGGCGTGATCACCGTACATCTCTACCGTCCGTTCGCGGTCAAGTACCTGATGGAGGTTCTGCCCAAGAGCGTAAAGCGCGTCTGCGTGCTCGACCGCACGAAGGAGCCCGGAGCCAACGGCGATCCGCTCTACATGGACGTTGTCGAGGCCTTCGCCAACTGCAAGAACCTGCCGTGCGGCCAGATGCCGCTGATCATCGGCGGCCGCTACGGTCTCTCGTCGAAGGATACCACCCCGGCTCAGATGCTGGCCGTCTTCGAGAACATGAATCTCCCGGAGCCCAAGAACCAGTTCACCGTGGGTATCACCGACGACGTGACGTTCCGTTCGCTGCCCGTCGGCGAGGAGATCTCGCTGGCCAAACCCGGCACGTTCGAGGCTCTCTTCTTCGGACTGGGCGCCGACGGTACGGTGGGTGCCAACAAGAACTCGATCAAGATCATCGGCGGTTCGACCGACAAATACTGCCAGGCCTACTTCTCCTACGACTCGAAGAAGTCGGGCGGCTACACGTCGTCGCACCTGCGCTTCGGCGACAAACCCATCACCTCGCCCTATCTGGTGACGACGCCCGACTTCGTGGCCTGCCACGTTCCGTCGTATGTCGACAAGTATGACGTGCTGAAGGGCCTGAAGCCCGGCGGCTCGTTCCTGCTCAACTCGGTTCACGACGCCGAGACCACCTGCGCCACGCTGCCCGACCACATGAAGGCTTACCTGGCCAAGAACAAGATCAACTTCTACATCATCAACGCCACGAAGATCGCCGCCGAGCTGGGTCTGGGATCGCGTACGAACACCATCATGCAGTCGGCCTTCTTCAAGATCGCCAACGTGATTCCGTTCGAGAAGGCCGTCGAGGAGATGAAGCACGCCATCCTGAAGACCTACGGAAAGAAGGGCGAGGATATCGTCAACATGAACTACGCAGCCGTTGACGCCGGCGGCAAGGAGGTCATCAAGATCGAGGTTCCGGCCGAGTGGGCCCAGATCGAGGACAAGGGCTTCCAGACGCCGTCGCACGCTTCGTATCCGGAGTTCGTGCGCAAGATCGTCGAGCCGATCAACGGCCTGAAGGGCGACGACCTGCCGGTATCGGTCTTCAACGGCCGTGAGGACGGTACGTGGGAGAACGGTACGGCCGCCTACGAGAAGCGCGGTATCGCCGTCAACGTACCGGAGTGGCAGATCGCCAACTGTATCCAGTGCAACCAGTGCTCGTATGTCTGCCCCCACGCAGCCATCCGTCCGTTCCTGGCCACCGACGAGGAGGCCGCCGCTTCGGGCATCGAATGGAAGCAGGGTCTGGGCGAGACGAAGGCCTACAAGTTCCGCGTGCAGGTATCGCCGCTCGACTGTACGGGTTGCGGCAACTGCGTCGACATCTGC
This sequence comes from Alistipes megaguti, assembly GCF_900604385.1. Classification (NCBI taxonomy): domain Bacteria; kingdom Pseudomonadati; phylum Bacteroidota; class Bacteroidia; order Bacteroidales; family Rikenellaceae; genus Alistipes; species Alistipes megaguti. Next base: position 2,162,472 of record NZ_LR027382.1, on the reverse strand, counting down.
CCGGCCAAGGGCAAGGCGCTGGTTATGCGCCCGCTCGAGGAGCAGATGCCGCAGGCCAAGAACTGGGACTACGTCACGAAGAATATCGGTTACAAGAACGTGGTCGACAAGACCAAGTCGGTGAAGAACCTGCAGTTCGCACAGCCGCTCTTCGAGTTCTCGGGAGCCTGCGCCGGCTGCGGCGAGACGCCCTACATCAAGGCGCTGACGCAGTTGTTCGGTGACAAGATGATGGTCGCCAACGCCACGGGCTGTACGTCGATCTACTCGGGTTCGGCACCTTCGACCCCCTACTGCACCAATGCCGAAGGCAAGGGTCCGGCCTGGGCCAACTCGCTCTTCGAGGATAACGCCGAGTTCGGTCTGGGTATGCACCTGGGTATCGAGAAGCTCCGCGACCGCATCCAGATGACGATGGAAGAGGCCATCGCCAACTGCACGAAGTGCTCCGACGAGCTGAAGGAGGTCATGAAGGAGTGGATCGCCAACCGCGGATCGTCGTCGAAGTCGGCCGAGGTTACGGCCCGTCTGATTCCGATGATGGAGGCCTGCGGCTGCGACTACTGCAAGAAGATTCTCGAGCACAAGGATTGGCTCATCAAGAAGTCGCAGTGGATCATCGGCGGCGACGGCTGGGGCTACGATATCGGTTACGGCGGTGTTGACCACGTACTGGCTTCGGGTCAGGATGTCAACATTCTGGTAATCGATACGGAGGTCTACTCGAACACGGGCGGTCAGTCGTCGAAGGCTACGCCGGTGGGCGCCGTAGCGAAGTTCGCATCGAGCGGCAAGCGGATCCGCAAAAAGGATCTGGGCGCCATGGCGATGACCTACGGCTACGTCTATGTGGCCCAGGTATCGATCGGCGGCTCGCAGCAGCAGCTGTTCAACGTGCTGAAGGAGGCCGAGGCCTATCCCGGCCCGTCGCTGATCATCGCCTACGCACCGTGTATCAACCACGGCATCAAGGGCGGCATGGCCCGCACGCAGGCGGTTGGCAAAGAGGCCGTAGCCTGCGGATACTGGCACCTGTGGCACTACAACCCGCAACTGGAGACGGAGGGCAAGAATCCGTTCGTATTGGATTCGAAGGAGCCCGACTGGACGAAGTTCCACGACTTCCTGATGAAGGAGGTACGTTACACGTCGCTCCAGAAGTCGTTCCCGGCCGAAGCCGAGGAGCTCTTCCAGGCAGCCGAGGAGAACGCCAAGTGGCGTTACAACGGCTACGTTCGCCGCTCGAAGATGGAATACTAATCGTGGACCCCGGAAGGGGAAACCACCCGACACATTCGGAGACCGTGGAGTTGATCCACGGTCTCTTTTTTTAACTTGAGACCTCCGAATTTGCCACCGCCGGACATGGAAAAAGATTTCGCCCCACAGGAGGCGTTTTCTGCCACGGGTAAGCAGGCTGAAGCAACCCGCCGCCCCATCCCGTAAAAGCCGCAGAACGGAATATAAAAGGCCATTGCGCGGGGAGTGAGAGGATCCGGACAACGCGCATAAAAAAGCGGAGCCTTTGTGAAGGCCCCGCATCCGGGATCAATGTCAGCGATCGGTTGATCCACCTGTAGCAGGCTCGGTCCGTGTAGTTTTCGCCGGGATAATCGAAAGCAACATTCAATTCGGAAGCCGCCAGTTTTTCGATTCGCCATACCACGGGTTGAGCCGAAGTGGCAGTGGCAATCACAATCGTGTTGGCTTCAACAACGTAGGTTGCATAGATGAGAGAAGGGGGATTTCCATTTGCCTGACAGCTGAACACACAGGTTCCGTCTTCACGGAATTCAGTCGTCGCAACAAAGCCGTATTCGGCGCAGCACTCATTGTCCCAGGTTCCGTCCTCACCGTCATACATGCGGGTCATCTCCCAGGTTCCGACCAATTGCGAGAGATCGATGGTGTGGTCATCCTCGACCATCGAGCACCCGCTCGCCAAATCAGAAGTTATAACCCAGTTGAATCGAGAAGTTGCGGTTGTGGAATTTCGCCTCCTTACCCCACTCCTTGTCGATGGCCATATTCACGAGACCCAGATCGTAGACAATACCGACGTAATAGTGCTCCCGAAGGGTCACACCGGCACCGAACGAGAGTCCGAAATCGAACCGTTTGGCACCGAAACGGGCCTCGTTCTCGGTTGATTCACCGAAGAAGGGATATTTCTGGCTCTCGGACAGACCGTCGGAATCGCTGTACGAATCCTTGCATTTTCCACCCAGCCCGAAGGCAAAATGGGGGCCGACATGAACCTGCACATTCACCGACTCGCTCACATCGGCGCGGAACGAGGCCAATACGGGAATCTGCAGATACATGGGACGATATTTCGTGGAGGCTTCCTCGCTGTAACCCGCCTCACTGTAGGAGGACTTCTCCTTGGCACCGCGCGTCGTGAAGAGGAGCCCGGGCTGCACGTAGAAGCCGTTGGTGATCGGAATATCGACTACCGCACCGACCTGGAAGCCGACCCTCGAATTGAAGTCGAGCTTGTCGTCCGAATCGGGGCTGTATTGCCCGGCAATCTTCGAAACATTGAGACCGGCACGAACGCCGTAGGAGATTCCGCCCTTCTGATCCGAACCGAACATATCGCGGATCTCCTGAGCAGAGGCCGTCGCCATGCAACCGATGAGCAAAGCGGCCATCATGAAGCATTTCTTCATTTTGATAGATGATTTGAACACATCCGGACTCCGGGGATGCAGTTGTCCAAAAAGAAAGTGTGGAGTCGTTCGTTTATCTGACGGGAGGCTCTGGTAAGCCCAAGGACAAATAAACAATACCCCACACCTGTATAGCAGAAGGCGAACACCTTACATGCCAATACAAGTGATGAGTGCGTCGTTTTCCTTGTCCTAATTGAAATTTCCCAGATTTACGCAGTATATATACAAAATGCAAACAACACCCAATAAAGTGATAATAAATAAGCTATAAATCAGTGTTTTATAAGCCTATTTTTATTTTCAGTTGTTTTCAGTACTTTCAGTGAATTGGCTCTTATTTGGTGCAATTTTGTTTCTTATTTGTTTCTTAATCTCGATACTTATCCGTATATTTGCAATAGGAAAAATGAGAAAGGAATCCCTATGGCACGAGTTAAGAATCATACAAAAGTCAAAGAGCCGATTCGTCTTCGGATGAAGCCGTTGAGCGATGGCAGCAAGAGTCTATATCTGGATATATACCGCGATGGAAAGCGGACGTATGAATACCTCAAGATGTATATTATCCCGGAGACGGATAATAATGCCCGTAGGCAGAATCAGGCGACAATGGATGCCGCCAATGCCATCAAGTCGAAACGTATTATCGAACTGACCAGCAATGAGGCAGGAATCGTATTCCGTAAGGACAAGACTTATCTGTTGGACTGGATGAAGGTTTACATGGAAGCCCAAGAGAGTGCGGGCAAGAAAGACGGCAACCAAATCAAGATTGCCATGCGCATACTGAAAGACTATGCCGGAGAAATGGTCACACTGGATCAGATTGACGGGAACTTCTGCCGGGGCTACATCACTTATCTGTTGACGGAATATCATCCGAAAGGCAAGGACATATCAAACTACACGCTTCACAATTATTACCGTGCGTTGAACGGTGCGTTGAACTCTGCCGTCAGGAAGAAAAAGATGAAGGCCAACCCTTTCAACGAGCTTGAGAAGTCGGAGAAAATCCGTAAGCCGGAGAGTATGCGGTCGTACATGACCATCGAAGAGGTACAGGCGTTGATTGACACTCCTATGCCCCACGAGGAATACGAGATAGTAAAATGCGCGTATCTGTTCTCCTGCTTCTGCGGATTGCGCATCAGCGATATAATCAAGTTGAAATGGAAAGACGTGTTCGTTGACCGGGGACAGTACCGTTTGGCCGTGTCCATGAAAAAGACCAAAGAGCCTATTTACCTGCCCCTCTCTCCTGAAGCGTTGAAGTGGATGCCGGAACGTGGGGGAAAATCATCGGAAGATAATGTGTTCGACCTGCCGTCCGCCAATACAATCAGGATGCAGCTCAAACCTTGGGCGAAAGCAGCCGGAATCTCCAAGCGGTTCTCCTATCACACCAGCCGGCATACATTCGCCACCATGATGCTGACGCTCGGCGCGGATTTATATACCGTCTCGAAGTTGCTCGGTCATGCCGACGTAAAAATGACACAGGTGTATGCCAAGATTATCAACAAGAAGAAGGACGAGGCAGTGAATCTTGTAAACGGTTTGTTTCACTAATTGACGGCACTATGTGGTTCATGTCTAATTTACAAACATCAATTTATGGCATTGCTCCGGTTGTGAACGCAACCGAAGTTAATGCTTTCATCACATATTATAAACTCAAAAAGGTAAATCGACATGAAAAGACCTGAAGACGGCCTTCTCTCTTTTTGGAGGGAGCCAACACCTGCAGCACTTCGCTGCGGAGAAGGATGTGGCGAATGAACTTTTCGCCCTGCTAACCGAAGCAAAAACAGTTTATCTCCACGATGTTGTGTCGGGTGGTAAACAGTACCACCGTTATGTGGACGATTTCGTAAACGGACACCGGTACATAGACTGCGACCATGCGGCCTGCCGGAACTGCCACGAAATGAACATCCACATCGTCAAGGGGCTGCTGACCGAGTACGCCCGTTTCGTCCAGATTTGCTTTGCTACGCCGAATTTCACGTTTGACGAGTGCATGAAGCTGAAACGGATGTATGATACCTCGGAATCGTTGCCTCCGCTCGGTCCGCCCCACATTGACCGACCGGCAGATCTCTCCCTTTCTTTTGGCTGTGATTTTACCCCGGAACAGATGGAAAGTATTGTGGCTTGTGCCAATACTTATCATCTGTTCTGTGTTTCTGTACGCATTGAAGACATGGAGGCTCTTTTCGCCTGTAAGAAAGGCTTTTCCATCCGAGTGAACAATATCCGCCGTGTGGTAATCCTGTTCGACGCGCTTCTTGAAAACTCGCTTATCCAGTCCCGGTGGCAGAATGTTCTCGGCAAGGGTGCATTCCTGCAGTCCAAGGACGGGACACGTTCCGTTTCGGTATCGACCCTGTCTTCCGCGCTGTCATCCATCAAGAACAACATGACATCGGTCGCATACGGCATCCGAAAGACCATTGACCGGCTGAAAGAATGACAGGAAGTGACAAGAAGCGAAGTATGTGAAAGGTAAAAGCATGAGAGTTGCAATGATACGCGCATAGTATCATTCCCCAAATCACGGCATCTTCGTTTACCGGACATACCTTTGACCTCCGTTAGCGCGCTGCATAACGGAGGTTGCATCTCCATTGTCAAAAATCAAACCATGTTATTATGCCGAATAGAATGACATTCATGGAGCGGATGAGCGGACGGCTCGCCGCCATCGAATCGGTACTAAAGAAATTGGAACCGGTCGAAAGTCTCTTGGAGCGTATCACGTTGCTGGAAAATACCATCTTCACGACCAAGAGAGTGTTCACGTTTCAGGAAGCCTGTATGTATATCGGGGTTTCTGAAAGTATGCTGTACAAGCTCACATCGAGCAAGGAGATACCGCACTACAAACCGCGCGGTAAAATGGTCTATTTCGCCAAGGAGGAATTGGACGAATGGCTGTTGCAGAATTATGAACCTACAGTGAACGAGGCCGTGCGCATGGCGACGGAAGCCGCCGCCACAGAACCGTTCCTTAATAAGAGACGCAATGGAAAACGAAAGAAAGACTGACCGCTCAGCCGATATGGGAATGGATGAACACCGCCTGTCGGACATCCTTCTGGCCTCGCAAATCAAGGCAACGGACATTTATGAGACCCCGCCGCAAATCATCTGGATAGACAACTCGACGATTGCCACGCTCGGCAATTTCAGTGCATCGACAGGAAAGGCAAAGTCGAAGAAGACGTTTAATGTCTCTGCGCTTGTCGCCGCTTCATTGGCCGGGAAACAAGTGTTGAACTACCGTGCGCATCTGCCCGAAGGCAAACAGCGGATTCTGTACGTCGATACGGAACAGAGCCGTTTCCATTGCCGCTCGGTATTGGAGCGCATATTGCGGCTGGCCGGGCTGCCCACGACAACCGACCCGGAGAATCTCGACTTCTTCTGCCTGCGTGAATATTCGCCGTCGGTGCGTGTCGAGGTCATCGACTATGCGCTGCGTCAGAACAAAGGCTATGGGCTGGTCATCATTGACGGCATCCGCGACCTGATGCTTGACATCAACAGCACCGGTGAATCGGTGGAAGTCATCAACCGGATGATGGAATGGTCTTCAAGGTACGACCTGCATATCCATTGTGTACTCCATTTGAACAAAGGGGATAATAATGTGCGGGGACACATTGGTACGGAAATGAGCAACAAGGCGGAAACCGTGCTTGTCATCAGCAAGAGCAACGAGAATCCCGGTATCAGCGAAGTCCATGCGCTCCATATCCGGGAAAAGGAGTTCAAGCCGTTTGCGTTCACCATCAACGAGACTGGGCTGCCCGTCATTGCGGAAGGACACTCGTTCGGAGAGCCCCCGAAGCCCAAGGCTCGGACGGGGTTCACGGAGCTGAGCATCGAACAGCACCGGGAAGCCCTCTCCGCCGCTTTCGGGGAAAAGCCTATCCGGGGATTCGACAACCTGTTGCAAAGCCTGATGGTCTCCTATGAGGCAATCGGGTTCAAACGTGGTCGGAGCGTCATGATAAAACTGATGCAATACCTGATAGACAACCTCAAGCTCATCATCAAACGGGACAAGCTGTTCTATTATGACATGACGCCTACCGAGGCCATGCTTTTTGATGAAGAATGATGCCGGGCGCGGGCCTGTATGATTTAGTTTACTTTAGTATTTATATATATAGGAAAAAACTAAACTAAACCATTTTCGTGAAACCAAGTGAAAGAAAAAAGACATGACCATAGCAGAAGCAAAACAAGTGCGTATCGTGGATTTTCTGGCACGTCTCGGTCACCATACGCAGCACATAAAATCGGGACAATACTGGTATCTCTCACCGTTACGGAACGAGCGTACCCCGTCGTTCAAAGTGAATGACCGCATCAATGAATGGTACGATTTCGGCGAGGCGACCGGTGGCGACCTGGTGGAACTGGCAAAATACATTTGCCGGACGGACTGCGTGAGCGAGGCCCTGGCGTATATAGAGAGGCTTGTGAATGGCGCATCACTACCGAGAACCCGTATGCTGACCGCTCCACCCCGACCGGTGGAGGCTGAAATGAAAGACGTGATCGTGATTCCACTCCGTCATCACGCCCTGTTCTCTTACCTCCAATCCCGGCTTATCGACGCGGACATCAGCCGTATGTATTGCAAGGAGGTGCATTACGAACTGCGAGGCCGTCATTACTTCGCTCTCGCATTCGGCAATATATCAGGCGGTTACGAGGTGCGAAACGCCTATTACAAGGGATGCCTGAATAACAAGGACATCTCATTGATAAGACATCTGACAGAAGAGACACAGGAAAACGTCTGTGTCTTCGAGGGATTCATGGATTTTCTTTCTTATATGACACTGAAACTGGCAGGCGACCGGACGGTCTGTCTTGCCATACCATGCGACTACCTCGTGATGAACTCGGTAAACAATTTGAAAAAGACGCTGGCACGTTTACAGGAGTATTCGGACATTCACTGTTATCTCGACAATGACCTTGCCGGGCAGAGAACCACAGAGACCATTGCCGGGATGTATGGCGGACGTGTCAGCGATGAATCTTGCCACTATGCGGAATACAAAGACCTGAACGACTACCTGCGCGGAAAGAAACGCTGATATTCAATGTTCTCTTTTGCCACCTAAAGCTCTCCACCACGAGAGCTTTTTTTATGCCCCGATTTCTCCATTTCCCACCATAGAGACTGCAATATAGTACGATTTAATAGTTCGATTTTTGAAACTTACACAAATCTCATTAACGAAACAGATGTTTAATGCTCAATTATTTTATGGTTTTATATTTCGTGCGTTTCTTTGCAAAATCATACTAATACGAATTTTTAATATTCATACTAAATACATGAACTCATATTTCATTTTTGCCATTGTCCTGACGGTTGCCTACATCATTTACTACGCCGTCATCATAGCGCATGACCTCTACGGGAAAAAGGGGACGGACAAACCGGACGAGGAAGTTTTCGACCTCGGCGCACCGGAAGAGGAAGAGAGTGTGGCTGTCACGGAAAGCGAGAGCGGCTTCAGTATCGGTAGCGAGAACTACGAGACGGAAAGTACGGCTACCTCTTCCGAAACATCCCCTGAGGAGGACATCAAGGACAAACCGGGAACGGCGCAGGAGAAACTGGAACGGCTGAAGGCCGAGGCGGAGGAACAGATGGAAGAGACCACGCCTTACCTGTCGGACGCACGCACGTCGGAGGAGATGTACAAGGCTATGATTTCCAAGGGACGGTTAGACAACCGACCGGAAATAAAGTGGAACCCAATTCAAGACCGGTTGTGAGATGTCGAAAGCTAAAAAGATTCTATGTGCGCTGTGCCTCCCGTTCCCCTACACGGCTTTTGCCAAAAGCGGCAGCGTGAACTATAGCTGGGGAGCGGACGCGTTGGCCACGATGCACGACTTCGTGGTGACGATGATGCTCTATGTCCAGTATATCTGTTGCACCATAGCCGGGGTTTACGTCATCGTGTCCGTTTGTCAGATATACATCAAGATGAACACGGGCGAGGACGGCATCACCAAGTCGATAATGACGCTTGTCGGCGCGTGCCTGTTCCTGATCGGGGCATTCTATGTTTTCCCGGCTTTCTTCGGCTACCGCATATAACCTTACTTGTATCAGGTCGCAGACAAATAAAATATTCACTAAAAAAGTAAACGTATGTTTCAGAAAACCAAACAGCTGTGCCGCAAGGCATTCGGATTCGTCAACGGAATCCCTACCAAAGTAATGATGTTCTCCTTCATGCTGCTGTCCGGCATGGTGGCGAAAGCGCAGAACTCCGCAGGCGACTATTCCGCCGGTACGAGCGCATTATCCACTGTCGCCGATGAGATTGCCAAGTATGTGCCTATTATGGTGAAATTGTGCTACGCCATTGCCGGCGTTGTGGCCATCGTGGGTGCAATCTCGGTATATATCGCCATGAACAACGAGGAGCAGGACGTCAAGAAGAAGATTATGATGGTCGTGGGAGCATGTATCTTCCTCATTGCGGCGGCCAAGGCGTTGCCTCTGTTCTTCGGTATTGCCGCTTAAACATCAAGGATAAGTATGAAAAGCAAGGACGAACGCTATCCGGACTATCCGCTGTTCAAGGGACTGCAACGGCCTCTTGAGTTTTTGGGCATCCAAGGCCGGTACATATATTGGGCGGCGGTGACGACGTGCGGAGCCATTGTCGGCTTTGTCGCCGCCTACTGCCTGCTCGGTTTCATTGCCGGGCTTGTCGTGCTGGCTACCGTCGTATCGGTCGGTATCGTGCTCATCCTTCTCAAACAGCGGAAAGGACTGCATAGCAAGAAGGTCGCTCCGGGTGTGTATGTGTATGCCCACTCGCGCAAGATCTGACGAAAGAAAAACCATCACGGCAATGTGCATGGCTTTATTGATTGTTGAACGCGGGCGGGTTTGTCTTGAAGCAAGGCGAACCTGCCCCTATTTAATTACACGTATATCGAAATGACCCTATACATCATTTTATGTTTTGTCGCTTTGTGCGCGGGTATGGCCTTGTCGGTCTATGCGTTCGGTACGGGCGGCAAGCGCAAGCGAATCTTTCAGGACATCTATTTCTCAGCGGAGGAAACGGACGGTGTGGGTGTGCTGTACACCAAGACCGGCGAATATTCCGCCGTACTTAAGATAGAGAATCCGGTACAGAAATATTCGGCGGACATAGATAGCTACTACGACTTCACGCACCTGTTCACCGCCCTTGCGCAGACCTTAGGCGAAGGGTACGCCATCCACAAGCAGGATATCTTCGTCAGGAAACAGTTTGCAAGCGAACCGGCTGACGGGCAGGAGTTCCTGTCGGCGTCGTATTTCCGCTACTTCAAAGGGCGTCCCTACACGGACAGCCTTTGCTACCTGACCATCACGCAGGAGGCGAAAAAGAGCCGCCTGTTCTCGTTCGACAACAAGAAGTGGCGCGATTTCCTCGTGAAAATCCGCAAGGTGCATGACCAACTGCATGACAGCGGCGTACAGGCCAGGTTCCTGAACAAAGCCGAGGCGAGCGAGTATGTCGACCGCTACTTCGCCATGAACTTCAAAGACCGCACCGTGTCGATGACGAACTTCAAGGCGGACGATGAAACGGTGTCGATGGGCGACAAACGCTGCAAGGTGTACAGCCTTGTGGACGTGGACTGTGCCGCACTGCCCTCGATGATACGTCCGTACACGAACATCGAGGTGAACAACACGGAAATGCCGGTCGATCTGGCTTCGGTGGTGGACAACATACCGGACGCCGAGACGGTGGTCTATAACCAAGTCATCTTCCTACCCAACCAAAAACGGGAACTGGCGATGCTCGACAAAAAGAAGAACCGCCACGCGAGTATTCCGAACCCGAACAACCAGATGGCGGTCGAGGACATCAAGCGTGTGCAGGAGGTCATTGCCCGTGAAAGCAAGCAACTGGTATATACGCACTTCAACATGGTGGTAGCCGTATCTGCCGGTGCAGACCTGCAAAAGTGTACGAACCACTTGGAAAACGCATTCGGGCGCATGGGCATCCATATCAGCAAGCGGGCGTACAACCAACTGGAACTGTTCGTCGGTTCGTTTCCGGGCAACTGCTACACGCTCAATGAGGAATACGACCGTTTCCTGACCCTTTCCGATGCGGCGATGTGCCTGATGTACAAGGAGCGCGTGCTGCACAGCGAGGAAACACCGCTGAAGATTTACTACACCGACCGTCAGGGTGTGCCGGTGGCTATTGACATCACGGGAAAAGAGGGAAAGAACAAGCTGACGGACAACTCGAATTTCTTTTGTCTGGGGCCTTCTGGGAGTGGCAAGAGCTTTCATATCAACTCGGTCGTGCGCCAGCTCCATGAGCAGGGAACGGATGTGGTCATGGTCGATACGGGAAACTCATACGAGGGACTGTGCGAGTATCTGGGCGGCAAGTATATCAGCTATACCGAAGAACGGCCTATCACGATGAATCCGTTTCGCATCAACCGGGAGGAATACAACATCGAGAAGATAGACTTCCTCAAGAACCTTATCCTGATGATTTGGAAAGGGTCGGACAGCCAAATCCCCGAAATTGAGTTCCGCATTGTCGAGCAGATAATCATAGACTACTATGATGCCTATTTCAACGGATTTACAAGATACACCGACGAGCAACGGGAGGTACTGCTGAAAAACCTGTTTGCGGCGGCCAGCCGAAAGAACCCAAACAAACCACCCAGAGAGGTGGATGAGATGGTGCGCAAACAGATAGAGGTGCTTGAGGCACGGCGGGCGGCCCTCAAAGTGACGGAGCTGAGTTTCAACTCATTCTTTGACTACTCATTCGACCGTCTGGAGCAGATCTGCACCGAAAACGACATCACGACAATCAGCTACTCGACCTATTCGACCATGCTGCAGCCGTTCTACAAGGGCGGTGCGTATGAGAAAATTCTCAACGAGACAGTGGATTCGGCACTGTTTGACGAGACATTCATTGTCTTTGAAGTGGATGCAATCAAGGAAAATAAGAAACTGTTTCCCATTGTCACACTGATTATCATGGACGTGTTCCTGCAGAAAATGCGCATCAAGAAGAACCGTAAAGTCCTTGTCATCGAGGAAGCGTGGAAGGCCATTGCCAGCCCGCTCATGGCGGAATACATCAAGTTCATGTACAAGACCGCCCGTAAATTTTGGGCTTCTGTTGGCGTGGTGACGCAGGAGATACAGGACATCATCGGCAGCGAAATCGTGAAGGAGGCCATCATCAACAACTCGGACGTGGTGATGCTGCTGGATCAAAGCAAGTTCAAGGAACGCTTTGACGAAATCCGAAAGATTCTTGGTCTGACCGAGGTGGATTGCAAGAAGATATTTACCATCAACCGCTTGGAGAACAAGGATGGGCGCAGCTTCTTCCGCGAAGTGTTCATCCGCCGGGGGACGACCAGCGGCGTGTATGGCGTGGAAGAGCCGCACGAGTGCTACATGACCTACACGACCGAACGGGCGGAAAAGGAGGCACTGAAGCTTTACAAGAAGGAACTTCGGTGCAGCCACCAGGAAGCTATCGAGGCATATTGCCGGGACTGGGATGCCAGCGGTATCGGGAAGTCCCTGCCTTTTGCACAAAAAGTAAACGAGACGGGGCGTGTGCTCAACCTCCGTCCCGTGTATGAATCCAAATAAGCATTGCAGCCATGAAACGACTACTCCTTATCCTGACCATCGCCTCGGTCGCACTCTGCCAGACGGTTCACGCCCAGTATTACAGCGTGAACTACGACACCCGTACCGTTGCGGCGATGGTGGCCGCCTTCGGTACGGAAGCGGTCGCCGAAGGGTACTACCGGGAGCAGGTCGATGACATCCTCAAGCACTACACGGCAGCGGAGGTCGCTACCGCCGGGATATTCGCGGCCAAGTTCTTGGAGCATAAAGCCCTGAGCGACCTCGGCATCTGGAACAGCCGCACGGAGAACTACTACTACCGGCGCATCTACCGGATGGTGGCGGAGAAAATCATGCCCAAGATATGGGTGGTGGCGAAGCAGATGCTCCATTCGCCGCAAACGGCTATCTATTGGGGCAGTTACCTGATGAAAGTCTGCGACGATACCAAAAGTCTGTGTATGCAGTTCGAGAGCGTGGTGACCAACAGCACGCTGACCTTTTCGGACATCGCCTTTCTCGAAATCAATCCGGAGATTGCCCCCTTGCTAAAGCTCTCCGAAACGGGAAACATCGACTGGCAGCGGATGATGGACAACTTCGCCCACATACCGGGCAACTTCACGCACGAGAACCTGAAAAGCGACCTCGACAACCTTTATAACACGGGTGTCGGCCTTGCAACGGCAGGCATTGCCAATCTCGGTGACGCCCTGTTGCAAAGCAGCTCGTTCCATGACCTGATGGGCGGAAAGGTTGAAGAAATCGGCAACCTGTATGAACACTACGGGAGTCTATTCGAGCAGGCGGAACATGACATCGGCGGCTTGCTGATTGACATGGTGGGTGGTCCGGACAACGTGGCCGGTCTGTTCAACTTCAGCAACTACAACCTCACGGCATGGATGACCGACTACCTGGACGAAGCGATGGGGAACTATTACACGCAGCGGTGGTACATTGCCCGGCGTGACCAAGGGAGCGTATCGCTGTGCGACTACTATCCTCCGACGGACGACAACAGCATCCTGAACGGGGGCGCATGGGTGCGGTTCAACACGAGCGACCCGAATTTCTATCCCAACGCCTCGCAACGGGAACAGGTACTTGCCAACTCGGAAGGATATGCCGGTTGGTCAAGAAACCGCGTGCAGCAGTTGAACAACCAGAACGACGGGTTCAGCTACAGCATCAACTATTGGATGAGTGCCTATATCATCAGCAAGAAAAACAAGCAGACCAAAAAGGCATACGCATACGAAATCCATGTGAGCAAAAGCTGGAATAAGGAAGAAGTTGTCTATGAGGAAGTCTTCGATTCCTACTCGATGGACTTGAATACGTTTCGGGCGCAACTGAATGTCCGACTTGCGGAGTTCAACGAAAACGAGGACGGCTACACCTATTATATATCTTCCGGTACGCGGAACTATTACCAAGCAACGGACGCCGCCAAATTGAAGGGATGCGAGAGCGTGACCATCAGCGTGACCTGTTCCGACGGGGTTACGCTCGGACAGGGCTCGACACAATACAAGTGCCGTAAATGCGGCAGCTCGTTGAATGCCCACACCAAGGAGTGCGCCATGCAGACCTCGGTGACGGAAAACAACCTCGACCTTTCGGAACTGGATGCGCTGTTGAACGAGGCAAACAGCCAAGCGGCCAATCTTGAAGCGCAAATCGGGACATTGGAAAACGAGAACGCTGTCCTGCTGAAGAAAATCAGTACGGCGAGCATTGAGGATGCGGCGGCTTACCGACAGCAGTATAATGCAAACAAGACACGGATAGACCGTCTGAAAGGCGAACTCGCGGAGTGGAAGAAGAAACAGTCCGACTATGCTCAGGCGAAGTCGGAAGCCGCAGACGACAACAGCGTAGCGACGGATGACTATTACCGCATTCCAGCTATCATGCAAGACTGCAAGGCTGCCTACGGCCTGACATGGCAGGACGGCGGATCGTGGAACGGCTATTCGTATGTGCGCAAGGCGACAATGCCGAACATCAACGGCATCATCACATTCAAGGCTACGGTCTCGATTGCCCGCAAGCCGAAATATTTTCTCGGCATCAAGATTCACCGTGCCATCATCCAAATCCAATGGGAACTGACCTCGGTCTATACGGACACGCACGTCGCCGATGTGCTGACACTCGATCCGGGGCTTTCGGATGCGGAGAAAACCAAATTAGTGAACGACCGCATCGCCGAAATCGCCCGTGAACACCCGTCCTGCAAAATCACGACGGAATACGCCCGCAGCACACCGCTGGAGGAAACTCCGTCCGGCGACGTGTACCATCTGCTGTGGTCGAGCGACCGCCTCGAAATCGCGAGGGAGGTGGACAGCAGAATCACAAGGATATACGCCGACTTGGTATCGCTGGAAAAGATGATGCACTACAAGCGGAGCATCCTTGACGTGATGAAGGATGTGTTGCCCGGACTGGACACGGACGAAGGCCGCAGGCTGACGCTCGTGGAGGAATGCCATGACCGCTGGGTGGAGAGCGCACGGACGTTTCGGAACGATGGCGGCAGAAACGGCGGAAAGGAGGTGCGGCCATGAAACGCATTTTACGGATAGCCGCATTGCTGCTCTTCCTGCTGCCCGGTATCGCCAAGGCGCAGTGGACTTTCGATATAGTCTCCGTCGAAGCCTACATCAACGACCACAAGAAGCAGCGCAGCCTGTTGTTGGCCCGCAGTACCTTGGAGTACAGCAACAAACTGTTGCACGAATACAGCTGTAAGGAAGTCGGGGGCTATAAAGAGCTGAATATCGACCTTGACCGGTACACCCGTGCGTTCGATGTCATCGACGTCATGTACCAGTCGTTGCGCACGGTGCTGAACGTCAAGAATACCTACACATCGGTCAGCGACCGTATCGGCGACTATAAATCATTGTTGGAGGATTTCAATGCGAAGATATTGAAACGGGGACGCATCGAATCCGCAGATACCCTGATTATCTCCATCAATGCGAGGGGGCTGAGGGCGATTGCCCGTGAGGGGGAACAGCTCTACAAGTCCGTGAGCGACCTCGTGCTGTATGCCACCGGAGCGGCAGCCTGCTCGACCTCCGACCTGCTGATGGTGTTGGAGGCCATCAACCGCTCATTGGACAACATCGAGCGGCATCTGAACCGTGCGTATTTCGAGACATGGCGGTATATACAGGTGCGTATCGGCTATTGGAAGGCAAAGGTATATCGCTCCCGCACCATGCGGGAGATTCTCGATGACGCCTTCGGGCGTTGGCGCGGAGCCGGAAGACTGGATTATTAACGACAAAAAGAGAAGAATATGAACAGAAAACTATTACTCATGGCGGTGGCGGTCACCGTAACGACAGCCGTACACGCACAGTATGTAACGTACAACCATGATTCGCCGAAGCAGAATCAGGTAACGGTCATGGAGACCGGTACGGGCGCACTCTCGCCCGACCTCTATTATTCCGTGCTGCACAACAAATACAAGAAGTCGGCAGCGGCCAAAAACAAGCTCTCGTTCCGCACGCTTGCCGGTATCAATCTCTACAACCAGGTGGACGAAGCGGAAGCCATTGATTCGGCCTTGGTCAAGCGGGCGAAGGTCGAGGCGTTGAACGTTGCCGACCGGCAGGTGGACATCGCATGGCTTGCCGAGGGCGATAAGGTCAGCGGACAGATGGAGCGGTTCCGGCGCAACATCGACCGTATTCTCCTGTCCGGTGGCACTCCGGCCGACAAGGAACGGTGGACGGAATACTACCACGTCTATCAGTGTGCCATCAAAGCCACGAAAGACGCCTATATGCCCAATGCCCAGCGAAAGAAGGAGTATCTGCGCATTTACGAGGATGTGGCACGGCAGAACGAGATTTTAGTGGGCTACCTTGCCAAGCGTCAGAACGCAACGGTGACGAATGCACTGCTGAACGCAACGGACAACCGTACCCTGCATAAAGGCGGTATTGTCCGCAATGCCATGAGCCGGTGGCAGGAATCACGCCTTGCGGTGCGTGGTTCGCAATCGGGCAGCAACGGAAACGGCGAAGATGACAACGAGAGTGTAAACAGAGGGAAATAAAAAGACAGGGCTATGGCAAACGGAGATATACTTTCGGATTTCGGCATCAACCTGTTGGAGGAGGAAATAGATGATGTCATCTTTCAGACCAACGAGTTTCTGACTGACGCGACTTTTACCGGTGCGCAGGGACCTTTTTGGTGGATATTGCAGATGTGCATGGCACTCGCGGCACTGTTCTCCATCGTCATGGCGGCAGGTATCGCCTACAAGATGATGGTAAAGCACGAGCCGTTGGACGTGATGAAGCTGTTTAGGCCGCTTGCCGTGTCGATTATCATCTGCTGGTGGTATCCGCCTGCGGACACGGGTATGGCGGGGAGCCGGAACAACTGGTGTTTTCTCGATTTCCTGTCCTACATCCCTAACTGCATAGGTTCGTACACCCATGACCTGTATGAAGCCGAAGCTTCACAGATATCGGACAGGTTCGAGGAAGTTCAGCAGCTCATCCATGTGCGTGACACGATGTACACGAACCTGCAGGCACAGGCGGATGTCGCCCACACAGGCACATCCGATCCCAATCTGATAGAGGCGACAATGGAGCAGACCGGTGTGGACGAAGTGACGAACATGGAAAAGGATGCGGCGAAGTTGTGGTTCACGTCTTTGACGGCAGGTGTCATCGTGGGGATAGACAAAATTATCATGCTGATTGCCCTCGTGGTGTTCCGAATCGGTTGGTGGGCTACGATTTACTGCCAACAAATCCTGTTGGGAATGCTGACGATTTTCGGGCCGATACAGTGGGCGTTCAGCATCCTGCCAAAATGGGAAGGTGCTTGGGCGAAGTGGCTGACACGCTATCTGACGGTGCATTTCTACGGGGCGATGCTCTACTTCGTGGGCTTCTACGTGCTGCTGCTCTTTGACATTGTATTGTGCATCCAAATCGAGAACCTGACGGCGATAACCGCCAGCGAGCAGACGATGGCCGCCTACCTGCAGAACTCGTTCTTCTCGGCGGGCTACCTGATGGCGGCTTCGATTGTAGCTCTCAAGTGCCTGAACCTTGTTCCGGACTTGGCGGCATGGATGATACCGGAGGGCGACACGGCATTCTCTACCCGAAACTTCGGCGAGGGCGTGGCACAGCAGGCGAAGATGACGGCAACCGGAGGGTTGGGCGGCATCATGAGATAATCCGCAAAAGATAATATAAACCCAATAAAAATCATAACAACATGAAATTGCAAGAGAAAATCAAAAGCTGGTGCAAGGATGAGAAATTTATGTCCTTTGCACAGGAACGAGCGAGAAAAGAGGTTTGCGAGGTGGCGGAGAACCACCGCATCGACCCGCAGTATGAAGAACTGGACGAAGCCTTCGAGTACGACGACCGGTACATCGCCCCCTTAGTGACGTACCTAACGTACAAGCTGCGTCTTGCCCTGCTGCAGCGGAACGCTGGTAAGCGCAAAAGAGGAATCTGGTGGGTGCTTGTCCATGTGGAGATGCAGGGCTATTACGTGGAGATATTCTCGGCGGAGTTCGAGAATCTTTTGACGGAACTTCGGGATGCGGTCATACCCATGCTGCACACGGAATATGTACAGATGTTGAACGGTAAAAGGGAATAACCGATGGTCATCAAGAATTTGGAAAACAAAATCAGACTGGTGGGCATCATCTGTACCGCTTTTCTCGTGGGATGTGTCATCATCAGCTTGTCAAGCATCTGGACAGCCCGGACGATGGTCTCGGATGCGCAGAAGAAGGTGTATGTGCTGGACGGCAACGTGCCTATCCTCGTGAATCGCACGACAATGGACGAAACGCTTGATGTGGAAGCCAAAAGCCATGTGGAGATGTTTCATCATTATTTTTTCACGTTACCGCCGGATGACAAATATATCCGCTATACGATGGAAAAAGCGATGTATTTAGTCGATGAGACGGGGTTGGCACAATACAACACGCTCAAGGAAAAGGGTTTCTACTCCAACATTTTGGGTACGAGTTCGGTGTTCTCCATCTATTGCGACAGCGTGGCTTTCAACAAGGAGAAGATGGAGTTCACCTACTACGGACGGCAGCGCATCGAGCGACGGAGCAATATCCTGATGCGTGAACTGGTGACGGCAGGACAGCTCAAGCGTGTACCCCGAACAGAGAACAATCCGCATGGGCTGCTTATCGTGAACTGGCGTACCCTGCTGAACAAGGACATCGAACAGAAAACGAAGATCAACTACTAAACAACGGAGTTTATGAATATCAAGGGATTCAGGCGGATGCTCTTCGGTGAAAAGATGCCGGACAAGAACGATCCGAAATACAAAGACCGTTACGAGCGGGAGGTGTCCGCCGGACGAAAGTTCGCCCAAGCGACACGTATCGACAAGGCTGCCGCCAAGGTACAGGGATTCGCCAACGCGCACCGGATACTTTTTCTGGTCATCGTCTTCGGTTTCGCTATCGGAGGGTTCACTTGGAACATCTATCGCATTACGATGGCATACCGCAACAGCCGGCCGACACGCACGGCGACGGAAATGCAGGATTCGGTGCTGCGGGAAAGACACAAGAGGCTGCAAGGGGGTGAAATAAGGGAAAATCGGAACGAGAACAAGAAATATGAACCGCAATAAAGGAGTGCTTATGAATACACGATTTGAAAAATCAGTCCGCTCGTCGGACGAATGGTACACCCCGAAGGAGGTGCTGAAAGCGTTAGGCAGGTTCGACCTTGACCCTTGCGCCCCTGTCCGTCCGTTGTGGCCGACCGCCGAGGTCATGTATGACCGGGACATGGACGGATTGTCCCTGAAATGGGAAGGGCGTGTATGGCTCAATCCTCCGTACTCGCGTCCCCTTATCGAACAGTTTGTCCGAAAGTTGGCGGAACACGGCAACGGCATCGCGCTGTTGTTCAACCGTTGCGATTCCAAAATGTTTCAGGACGTCATTTTCGAGAAAGCGACGGGCATGAAATTCCTGCGCCACCGCATCCGGTTTTACCGCCCGGACGGAACACGCGGCGATTCTCCCGGTTGCGGCAGCATCCTGATCGCATTCGGAGTGGAAAACGCAGAAGTGCTGAAAAACTGCAGCATTGAAGGCAAGTATGTACAACTCAATTAAAAGATGTATGATGAAGATATTTGATAAAATCAATTTCAGGGAGCCGAAGTATATGCTTCCGGCTGTCCTGTATATCCCGCTTCTGGTTGCATCGTACTTCATCTTCGACCTGTTTCAGACCGAAACGGCGGAGATTCCGGACAAGACGCTGCAGACAACGGAGTTTTTGAACCCCGATTTGCCGGATGCCCGGCTTAAAGGCGGTGACGGCATAGGCAGCAAGTACGAGAACATGGCCAAATCATGGGGTAAGATACAGGATTACTCCGCAGTGGATAACATAGAACGAGATGAACCCGATGACAACAAGGAAGAATATGAATCGCAATACACGGTGGACGACATCGCCCTGCTCGATGAGCAACAGCAGGAAAAGGCTGCGGCAGCGCAAATTGCCGATGCCAAGACGCGCGAGCAAGAAGCTCTCGCGGAACTGGAGAAAGCCCTTGCCGAAGCAAGGTTGAGAGGACGCAATGAGGTATTACCGGCGACCGATACGGACAGTACCGCATCGGCGCAACCCCCGACGGCAACCATAGAGGTTAAGGGAAAAATAGAGGAAGAGAGCCGTTCGGTAAAAGCCCCGTCAGAGAACGAACCGCCCAGCGAAGTGGTACGCAAGGTAAAGACGGCTTCGGATTACTTCAATACGCTTGCGGTCAATGCCCGTGAACCGAAACTGATAAAGGCCATTATCGACGAGGACATCAAAGCGGTGGACGGCTCGCGTGTGCGGTTGCGTCTGCTCGACGACGTGGAGATCAACGAGTGCGTGGTCAAACGAGGGTCGTATCTGTATGCCACCATGAGCGGCTTCTCGTCGGGGCGTGTGAAGGGGAACATCACCAGCATTCTCATCGAGGACGAACTGGTGAAGGTCAGCCTGTCCCTTTACGACACGGACGGCATGGAGGGGCTTTATGTACCGAACAGCCAGTTCCGGGAAACGAGCAAGGATGTGGCAAGCGGTGCGGTGTCGGGGAATCTGAACATGAATACCGGCAGTTACGGCAACAGTCTCTCGCAATGGGGAATGCAAGCCGCTACGAATGCCTACCAGAAAACGAGCAATGCCATCGGCAAAGCTATCAAAAAAAATAAGGTAAAGCTGAAATACGGCACTTTCGTCTATCTGGTGAACGGACGTGAGAAACAGTAAAAACGGAAGCCATGATAGAGATTGACAACATATATAATATGGACTGTATCGAGGGCATGAAGCTCATGGCGAACGGCAGTGTCGATGCCGTGATAGCGGATTTGCCTTACGGCGTGTTGAACCGTAGCAACAAGGCGGTACACTGGGACAGGCAGATACCGCTCGAAGCGTTGTGGGAACAGTACCGCAGGATCACCAAGCCGGGAAGCCCCGTTATCCTCTTTGCGCAGGGCATCTTCTCGGCGCGGCTCATGCTCTCGCAACCCCGGATGTGGCGGTATAACCTCGTGTGGCGGAAAGACCGGGTAACGGGTCACCTGAATGCCAACCGGATGCCGCTACGCCAGCATGAGGACATCATCGTGTTCTACGACCGTCAGCCGGTATATCATCCTCAGATGATGCCGTGTCCACCGGAACGGAAAAATCATGGACGGCGCAAGACGGACGGTTTCACGAACCGCTGTTACGGTGAAATGAAACTGGCTCCGGTGCGTGTTGCCGAAGACAAGTACCCGACCTCTGTCATTTCCATACCCAAGGAACACAAGACAGGAGCATTCTATCATCCGACACAGAAGCCGGTAGCCTTGATAGAGTACCTGATGCGCACCTATACCAACGAGGGCGATGTGGTGCTGGACAACTGCATCGGTTCGGGTACGACCGCCATTGCCGCCATCCGCACGGGACGGCATTACATCGGATTCGAGATTGAACCGACGTATTGCGAAATTGCCGGACGACGGATTCGGGAGGAACTGGAACGTGGTCATGGGATTAAAGAAAGCGAAATAAGGGAAATAAAGAAATAAAAAAATAAAAAATATCAACAGAAACGATATGAACAAGAAAATAATTATAACTGCATTTCTTCTGGCGGCAGGACTTTTTGCCACACGGAACGCACAGGCTCAGCGTACATACGAAGAGATGGAACGGCTGACTGTCAATGAACAGGTAACGACCGTCATCACAGCCTCGGAACCGGTCCGCTTCGTGGATATTTCCACAGACAAGGTGGCGGGCGACCAACCCATTGAGAACATCATCCGGTTAAAGCCCAAAGAGACGGGACACGAGGACGGTGAAGTGCTGGCCATCGTCACCATCGTAACGGAACGCTATCGCACGCAGTATGCACTCATCTACACCACGCGGATAAGCGAGGCGGTGGCAGACAAGGAAATTCAGCTACAGGAACGGGATGCCTACAACAATCCTACGGTCTCGATGTCCACAGCCGACATGGTGCGTTTTGCAAGACGGGTGTGGAACTCGCCCGCGAAAATCCGCAACGTGGCGACCAAGGCGCACCGAATGGTGATGCGCCTGAACAATATTTACTCGGTGGGCGACTACTTCTTCATCGACTTTTCCATCGAGAACAAAACGAACATCCGTTTCGACATCGACGAGATACGGGTGAAACTGTCGGACAAGAAACTTTCGAAGGCAACTAACGCGCAGACCATCGAGCTGACTCCTGCCCTGGTATTGGAACACGGCAAGACGTTCAAGCACGGCTACCGGAACGTGATTGTCGTGAAAAAGATGACCTTTCCGAACGACAAGCTGCTGACTATCGAAATGACGGAACAACAAATCAGCGGGCGCAATATCAGCCTGAACATCGACTACGAGGATGTGCTGTCGGCCGATTCATTTAACACCGCTTTATTGGAGGAGGAATGACGATGAAAAAGACGTTGAAAACAGTTTTGTTACTGATGCTTGTCTGCATAGGGTTTGCCACCAATGCCCATGCGCAACGCAACGGCGGCCGCCTCTCGCTCGGCGTGGGATTGCTGTATGAGAACGGCATGGACGTAACGCTTGCTTACGAGCATGAAATGAACTACCGTCATGCGTGGGAGTTCTTCGCCAACGGCTATCTGAAATGGACGGAATGTAAATCTTGCGGTCATATTTGTCCGGAATCCTTCTGGCGCAACTACCGCACTTATGGTTTCGGTGTGGCGTACAAACCTTGTGTGGTGCGTGGACGCAACCATTACGGCAACTTGCGTATCGGAGCTTCGGCAGGGAGCGACACGAACAAGTTTCTTGCCGGAATCCATGTGGGTTACGAGCACAATTATGTGCTGCGGTCGGGATGCACACTGTTCTGGCAGGTAAAGAGTGACATGATGATAAAAGGGGCGGATTTGCTGCGGACAGGTATCGTGCTGGGGGTGAAACTGCCGATAAAATAAAGGAAAAACAAAAAACGAAAATAACATGATACGAAAGATTCAATGGTTTGCAATGGCAGTGACGGCGGTATTGTGCGCTGCCTGTGACGCCCATATCGACGTACCTGATACGGCGGTACGTCCGGGACATATTCTCTGCGAGGACGGTACGGCTTTATCCTACGTACAGTATGAACAGTCGGGAAAACGGGCAATAGCGGTTGTCTTCGATACCGAACACCGTGAAGGTACGGAAGGGAACGGCTATGCGGTTTACCTGTGGGACATTGCTCCGGCAGCTTTTGCCGACAGCCTCGGTGTCGCACAAGGGACGTCGGCCGACATCGAGGCTTTGGACGGGAACATGAACACCTTTGCGCTGTACGACACACGGGAGACGGCTTCGCCTATGGCGGAAGCGGTCTTTGACCTGTGGCGGTACGGACAGAGTGCCTATATCCCGTCGGTGGCACAGATGCGGCTGCTGTATGCCGTCCGGGAAACCGTCAATCCTGTCATCGAACGGTGTGGCGGCCATCCGCTGCCGTTGGATGAAAACGACTGCTGGTACTGGACATCGACGGAGGTAACCGGACAGGAAACGGCGAAAGCGTGGCTTTACTCGACAGGAAGCGGTGCGATGCAGGAGACCCCGAAGACACAGGCGCACAAGGTGCGGCCGATTATCACACTGAACAGGTAGGAACGAAAAGAGGGAAAGGACAAAGACAATGGAAGAAAGCAAGGAACTACAAGGATTTTACAAAATATTCCGTGCGGTCATCTATATCTCCGTGCTGATGGAGTTCTTCGAGTATGCCATAGACCTTGCCATGCTCGACCACTGGGGCGGCATATTGATTGATATACACGGGCGCATCAAGCGATGGATGATCTATAACGACGGCAACCTCGTGTATAGTAAGATAGCGACCTTCCTACTCATCTGCATCACTTGTATCGGCACACGCAACAAAAAACACTTGGAGTTTGACGCACGCAGGCAAGTGTTATATCCACTTATCTGCGGATTGTTCTTGATTGTGTTCTCCGTGTGGCTGTACCATCATACGATGGAAACGAGGCTCTACACCCTGCCGCTGAACATCATCTTCTATATGGCGGCTACGCTGGTCGGTGTGATATTGGTGCATATCGCATTGGATAACATCTCGAAGTTCATCAAGGAGGGACTGGGTAAAGACCGGTTTAACTTCGAGAATGAAAGTTTCGAGCAGAGCGAAGAGAAGGATGAGAACCAGTATAGCGTGAATATACCGATGCGGTACTATTACAAAGGTAAATTTCGCAAGGGATGGGTGTCGATAAGCAACTGTTTCAGAGGAACATGGGTGGTTGGAACTCCAGGTAGCGGTAAGACGTTCAGTATCATAGAACCGTTCATCCGCCAACATAGTGCCAAGGGCTTCGCGATGGTGGTCTATGACTACAAATTTCCGACACTTGCCACTAAACTTTACTATCATTACAAGAAAAACCAGAAGCTCGGCAAAGTGCCAAAAGGATGCAAGTTCAACATCATCAACTTCGTGGATGTGGAGTACAGCAAACGGGTGAACCCCATTCAGGCAAAGTACATCAATAATCTTGCGGCGGCGAGCGAAACGGCGGAAACCCTGTTGGAATCCCTGCAGAAAGGCAAGAAAGAGGGAGGCGGAGGCAGTGACCAGTTCTTTCAGACTTCTGCCGTGAACTTTCTTGCCGCCTGTATCTACTTTTTCGTGAACTACGAGCGGGAACCCTACGATGCAAACGGAAAGAAACTGTATGCGGAGAAACGGCAAGATCCGCAGACGAAGTTCTGGAAGCCGACGGGTGTCGTTCGTGACCGTGAGGGTGGCAGCATCGTGGAACCTGCCTATTGGCTTGGAAAATACTCGGATATGCCGCATATCCTTTCATTTCTCAATGAGAGCTACCAGACTATTTTTGAGGTACTTGAGACGGACAACGAGGTCGCGCCGTTGCTCGGCCCGTTCCAAACGGCCTTCAAAAACAAGGCGATGGAACAGTTGGAAGGTATGATAGGTACGCTGCGTGTCTATACCAGCCGTTTGGCTACAAAGGAATCTTACTGGATATTCCACAAGGATGGGGACGATTTCGACCTGAAAGTTAGTGACCCCAAGTCACCCAGTTATCTGCTGATAGCCAACGATCCGGAAATGGAAAGTATCATCGGAGCGTTGAACGCTCTGATATTGAACCGTCTCGTTACCCGTGTGAACACCGGGCAGGGGAAAAATATTCCGGTCAGCATCATCGTGGATGAGCTACCGACACTGTATTTCCACAAGATAGACCGACTGATAGGTACGGCGAGAAGCAACAAGGTAAGCGTAACGCTGGGTTTTCAGGAGTTGCCGCAGTTGGAGGCTGACTACGGAAAAGTGGGAATGCAAAAAATCATCACGACAGTGGGCAACGTGGTAAGCGGTTCAGCTCGCGCAAAAGAGACACTGGAATGGTTGTCGAATGACATTTTCGGCAAGGTGGTACAGGTCAAAAAGGGCGTGACGATCGACCGGGACAAAACGAGTATCAATCTCAATGAGAACATGGACAGTCTTGTACCCGCCTCGAAAATTTCGGATATGGCGACGGGATGGATTTGCGGACAGACGGCACGTGATTTCGTGAAGACGAAAACCGGTACGGGAGGCTCGATGAACATTCAGGAGTCGGAAGAGTTCAAGACTACAAAGTTCTTCTGCAAGACGGATTTCGATATGAGGGAGATAAAAGCGGAGGAAGCGGCCTATGTACCGCTACCGAAGTTCTACACTTTCAAGTCGAGGGAGGAACGGGAACGCATCTTGTATAAAAATTTCATACAAGTCGGACAGGATGTAAAAGACATGATAGCGGATGTACTGAACAAGCGTGGGGCGAAATAAATCAAAATCCCTGCAATAATTTACGTGGTTATTGCAGGGATTTTTGTATTCCATTCAGCTACCCGAAATCTTGCGGACATAAATGAATCATCTGACAGTTTCCGATTTGGAATCGTTTTCCGACAGCAGATTTTGTAATTTGTCGATGTCCGGTAGAGTCTTGCGCAAATTTTCCGGCATTTCTTGGGCTGTGCGGTATGTCGCCACGCCCATAGGCTTATCATAGTCGCGCACCATGATTTCGACAAATTGGCGGTTGGCATCCTGACATAGGACAATACCGATTGAAGGGTTCTCGTGCGGTTTCTTGTCGGTCATATCATATACAGTCAGATAACCGCTAAGCTGTCCGAGATAATTCGGGCGGAACTTGCCCCGTTTCAATTCCACGATTACGCTGGCATTCAGTTCTCTGTTGAAGAATACAAGGTCAGCAAACATTTCCTCTCCGGCAACTATCAGGCGATGCTGACTGTCGATAAAAGTGAAGTCGTTTCCAAAACGGAGAATGAACTGCTTGATATTGGTTACGATTTGGTTTTCGATGACCTTTTCGTTCCAGTCCTGTTCGCGTTCTCCCACATTCTCCAGATTAACCATTTCGAGCATATACTCATCCTTGAACGCCAATGTCGCTTTTACGGCATAAATGGCTTCGGGCAGCACTTGAAGGAAGTTGCTCGGCAAAGATCCGCGATTTGAATAGATGTCTTCTTTCAAGTAATTTTTGAGAGAGGATAGCGACCACGCATTTTGAGCGGCACAATGGATATAGAACAATCGTTCTGCGATGTCTTTTGAACGAGTCAGGATTTCAATATGATGTGAAAAGCTAATCTTGACAAAATCGTCCCAGGTAAATTCGGTATTGACCGGTTGCCCGATAAGTTGCAGCAGTAGATGCTCGTCAATATCCAATTCGCCCAACGCTGTTGGATGAATTAAAGCCGTACCCTTTTCCGACGAATGGTTTTCCAATTCGCCCAACACTGTTGGACGAATTAAAAACGTCCTCCATTCCTCATAGAATGAGCGCATCCGTTTCAACCCCGATTCAGAAAAGCCGTGCAGACCGGGCAACTCCCGTTGAAGGAGCTTTGATATGGTAGGCAATGCTTTAGTACCCCAACAGCCGATGCGGGAATTTTCAGACACGAATTTCCCCACTCCAAAATACAACGAGAGAGTTTCTTTGTTGACCGCAGCCGCACTTCTATACCGGCAGCGTTCGATGGCATGTTTGATTATCTCTACTGCCTCTGCATATTGTGTATAATCCGATGGGATAACTTGTTGTTCCATATACATACGTTTTTGTGCCGCAAAGGTACGAAAAATACGGGATATACAGGGCAGAATGCCAACATATTATAGTGCCGTGTGGGTCTTATTCGGTATTTTTAGCGTTCCGGTTTCCTGCACTCGCTTTGCTGCCAATCTACTCACTTAGATGTTCATGTGTCTGGGGCGTGCCGAGAAAGCCGGTAGCGGTGTGGATAAGATTGTGAGCGGTTGGCAGTCTTTGGGTTGGCCGCTTCCTACTGTAGCCGAGGAAACACGTCCGGACTATGTTGTGCTGACCTTGCAGTTAGGGATGAAAACCCGACAAGAAAACCTCGCAAGCAGGATTTGAGAAAAGAGCAAATCTTGGAGTTCTGTGTTGAGCCGCAATCCCTATCTGATATTTTGCAACATTTAGGATTGAAAGATAGGGAAAATCTTATGGAGGTCTATATCAATCCGATGATTGGTGCAGGGGTATTGGAAATGACGGAGCCGGACAATCCCACAAGCCGTAACCAGATGTATGTAACGGTAAAAGTGGAACAAGAATTTCAAAAGTAAGTTTATAATAGGATATTGCGGCTTGGACGCATCCAACCTCATACAAATAACACTGCCCGCGTGAAAATGGGGGCAGTGTTATTTATATGGTAGTTCGCTTATTTAAGCTCGTGTACCGCTTAAAAGTTCGGCAAGTTGCCGGTCGCAGAATTTATCGTATTCCTCCTTGTCTGTACCGCTTTCGATAGCCCGGTCGATAACATCGCCCAGTTCGTCGAAGCAGACTTCTTCATTGACACACTTTGCATTGCTATCATCTTCTTTCAGTAGATAGACCTCGTAGTAATCAGAGCCGTTGAGAGCGATAACGACATATCCGGCGTGTAACCGTCCGTTTACTTTCAGCCGCAGTGCCGGTAATTCTTGGAATACCGTAGCGACAAATTCGCTGACTCCCCACGACATAAAGACGGGTATGGGGGTAAATGACAGTAATTGTTCTTTGATGGTCTGTGCGATGTGCATTACATACTCTTTATCCATAACTTTGATTTTTAATATGATTATTGATTTATGTTAGTTGAACCATTCGGGGTTATCCTCTTTTAATTCCGTGATGAGTTCATCGTCCGGTAATTTGAGGGTCTTCGCATCGGCGAAAAAGAAAACCTCGTCATATATTTGTTCGGCTTCCTTACTTGCAAAACCTTCGCTCTCGTCCTCGAAACTGCCCGGATGAAGTGCATCGAGCAGAGCGGTAGAGCCGATAAGTAGTTCTTCACCTTCGTTGGATTTCACGATACGGCAGATGTAGATATTGCCGTCAAATTGTAGTTCTTTCGTTTTCATACGCCTGTTATCTTAATGGGATATGTCTCCCGTTTGCCTTGAGGTATTCCATGATACACTTCGCTTCTTCGTGCGATGCACGGTTGCGGTCATCGTAATTGCGTGTCTCGTCTGCCATGACCACGATACACTCCTTTACCAACCTGTAAAGGCTTTGCTGCAGCGTGGGGTGCATTTCGGGGATAGCGGCTGCAAACCGTTTGGGATTGAAGCCGTAATCGTTCACTGCTCTTTCCCAGTCTTTGGCGAGCTGGTACTCCTTGCTTTCCTTGATGTTGTCCATAATCTTGAATTTTAATGATTTGTTTTTTATTCCCTCCGTTCGATTCCTTTCTGTCGGAACCGCTTTGGGATTTTATAGATGCGGTAAACGGTTGTCGGTACAGCTTCATACGGGAGGCTTTTCCTGCCAATTACTCTTTCTGAGGGAAGGAAGAATTTGCAGGAAATACATTTCAAGCCGCCGGATCAAGCGCGACGGCCGACCTTTGCATCTGATAAAACCAAACCGGGGCTGACAGGGAATGAAGCTGGGGAAACGCTATAAAAGGGAAGTTGAAAATGGTAAAAAAGAGAGGAAACGAAAGCTATGAATGGAGGAAGGGTGGGTGGTGACGGGTTCGTCAGAAAGTTAAAAGAGGTACTTGGGTCCTTTGTCCGGAGCATACAAAAATGAATAGAGGGCGGATTTCCCCCCCCTATTCGTTATGACAACAACATTTGTCAGGCAGCTATTTCTTCCGTTTGCGGTTCGGTCTGTGCTTCCGCTTCGGGTTGCGGTTCATCGGGTTGTTCCGCTTCCTGCGTGGCTTGTTCCTGCAAAGCGGCTTTTTTTTCCTTAATGCGTTGGTGCCGCTTTTCGTACACTTCATTATATCCGTCTTGGATATTGGCAAGTTCTTCGGGCATATGCTTTTGGGCGAAGCCAAGCAACAGGGAGGCTGTGGCGTTGTTACCGAATGCGTCCTTGAAATTGGCAATCAGATAATCCCTGCGGATAACGGCTTTCTGCTTGGCGGTAAGGTTCTCGATGATGCGCATTTTGTCCTCGCTCGTAAGGTAGTAATAAGAACCTTTATCTTCAATTCCCACCTCATTGAAATGCTCTTTGCGGAGTGAGGAGAGCAGGAAGAAATACACCATTTTCTCCTCGTCCTGTCCAAATTTGCGCTCTGACATATCGACCTCTAAAATCCGCTTTTTGGTGTCTTCAACGGTCTTTTCGAGGGCAATCTCCTTGTTGCGTTTGTCCTGCTTTTCCAACTTCTCGATAGGTGAAAGCGGCATTTCGGTTGCTGTACCGTTTACGGTGGTAGCGGTATTTGCAACATAGCACAGTGTAATGTCGTTGCTCTCAATACGGAGATAGAGGGAGATTTCTCCTGCTTCGCTTCGGGTGCGGATTGCTTCGCATTTTTCGGTGTAACCGTTCAATTCCTGCCCGTAATCCTTTTCTGCATCCTCGTATTCCTCGGTGGTATCATAATCCTCTTTTTGAGGTGCTTGGGGGCTTTCGGGGTATTTCGTTGCATAGGTTTTAAGGCTTTCCACTTCGTAGCCCATAGCGGTAAGTCGGTCGATGACAGCTTCATTGTAATTGTAGCTTTCGTGGCAGAGGGGAACGGCAGGGTGCTGTTCCATGAGCCGCATAGCCTTTTCGGTAAGGTGCGATGTGTTCATTTCCACCAAGCAAGCGCGGTTGGCGCAATTTCCGCAACCACCCTCACAGAACAACATCATATTATTGGTATTGTGAGGGCATGAAAGACAAAGGGTTTTGTCGAATGAATAGCGATTGAGGTCTGCGGTGTATTGCCGTTCGATGCTTTGTGCCACCTCGGAAGCTTTCATGCCTCGCCAACTATTGTACTGCACCCCCTCTTTCAGATGTTGGTCGTACACCTCACGCTGTATCTCTTCCCCATAACGGCAGATTTCACTTGCCACGCTGATTGTGATTTCGTCCTGCTCCAACAGCAAAGCGATTTCGGGTATCAAGGAAACGAATTTAAGTCGTGTACGGATATATGCCTCCGTCTTGCCGAACTGCACGGTCAAGGACTGTACATCGTGGCGACCGCTGTCTATGAGCTTTTGGTAGGCGTTGGCTTCCTCAATCGGGGTCACATCCTTACGCTGCAGGTTCTCGGTAATCGCCATTTCCTCGGCTGTCTCGTCTGAAATTTCCATGACGATAGCCGGAATTTCCGCCAATTCAGCCATGAGGGAAGCACGGTATCTGCGTTCTCCGAATACAATCTCGAAACGGTTGTCCGCAATAGGGCGCACACCGATAGGCTGAAGCACTCCCTGCTGACGGATGCTCTCGGCAAGTTCCGCAAGGCTTGTCTCGTCAAAGTTCTTACGTGGGTTGTAGTTACTCGGCTGAATGTCTGCCAATGCTACCGATGTGATGTTCTTCTCTACTGCTTGAACTGCTGTTGTTGCCATAATCATAAAATTTAATTGGTTGATATTTGATTTTTTTATTTTCCCTTTTTTCGGTTCTTTTCTCTGCCTGAACCGCTTGGGATTTACAGATGCTTCAAGGGACTGACGAACAAGCTATTTTCAACGCTTTTTCCGGAAAATTACTCTTTCGCAGGAAGGAAGAATTTTACGAGAAATGCACTTCAAAGCGGTGAAATCAAGCGCGGCAGTCCAAATTTGCGTCTGGAAAACCAACCGGCGATGGCAGGAACGAGGCCGGACAAGCGGCAAGTGGAATAAATAAAAAAGTAATACAACCATGCGGTTATAAGAGGTAATAGAACAGGAGAACACCCAGGAGGGTATAAACAGGAAAAACGCTACCTTGTGGACGTGCCCATAAGATAGCGGTATGCTATAAAAGGTATATCGGATGGGGACTACAACCGCCGTACCGGTTATTTCTCGTGCTTTTCCAAATACTCTTTCATCGCCTCGTTCACGATGTCCCGTAGAGACATATTCTTTTCGATGGCGAGGTACTTCATCCGGGTATGAATACTTTTGTTTATGACAAAGTTGCAATGTACAGCAGGCTCTTTTTCCGTTTTGACCGGTGCAGGTTCTTTCTTTTGCGTGGACTTCCCGGTGGATGACAGCAAGCCGTCCAGTCCGCTTCTCATGCCGTTTTTCAATGAATCACTTTTGCCCATATCGTTTTTATTTTAATTTCAACACTTCTTTTGCTAACTCCATGTAGTCCTTTGCCCCGTTGCTGTTCTTGTTATACTCAAAGATATTCATGCCTTTTATCGGAGCTTCGGCCAATGATACATTGTCCCGGATGACGGTCTTGAATACCTTGTCGCAGAACGATTCGCTGATTAGTTCCGCCACACTTTTGTTGAGCGTCTTGCGCTTGTCAAACTGGGTGATGACAATGCCGCCGATATTTAGGTTTGGGTTCAAACGTTCCTTGACAATCCCGACCACATTTGTAATCTTTGCCATTCCGCGCATGGCGAGGAACTGCGCCTGTACCGGGATAATCAGGAAATCCGCCGATGTGAGGGCGTTCAGTGTCAGCAAACCCAGCGAGGGCGGACAGTCAATCAGGATATAGTCGAATTTACGGGTTTCAAGCAATTTTGCAATCAGCCCTTTTAGTATTAATTCCCGCCCCGGCTCGTTGATAAGCTCGGATTCTGTCGCCGACAAATCGAGGCAGGACGGTACAACGGAAAGACCGTTTTCCAACTCGAATACCGGTAAGGTATATTCGCCTTTCATCGCTCCGTACACCGTCCGTTCCTCTTCGATGGAGAGACCGCAGGATTCCGTGAGGTTTGCCTGACCGTCCATGTCGATGAGCAGTACACGCTTTTTCTTCTGCTGCAATGCGGCAGCAAGATTGATGGTGGTAGTTGTCTTTCCGACACCGCCCTTGTGGTTCAAAACTGCGATTATTTTTGTCATAATTTCGTGTCTTTATATCTGATACAAAGATAATACTATTTTTAGTATTTACTATTATTAGTGTATACTATTTTACTACTTTTGTATATTTTAGTATTATAGCATCTACTACTATACTAAAATACTGATTGACTAAATGTAGTGCATTCTATCATTTCTGATGGGATATTTCCTAATATCCTACTTTACTAACCTTAGTATATACTACATTTAGTATTTGTTGTATAACAGCAAAATAAGCTCATTTTGGAATTAGTCTTATAAATCATCATCATGCGCATTAGATAAATTCTGTCTCAAGTGCTTCCAACAAGTCGTGTATTTGTTTTTCCGCTTCCTCCATATCCGATACAATGTCCTTGATGTGGTAAGGTGCGCCATTTTTACCGTGCCCATCATTTCCAATCCATAGATAGGCTTCGTAATCCGGGTCAAAACCCTCGAAATATTGTTCCATGTCAGCAATGAGGGTATCAATGTCCTCACATTTCATTTCGGCACTGAAATTAAAATCCTGCCCATAGTTGGTATAGCGTTGGAAGTCGAACTGAATATTTGATTTATTTTTGTCATCCACACTTATACTCCAGCCTTTGCTTTGGGATATTTCCGTTACTTTTTGTATCTTTTCTTGAGCGGTCATAGTTTTGAGTTTATAGTGGGGAGACTTCACACCGTCCTACCGATTGCTTTAATCCGTTATTTGAAAGTAATACTCCTGCAGCTCGTCTGGCCATTCGGCGGTCATAGAGCGTGGCTTTCTGGTTGTCCCGCTCGTGCCATTGCCAAATTTTGTGATTAAGTACAAGGCACAGCTCTGTCCAATGCTTGTAGTTATCTTTCCATTCTGCCTTAACCTTTCTGTATGTGTCAGCTATGGCTTCATTCCCGAACTTGTCTGCCATAGAGAAGTCCTGCCAAAAGGTTGTCATCGGGTCATAGCCAGTAATTTCCGCTATATTCCACTTGGGAATTACTATTTTTAATATTTCCATACTTATTATTGTTTTTGTAATACTCATGAATCAAGATTACTATTTCCCTTTGTTCGGTCTGTTTGCGACCGCCGGGAAGATTTTTCTGCTTTCAGAAGGTGGCGGGGAACAATCGGACAAGGCTGATCCGGAAAAATACGCTCGACAGCGGAGAGGAAGATTTTTACGTGTCATTTGCGGCAGTATGCCGGCATTGGCAGGATTGGAGCCGCCGGTTACCTTTGCGGAAAATTCTGTTCCGTAGGTCGCACGGCAGCGGACTTGGGTTTAATGGGAATCCGTTAGAAAAGGAAAGATTTATGAATAAAAGAGTGAGGCGGCCAGCCGGGACGGACTTTCCGATGGACTGTCTTGGGACTACAGAGGGCAGGATTTATCCCGCCCCCTGTAATGCCAAGTCTGTCCGTGTCCGTCCTTTTGCAAAAAGGGGCTTCACGCACTTTATGTAACGTGTTACACAAAATGCGTGAGGCTGCTTGAAGCAAACTGGCCGCAGGATGTAAGGCTATATGAGGGAGAAAGGAATTTTATAAAAGGCCGTTGGTCGATCGGAACAACAAACCGTACCGAGACTTTGCCCGATACGGTCTTGCATATAACTCAGTCTATGTCATAGCCTATCATGTATTCATCGTTGATAAGCAGATAATAGTAGCCGTTGCCACAATTCCTGTATTCTTTGCTGAATCCAGCCGCCATATCTCCATTTTCGCGTGGCTCACACCATAACGTACCGTCATAGCCACAAAAGTCGAAGCGTCCGGTGGAAAACTTTTCGCCTTGCTTCAGTGCCGTTCTGAAACGAGCCATATCCCAACTGCTGCAATACTTCTCGATGGTGGCAAGTCCGATACACTTGCCGTCGATGCGTGTGCCGGTCGTGATGCGGTTCTCGTAGAGGGATTTATCCAAATCGGCATTAGCGATTTTGCGAAGCCAATCATTCGTATGCGTGGCAAGTCGGGCAAGTTTCTGGTATTTCAAGACCTGTTTCTTTCCTATGTCCGCTGCATCTTCGGGAGAGGATGACGGATAGTATATCTTCTCAATGCTTGCCCAATCCGTGAAGATGTACCCGCTTTTTCGTTTTCTTGGCGCAATAATGCCGATGACGTTTTCATTGCGGTTGATGAATAATCGCCTACGTTGTCCTGCAATCCTTACATATAAAGAGGTGGAATTCTGCTCGTTTCGGAGATAGGCTTCTGCCGGATGAATAGTTGTTGTTTCCATATTTGTATAAATTTTGATTTTTGCTGTTCCTATTTTGGTTTACCTGTTCAAAGTTCCGGGATTGTGCCGTTCTTATATAGAACACCGTCCCGATAATGGGACACGATGCCCGGCTTAAGTCCCATTTCCTCAAAGGCTATATGCCTGATATAGTCCTTGTATTCTTTGCCAATGAAATTCTTTCCACAAAGGTTGTTGAAAATCATAGGGACGGAAAAACCGTCTTCGCTCGATAATATCACTTTGTCGTCTTGTCTAATTTCTTCTACCATACTTGTTTACTTTTAATTGGTTGAACTATCATGCTGATTTTTCTTTTTCCCTGCTTTCGTTTGCCGTGCAGGTTTGTTTTCAGCTTTTTGAGGCAGCCAGAGGATGAAGCTGTGGCATCATAAGCCAAACCCGGATAGAAAACCGACCGTGTAACAGTCTGTTTTCGTCATCCGAATGCAATGCGGCTTGGCGATTATGCGCTTCGTCCTACATTCGCCGACGAAAAGAGTAAAGAATGACCTGCCGGTAAAAGCAAGGATTTTGTAAAAAAGAAGAGTCGTATATGATAGAAAAAACGGCTTGGGATGTGAGAAAATACCCTGAAAAATTTGCGGTGTATCGTATTTTATGTAATTTTGCAGTTGTATTTCAAAATTGCATAAACAGTATGGAGGCAAAATATATCCACAGGGAGCTATCCGCCGTGATAGAAGAGGCTTACCGCTATTTTTCAGTCATTACGGTAACAGGACCGCGCCAGTCCGGAAAGACGACGCTGCTCCGCAACTTGTTCTCATACCTACCGTATTACTCGTTGGAAAATCTTGATGTCCGGAGTTTCGCCGAAAACGACCCGGTCGCTTTTCTGAACCAGCACACGGAGGGCATGATTCTTGACGAGGTACACAACGCTCCGAACCTGCTGTCGTATATTCAGGGTATGGTGGACAATGATGCCGACCGGCGGTTTATCCTTTCGGGCAGTTCGCAGTTTGCCATGCTGAAAAAGGTTACACAGTCTTTGGCAGGACGTACCGCCGTTTTCGAGTTGCTCCCCCTGTCATACTCCGAAATACGGGAGCAGATCACCGATACGCCTCTTGACAACCTGCTGTTTAACGGGTTTTACCCTGCCATTTATTCGGGCCGTAACATACCCAAATTTCTTTATCCGGCGTACATGAAAACCTATCTGGACAAGGACGTGCGCGACCTGCTACAAATCAAGGACATGATGCAGTTCCACACATTCATCAGGCTTTGCGCCGGACGTATCGGATCGCTGTTCAAAGCCTCTGAACTGGCCAACGAAATCGGTGTCAGTTCACATACCGTTACGGCATGGCTGTCCGTCTTACAGGCATCTTATATTGTTTTCCTGCTACCTCCCTATTTCGAGAACACACGCAAACGGCTGACTAAAACTCCCAAGCTCTATTTTACGGATACAGGGCTTGCCTGTCACCTGCTCGGCATCGAATCGCCGGAACAGCTTGCACGGGACAAGATGCGTGGGGCGTTGTTCGAGAACTTCATCGTAACGGAAGCCTTGAAGCGGCGGTATAACCAAGGCAAGGAAAGCAACCTCTATTTTTACAGGGATTCGAACCAGAACGAGGTCGATTTGCTGTTGAAAAAACATTCGGGGCTATACGGTATTGAAATCAAGTCGGCGATGACCTACCATGCGGACTTCGAGAAGGCGTTGAAACAAATGGACGGCTGGGTCAAAGAAACCATACTGGGTAAGGCGGTGGCCTATGCGGGTACACTCGAAAATACTGCTGGAGAAATCAAACTTCTGAATTACAGTCACCTGGATGAGGTGTTGGCTTAACAGCCCTATAACAGTCCAGCTAATGCCGACACACACTCCTGCTGCATGGATTTGATGTAATCGAAGAGAACCGAGGGATTGATATTCTTGCCATTTAGCTTGCAGGTGACGTGCAAGTGCTCGCCTGTACTTCGTCCGGTCGAGCCGGTAATACCGACGGCATCGCGGGGACGGACTACCGTACCCTTGGCGGCCAGCACCCGTGAAAGGTGGCAATAGCTGACGGTGTAATTTCCGTGCCGCAGTGTCACATACTTGCCGGACGTCTTGTCTTGTCCCACTTTGACGACCACCCCCTCCATCATGGCCAATACCTGCTCGCCCCGTGCGTGCAGGTCGATACCCCCGTGAAACTTCCTCTTCCCGGTAAACGGGTCTTTCCGGTAGCCGTATGGCGATGTAATTCTGATGCGCTGCAATGGATAAGACACACTGAGATAACGGTCAATCCACAACTTCTTACTTTCATCGGCAGGTTTTGTCGAAGTCTCCTGTGCAGGAGCCATGCTTTCGGGTGTCGGCTCCGGCTTTTTCATACCCTCCTGCAAGGCTTCTACCTTGTATCTTTCTGGTGTCTTGGCAATCGTGTTGAACTGCGCCTGAACGGGCATCGTGCAGAATGAAATACCCGATATTGCTATCAGTAGAATTTTTCTCATTCGGCAAAGTTATAACGGGAATTTTCATGTCGGAAACAAACTACCGTCATTTCTTGTATTGGTTTGATATTTTGCGTCTATTAGTACGATTTTGATTAGATAATTGTACTAATGAAGATAAAAACAGCATATTACAACCATTTATATAGCTGTATTTTTGTCCGTCATAATAAGATGTCTCTATCTTTGTATAGTACAATTTTATAATATGAATATAGTATGAAAAAAGTTCAGATTGAATTTGATGAATTACCCTTTTCGACACTGGAACGATTCGGTCTTACAAGGGAAATGATCGAGGACTTGCCGATGCGTGTGTTGGAAGACATCTGCAACGGCCGGCATTCTCCCGTGCTTCCCGTGCGTGTCACTGACGAGCATGGCGGGCAAATCGAGAGCCGCAGCCGCTTTGCCTTTATCCGCATGGACGACGGTCAGGTGGATGTGGTGTTCTATCCGGCACTGAAATCCTCTCCACTGGAGCGGTATGACGAAGCACAGCAGAAACAGTTGCTCGACGGCAAGGCGATTGTCGCCGATGTGGAAATGTCGGACGGACGGAGCAGCAAGGCTTTCGTACAGATTGACGCCGAGACGAAACAGGTGATGTATGTCCCCACGCCCATCATCGCACGCAACCTGAAAGTGCTGGCCGAGGTCATGCGCCTCGGTACGGTGGAGGTAAACGGGATGCAGCACGGCGAGCCGCTGACGGTAGTCGTGGGCGGCGAGCCTGCCACAGTGGGCATCGACCTTCATGCCAAGACCGGCATCCGCATCTGTTCGGGCGACGCGCAGCAATGGCGCAACCAACCCAAGCGAGAGTGGGACAAATACACCTTCGGGTGCTACGGCTGCTGGGTCATGGACGATGACGGTAACCTTGACTACGTTTCGGAGGAAGACTACACCGAAGAGCTGTGGAACGAACAGAAGAAGAGCGGCGAGCGCAATCGTGCGACAGCTCTCCATAAGTAAAACATCAATCCGTACATTATGGCACAGAACGAATATTATCCCGAAGACGTACTTGTCGGGAAGATGCAGAGCGGCGAATACGGCTGGCTCGATTACGTCAATCATTTCTCCGCCGACTGGCAGGAGGAATACGCCCGTTACTGCGAGGAAAAAGGGCTTGCAGTCGGCAACGAATCCGCCGCCGAGTTCGTCCGCTTCAAGGACGAACAGTTGGAGGCAGCAATGGAAAGCGGAGACGCATAACGAAAACAATCAGACTATGGCGATACGAACGAATACCAATCCCCGGCAGATGGACTTGCAGCCCGAAATGCGCGATATGCTGATGCGCAACGGGCTTCAAGCCCATGTTGCACTTGACGATGCAGGGTATCGGCTGATCGTGCAGGGACATGACTCGCCCCTGCTGGTCTATCCGATCACCGAACGTCAGATGTTGGCACTCACGGACTGGGGAACGAACACTGCCAACAAGAAGGCCTACAACGTGCTGACGAGCATCGTGGGCAAGGACTTCTATATGCCCAAGAACTTCGTCCATGCCCGCAATGCCAACGGTCGTGTGGCTATGGGGCTGCACGGCTACCGCATCGTCATCGGCGAGTACGGGCGCATGGGGCGTATGGGAATGCCCCCGCCGTTCCTTGGCTGGACACCTCGCAACCAGTTGGGCTTCCACCTTCGCAGGGTCGGCGGCCAACTGTTCTTTCCGGGGCCGTCCATCGTACCCGAACGCCCCGACGGGCGCATGAAGCCCGGCGAACTGCAATCAGGCGGTTACGGCTTCTATTACAAGGGGCATCAACAGGAGCAGCCCGTACAGCAACGGGATGTGCTGCAGGACTTGCAGGCGGCTATCACGCCGATGGTCAGCCGTCCACGCAGCAAGGAACCGGCACGGCCGTACAAGGAGCTTATAGCCTCTCCGGTCTATTTCTCCAACGAGAAATGGGCGGAGTGCCTTGCCTCGCACGGTCTTGTCGTGGATGCGGAAAAGCAGACGCTGACCGTGCAGTCGGAAAGCGTCCAAGCCGATATGGTCTATGACCTGACGGAAGAGGAAGTGAGGACACTGGTTGCCGCACCCATCGAGGAGCAGCCCGTAGAGAAACGTCTGGAACTGCTGAACGGCATTATCGGGGCTGACTTTTCCGACAAAGTGACGATGGAGGCTCTCAACAGCGATCAACGCATCGCTATCGGTCTGCATCCCGAAGTACAGCAGGATTTGAAACAACGCCAACGGCAGGAGCAAGAGGCTTTTATGCCAGTGAAAACCTCGCTGCAACAGCAAGAGGAATCCGTACAGGGAAATATCGGTGCGGTAGTGGACGGGCGTGACCTCCAGTTTTTGAATGAAAACAAGGGATGGTATCGGGAAGAGAAACACGGGCGGGAAGTCGAAGTGAGCCAGATAGCCGTTCAACCGGCACAGACCGAGGGGAAATACAGGATGACCGCCGTTATCGACGGTCAGGCTATCAGCCATGAGATAACCCAACGGGACTACGACAAGTTCCTTGCTGTGGATGACTATCACCGGATGAAGCTCTTTTCCAAGATTTTCAGCGAAGTGGACATGAAAACACGCCCGGAAGCACAGCGGGGTCTCGGCACGAAAATCTTTGCCGCCCTCACCGCAGGTACGGTAGTCGCGGCGGGTGTCGCACACGGCATCCACCATCACTGCCATGCCCCGGAGTTCTACGGCGAGTGTTTCGGCGGTCCGCCACGCCCGTACTTCAAGCCGGGTGTCGATACGCCGAGGGATGTGGCCATCCGTTGTTTCGAGGCAGAGATGAACCGTGAAATCAATGATATGAGAATGGGGAGGTAAACCATGAGAGAGGGCGAACTGACTTATGACGATTTTCTGCGCAGGCTGAACATTCAGGACGTGCTTATCGACGCGGGCTATCACCTGAACCGGCGTGACGGCCTGCGCTATCCCTCGTATGTCCGGTTGGACAGCGAGGGGCGGCGCATCCGCAACGACAAATTCATTGTCACGCAGCAAGGGAAATGTTGTTTCAAACCGCAACAGCAGAAGTCGTATAACATCATTTCCTTTATCAAGGAGCATCCGCATTTTTTCGCGGAATACCATGCCGGTGTGTCTCCCGACCGACTGGTAAACCTTGTCTGCAACCGGTTGCTGAACCATCCCGTCGCTGACCGGGATACCCGGATTATCCAGCCTAAACGGGATGTGAAGCCGTTTGACATGGCGGATTACGACATTCACCAGTTCAATCCGCAGGATCGGGCGACACAAAAGAAGTTCTATCCGTTCTTCAAGCATCGGGGCATCGACCTTTACACGCAATACGCCTTCCACCGGAACTTTTGTCTGGCGACGAAACACCGTGAGGACGGCATGAAATACACCAACCTCGCCTTTCCGCTGACCGTTCCGAAAGATACGGGACAGGTTGTCGGTCTGGAAGAGCGAGGGCGCCCTCGCATGGATGGCAGCGGCAGTTATAAAGGGAAGGCGGAAGGGAGCAATTCGAGCCAAGGGCTATGGATTGCCAGCCCAGCCAAAACTACGCTTACCGAAGCCAAGCATATCTACTGGTTCGAGAGTGCATACGACGCGATGGCCTATTACCAGCTTCATCAGGCCAACGACAAGGATTTGCGGAAAGCGGTCTTCATATCTACCGGCGGTAACCCGACGGTGGAACAGATGCGGGGTGTCCTCACGCTCTCGCTTCCTGCCAAGCAACACATCTGTTTCGATACCGACCTTGCGGGAATCGAGTTTGCCAAGAACCTGCAACAGGAGATGTACCGGGCTGTCCGTTCCACCATCGAGGAGACACCGGAGCGGAAGCCTTATCTGGATTCCGTCGCTGACGGCAAGAACCTCGATGAAGGAGACATAGACCTGCTGCCCGACGCTTTGCGGTCGAGCTACGGGAAATATGAATCCGCATGGGAAGAAGCCATGTCGATGCGTTCGAGCGGCCTGTGCCATCCGGACGACATACGGGAACAGACGGATATCATGAACGGAAATTACAAGGAGTTCCGTGAAGGATTGCGGGAGTTCCTCGGTCTGGACAAGGCGAATGACGCCTCTTTTGTCCGTGAACAGCCTACCTATCCCAACAAGGACTGGAACGAACAGCTTTTGGCCGGGCAGAAACAGGAAGAGACGGTCGATGAGACACAGGCGAGAGAACAGTCACCGGAAGAGGAACAACAAACACACTTTCGCCGATGATGACCGATGCACCCACAGGACATTTCCAAAGCATCGTGCTGCAACCGCACGCCGGACAGTTCGTCATCGACGAGCTGCCCGCAATCGTATTGTGCTGTGCAGCATGGGTGTACGGTGGCATGGAGGGACTGCCTCTGACAGCTCTTGCCGTATCGGTTGCCGCATTGCTTTCTTTGGCATTGCTGTACCGTTTCATCTATCTGCGCCGGACACGCTACCACATCGGTAGCGAGCAGCTTATCAGCAGGCATGGGGTGCTGTCCCGGAAGACGGACTACATGGAACAATATCGTATCGTGGACTTTGTGGAACACCAAAGCCTCATGCAGCAGCTTTGCGGCCTAAAGACGGTACGCATCTTCTCGATGGACAGGAATACACCCCGGCTTGATTTGGTAGGCATCAGACACAACTTCGATGTGGTAACGCTTATCCGGGAACGGGTCGAGTATAACAAACGAAAAAAGGGAATATATGAAATCACGAATCATTAGTCTGGTCATTTTTGCCCTCTGCCTGATGCCACACTGGGCAAAAGCCCAAATCACGGCGTCCAATCCGTTGGAATGGATGGCGTTGGCCGAGGGCAACGAGGTTATCAATGACCAAATAGAGAAACAGATAAATGGTCAGACGAAGACAGCTATGCTGCAGAACAGCATCGCCGCCGAGTTTAACCGCATCCACAAATGGGAGAAGCAGTACAACAGTTATCTCAAGACGGTAAGCGGCTACGCTTCATCGCTGAAAGCCTGCACCCATCTCTACAACGACGGCGTGAGAATCTTTCTCACGTTAGGGAAATTGGGCAACGCCATCCGAAACAACCCGCAGGGCATCATCGCCTCCATGAGCATGAACAATCTGTATATCGAGACGGCAACGGAACTGGTATCGGTCTTCACGCTCCTGAATGACGCAGTGGCCAAGGGCGGCAAAGAGAATATGCTCACGGGTGCGGAACGCAGCAAGACCTTGTGGGCGTTGAACGACAAACTTTCGGTTTTCAGCCGGAAGCTGCACCTGCTCTACCTGAGCATACGGTACTATACCCTCAATGACGTGTGGAACAACGTGACGGCCGGGATGCTCGACCGCAACAACGGAGAGGCGGCACGGATGGCCATGTCCCGTTGGCGCAGGGCTGCCGTCCTTGCACGATAAAATCAGGTGAATGATGAAACGGACGATTTGGATAGGCATCTTATTGCTGTGCATCGGTATCGGCAAGGTTCGGGCACAGAACGACCCCGTGCTTGCCGGGATGATCCTGCTCTATACCGACAAGGCGGAAAAGGAGCTGAAGAACCAGGAGAAGGTCATGCTGATACAGACCACCGGACACCTGTGGACGAAAGAGGAAGTGAAAGCCACGACCGACCTGCAACGGGAGTTCAACAACTATTTGGACTCTTTCCGGTCGATAATCTGCTACGCAGCGCAGATATACGGTTTTTACCACGAAATATCAAGGCTGACGGACAATATGGGAGACTTTACCAGACAGGTAAGCCGCAATAGTCCCAACGCGCTGGCCGTTGCTCTCTCCACGCAACGGAACCGCATTTACCGGGAACTGATTATGAACAGCGTGGAGATTGTGAATGACATCCGCATGGCGTGCCTGTCAGACAACAAAATGACGGAGAAGGAGCGCATGGAAATCGTATTTGGCATCCGTCCGAAGCTCAAGATGATGAACAAGAAACTGCAACGGCTGACCAAGGCGGTGAAATACACGACGATGGGCGACATCTGGCGTGAAATCGACGAGGGGGCACGCCCGGCAGCCGACAAACGGGATATCGTGGAAGCCGCCAAAAGACGCTGGCGGCAGATAGGAAGAAATGTAAGACCTTAAAAACAGACAACGTATGGGCGTTTGGAGTACACTATTGAAATATGGCGGCAAGGCCATGAAAGGTGTCGGTACGGCTACAGCGACTACCGGCAAAAGTATGGGTAAGGCAGTGCTGCACCCTTCGCAGACCTTGCGTGGCGCGGGTCAGGCCGTCAAGACGGCGACCATCGGCGGTGCGGTCGGTTATGTGGGCTGGGAGAAGCTGACCACCGACAAAAGCGTGGTGCGTATCGTGAGCGATGCGGTCATCGGCGAACCGGCAACGAATACCCTCGCGGAGACGGCGGACGGAGTGCGTGAACTGACGGGCAAGGCCGGGGAAGCCGTCAGTTCGGTCAGCGGTGCGGTAACCGGCATCGACAACAAGCTGAACGGTGTGTCGAACTTTTTGCGCCAAGCCTCCGGTGGCGGAGGCCTTGATATGTTCGGCAACTTTTTCCGTAACCTCGGCAGCGGCAACGTGTCGGGGCTGAGTATTGCCGGGCTGGTTGCGGCGGCGTTCCTCATATTCGGACGCTTCGGCTGGCTGGGCAAGATTGCCGGCGCATTCCTCGGCATGATGCTCATCGGCAACAATGCGGGTGTCTTCCGAACGCCGGAGACAGAAAACGTGCAGCGCACCCGGACGCCCGAACTTCCGGCAGAGGAACAGACGCATGGCGGAGGGATGAGAAGATAGGGATATGAATCAATAGGTAAACAGCATGAAATATACAGAAGAAATGATCCTGCAATCCGATAGCGGTTATTGTATGCCTTTCGAGGAACAGCAGGGCAAAGACGTGGAGCTGTCGCTCGGCTACGGCGAACAGACCGACCCGGCGACGGGCGAGAAATTCTTTCATCACGGCATTGACTTCAACGTGCGGTGCTATATGCTTTCTGCCCTCGCCAGCGGCATTGTGTCGGGCGTGGGCAACGATTCCGGACACGGCATCTGCCAGACCATCCGCTACGGGGAGTATGAGGTGACATACGGAAATCTGTCCAATGTCTTCGCTCAATTCGGACAGCGTGTAAAGGCCGGACAGACGGTAGCTTTGAGCGGTGACAAACTGCACATGACCGTCCGCTTCAAGGGCGAGGAACTGAACCCGCTGGAGTTCCTGACGATGCTGTACG
This sequence comes from Alistipes megaguti, assembly GCF_900604385.1. Classification (NCBI taxonomy): domain Bacteria; kingdom Pseudomonadati; phylum Bacteroidota; class Bacteroidia; order Bacteroidales; family Rikenellaceae; genus Alistipes; species Alistipes megaguti. The sequence continues at coordinate 2,118,224 of NZ_LR027382.1, read as the reverse complement.
GGAACATACAGGCAATGCGTCAGGCCGGCGGACACGAGACAGACTATTTATCCGGCTTGGAGATGGAACTGAAAACCGATTATGAACGGGACAAAAGGGAGATAGAGGAACTGATGCTGCACTTCCTGCCGCACTATATGGAGGATTTGCGGCATGGAGCATACACCTTGCCCCGGAATACGGAGCAGTCGCTACGCCACATCTTCACGGTGGGCGCGATGAAGGAGTATTTCTACGAGAATATGCCGAGCATGGCCAATCCGCTCGGACTGGGACACAAGGCCATGCCGCTGGCCTGCAAGGTGCAGAACCTCCTTATTGCGGATTTCCTGCATTACCTCGCCCTGCGGCATGATGTGTACCTCTCCACTGCGAGCAGCGACATAAAAAAAAACTCCATGACGAAGCCCTGACCTATGGCGGCATCATAGACCCGTTGGCGGAACTGGACATCGACATACAGAGCTTCGACATACCGAGGCTTGTCACGGTCTATCCCGACCGGGCGGGTGTGCGCTGGTGGACCAAGGCATGGTTCAACAATCGGGAAGAGGGCGAGACATCCGTCGAAATCGAACGGGAGCAGGCGATACGGTTCATGCAGGACAACATCGAAAAGGACGCATGGCTGGAAGAGTTCTTTCCCCGGCAGATGGAGGTTTACCACAACGCCATCGAGCAGACGAAAGAACAGCTATTGAAACAGATAAATATATAATACACAACATGGATGGAATCAGACATAGCCGGCAATTCGCGGAAATAGAACGTCTTGTGAGCGATTATTTCCATTGCCATCTCGCTCCCGTCATGTCGAAAACGCAGGCTTTCCTCACGAAGAAGCAGGGCGAGGAAATGAGGGAGTATTCCACCTCATTGGGCGGCATACTCAGCGCAATGGCGTCTGCGGCACAGCCGATGGGCGACCCGTACCAGGTACTCAAGGTTACGGGCGAATGGAACTCGAAGACGACGGAGGACTACATCGGAATGTGCAAGGCGGAGATTACCGGCTCCAAGGAGATACAGCAAGACCTCGCATACATGGCCGGGCAATGGCGCGATACCGTCGTGCGGGAAATCGGGCGTGAACGGTACAACGAACTGTCGGAACAATTGGGCGGTGACCTTGCCTACGCCTATATGGACTACCGGGTAGAGGAACTGATGATCGACCGGCTGGTCAAGGAGCGAATGCCGAAATCGTCAGCCGACTACATCATCCGCAAAGCCGCAGAATCAAGCTTGCTCGGACTTTCGCAGACCTTGAACCGCTCGCCGCTTGCTGAGGAAATCGAGGCACGGGGCGAAGCGGCCTACCGTCCGAAAGGATGGGAAAAAGGTGCGGGTCGGGTATTGGGCGCAACGGCGGATGCCGTCATGATGGGTGGCGCAGGTTCGTGGGCGACATTGGCAAAGTTTGTCGGGGCGGACGTGGCTATCTCGGCAGTCGCCTCACGCTTCGAGCCTGAAAAGTCGCCCAAGCTCTCTGTGGAGCAATGTATCAGCAAAGGTGTGTTCGGTAGCGAACGGAACGTGTTTACGGACTTCCGTAAGGAGGCTGCAACAGTACAGACGGGTGATAGTGCGCTTATTGTGGCGGCCAACGAGCAGTTGAAGAAAAAAATACCTGTGATGAACTTTAATTTTTTGGAGTGGATGCAGACACCAAAGTTTACCCCTTTCCAAATGTCCGAAAAGCCCGGACACCCTGAAAAGAAAAATGAACGTGCCGAACGGTACAAGGATGTGCCGCTCATCGTCGCTCCCGGACAGGAAGAAGCCTATTTGAAGCATTTGGAGAAATATAAGAATGCAACGGCTGTAAAATCCACAAAGGAATCAACACAGCCGGAAATGGAACAGAGGGAAAAAGTGGAGAAAGAGGAACGGCAGGTGGTTATTCCACATGAGGAAGAAAAGCAAGAGAGAGAGGCTGTGCAGACCAACACGAACGGATGGAGCGGATTGCTCGGTACATTGGGATTAGAGGGATTGGGCGATATCACGGGCAACCTCGGATATGTCATGGCCATGCTGCCCGACATCCTGCTGGGAGCTTTTACCGGCAAGACGCAATCGTTGCGCTTTGGGGACAACCTGTTGCCGATAGCGAGTATTGTGGCCGGTCTGTTCGTGCGTAACCCGCTGCTGAAGATGCTCCTTGTCGGTCTGGGCGGCGCGAACTTGCTGAACAAGGCTGGACACGAGGCGTTGGGGCGTCCCATGCCGTCCGCCGACGTGCATACGGAAAACCAGTACCGCCGTTATCCCGACGAACCGCTCAATTCCCGTATCGTAAACCCTGTACTGCAAGGCAGCACGCTCATCGCCACGATAGACCGTGTGCCTTGTACCATCCAGCTCACGCCGACCGTCGCGGAGGCTTACCGTGCAGGGGCATTGCCGCTGAACACGCTGGCGAACGCCGTGCTTGCCAAGAGCGACCAGTTGCGCCATATTGCCTCGCAGAATTACGACGACGGACAGCGGGAGACGATTGTGCGCACACGGGGCATCCAATAAATCCATGAACAATAAAAGCATGATGATATGAAAGAAAAGTCGCAAATCGAAAAAAAAGCCGAAGAAAAGCAGACGGAACTGCTGTCTGCCGCACTGGGCGGGGCATCGAACGCCGGCGGCCATTGGCTCAACGTATCGGGCAAGGGATTTCCCCGGCTCTATCCGCAAGGGGTCTCGGCCAGCCCGTTCAATGCCCTCTTTATGGCCTTGCATTCGGACAATAACGGATGCAAGACCAACCTGTTCACGCTTTACAGTGAAACCAAGGCACGGGGGGCTGCGGTACGGGAGCATGAGCAGGGCGTACCGTTCCTGTTCTATAACTGGAACAAGTATGTCAACCGGAACAATCCGAATGAAACCATCGACCGTACCGCCTATCTCCAATTGGACGAAGAGCAGAAGGCACAGTTCAAGGGTGTCCACAACCGAGAAATCCGCACGCTTTTCAATATCGACCAGACGACGTTGCCCTACGTGGACAAGCCGGCTTACGAGGATGCGGTAAAGCAGGACGGCAGTGTTCAGGAAAGAGGATATGCCGAGGCGGACAACCGCAGGTTGCGCACTCGGTTCAACGACTTTCTATTGAAGATGCGGGACAACCTCGTTCCCGTGCGCTCGGACGGTAGCGGAGTTCCTCATTACGAGACGGACAAAGATGCGGTCTATATGCCGCGCCAAAAGGATTTTGAGCATTACCACGATTATGTGCAGGAAGCCTTGCGGCAGATCGTGAGTGCCACAGGACATCAACAACGACTTGCCCGTGAAGGCATGGTCATGAAGAATGGTGTGGCTCCGTCAGAGGATGCGGTAAAATATGAAAGGTTGGTTGTGGAACTGGCTTCGGGTATCAAGATGTTGGAACTGGGACTGCCCGCGCGTTTGTCCGATGCAAGCCTGAAGACGGTGGATTACTGGTGTCGGGAGTTCAAGGAAAACCCGTGTATAATGGACGCTCTCGAAAGCGACGTGAACAATGCGCTTGATGTTATCCGAAAAGCGGAACGGGGCGAGAAAATTGAGTACGCCACCCTGCGAAACAGACGGCAGACCACGACCATGCAGGAACAGATGCCCAAGCATTACTTTGTGGCGAATGAAATCCGCCAGCACCCGGACAAGGCGGCGAAAAGCATCGTCCTCGTCATCGACCGGGAGGCGAAATCGGCGGATGTCATTTTGCCGGCAGGAGCTTCGACCGAGGCGAACAACGAGATTCCCGGCATGAACAAGGGGCGTATCGAACGGGCATTGCAGAAAGAGGGTATCGAGCAGGTGCGTTTCTATAATACTGACGGTGCATTGGGTTACAGACCCGATGACAGCTATTTCAATGAAAAAATGGTGACACTGGCCCGGTTAAGGAACTACACGTTGGAAAAGCTCTCCACGCTGGACGTGTCGGAAGCTGTCAGACGGGCGAATGAGGTCGGGTTCGATGCCGTGCAGATGATTCAGGATGACAAGAACCGTTGGGCACTCTATATCAAGCCGGAAAACAAGGAGGGGTACAGCGTCTATCCCGACAAGGAGGATGTGAACCGTTTTTTCTCCACGCTCAAGCAGGCGATGGACAACATCGACAAGGTACGGATGGAGCTGGCGCACAAGTATTATGCACTGGCGGAGGTCAAACCCGACCTGAAAGTGGATTTGTTCGGCAGCGATACGCCGGAGATTGACCTGAACCGTATTCAGCGTGTTGCCATCTTCAAGACCAGGCAGGATGGAATCCAGTGTGTGGCAACCATCGACGGACAAAAGCTGCAGCCCCGCAGCGTCACTCCACAGCAGTGGCAACGGATGTGGGTGGCGGAAGACCGTGACGGCTACAAGCGGCATTTGGCGGCTACGCTGTTTGCCGATGTGCTGCAAAAGGGACAATCCGTCGGGGAACAGAAAGCGGAAGAGCAGGTACGGCAACAGAATGAGGTGGTGGCGGAAAATCGGTCGGAAGAGACGAATGATGAAAATATGTCTCCGAAACGGCAGTTTTGGGACAACCTCAAGGAAAAGCATCCCGACGCCCTGTATCTGATTCGTGCAGGAGAAGTCTATCGGCTTTATAATGAGGATGCGGCAAAGGGAGCTGATATATTGGGGATTACGATGAAGAAATATCCGGAACGTGGATTTTCGGCTTTCGCAGAGTTCCCAAGGACGCAACTGGACAGCTATCTGCCCAAACTTGTCCGTGCTGGTGAGCGTGTCGCCATCAGTGAGATAGAGCTACAGGATAAACGGCAGGACGAGCAGGAAACACATAGGGGTATTCATAGATAAGGAGTGACGATTATGACCAAGAATCAGGAATATGCACTGCAATACGCAGATTATGCGATGGCACAGATGCGAAGGTATGGCATCCCGGCTTCCGTCACATTGGCGCAAGGCATACTGGAAAGCAGCAACGGACAGAGCCGTCTGGCAAGGAACGAGAACAACCATTTCGGCATCAAGGCAACTTCCTCGTGGATTGCCGAAGGCGGCAAATACGGAATCTACACCGATGATAAGCCGAATGAAAAGTTCTGCAGCTATGACAGCGTGGGTGATTCATACGAGCATCATTCCCGCTTTTTGAAGGAGAACAGCCGCTATGCCGGTTGCTTCAAACTCTCCCCGGACGATTACAAGGGCTGGGCACAAAGCATTGAGAAAGCCGGTTACGCCACAGGCGGCAAGTATGCCGAGAACCTGCAGAAAATCATTGAGCAGAACGGCTTGCAGAAGTATGACAGACAGGTGATGCAGGAGATGACGGCACAAGGCCGGCAGTTCGGGGTGGAACACAATCCGCTCCAGACTTCCGAGAGTGCGGAACATGGAACGGGGTATTCGTTCCCGGTGGAACGGGAGGAATTTCTGTTCATTACCTCTCCGTTCGGAACACGGCAAGACCCGTTGGACAGCACAAAGCAACAGATGCACAAGGGCGTGGATATCCGTTGCAAAGCCGACGCGGTACTGGCTACGGAGAGCGGCGGCAAGGTCGTGGCGGTAAACCAGAACAAGAATACACCCGGCGGCAAGTCGCTGACGGTGGAATATGCTCGGACGGACGGCAGCAAGGTACAATGTACCTATATGCACCTCAAGGAGATTTCCGTCAAGGTCGGCGATACGGTACAGGCAGGCGGACGGCTTGGCACATCGGGCAATACGGGGACACGGACGACCGGGGAACATCTGCATTTCGGTGTGAAGAATATCTATGCCGACGGGACGAAACGGGATATAGACCCTGCGGCGTATCTGGCTGAAATCGCACAGAAAGGACATATCAAATTGCAAATGCTGCACAACGGAAATGACCTGCTCGTCAAATACAAGGCGGCGGAAGATACCGTGCCTGAAAAGAACCTTTCGCCAGACGGATGGATGAAAAAACTCCTTTCGTCGGAGGATAGCGGTGTGGGAATATCGGGATGCAACGACCCGATTGTGGAGATGGCGATGACCGCTTTCGCCTCCCTGATGCTTTTAGCCACACAGATTGATAACCGGGAGGAAGAGGAACAGAAGACGGCGATATCCGCCGCGATGGATCTTCGTACCATCGACCTGAAGCCGTTGTTGCCGAATATGAAGAACTGCGACCTGACTATCGGCGAGAACGGCAAGGCCATTCTGAAAGCGGACAACGGGGAACTGCATGTCTCGCGGGAGCTGACCGCTTCCGAGCTGAACCGGTTGTCTGCCACGTTGAACAACGGTACACTCACGGAAGAGGCCAAACAGATGCGTGTAACCGGTATGCTGAATACGGTTATCCTGTCGGAAGCGGCCTCACAGAATTTTGAGCAGGGGATGACCCGGCAACAGGGACAAACGGAAAACCTGCGAAGATAAAGGCATGGCGATATGATAAAATGCGTGATGATACAGCTATGCAAGTGTCTGGCGGGAGTTTCCCTCCTTGCGTTGCACCTCCGGTTCTGCTACCTGCTGTTGGGATGGATCGGGACGCTCGTTGTCGTGGGCGTGCAATTAGCCATCGCCGGATGGATGGTCTGGGCGATGATACGCGCACCCGACTGACCGCACTCTACAACAGTTCAACATCAATCAACCCATGTATCACTTGTCCGGATGATCCATGTATCATTAAAGACAAAAAACAGATGATTAAATGTAATGTTACGGTATGCGGCGTTATCGGCCGCGATGCGTCGGTTCGCAAGAATAAAGAAGAGAAAGAATTTCTGGTGTTTCCGCTCCGGGTACAGATTCCGGCGACGGGTGGCGGGCACACTATCGAGGTGGATGTCCGCAAGGAGGGCTGTCAGGAGGAAGCCGCCGGTTATCGGAACGGCTCCCGTGTAGAAGTGAGGGGTACGATGTATCTCAAACGCCGGGGCGACAAGCTATATTTCAACCTGTTCGCCGATGAAATCTGCAATGCCGCTACGGATGATGCGGATTGCGTCAAGGGCGAGCTGGTGTTTCGTGGTAAGGTCGGCCAGAACATCGAGGAAAAAAGGGATAAGAAAGACCAGCCTTATACGGTGTTCTCGGCGTTTAGCGCAGAGAAGGTCGATGACGGCTTCGAGTACCAGTGGGTGCGCTTCTTCTGTTTCGGTAAGGAGCGCGAAGCGTGGTTGCAGCCGGGTGTAAAGGTGGATGCCAAAGGTGAAATGAACCTGTCGGCACACAACGGGAAAATCAACCTTTCCTGCAAGATGGAGGAACTGACGCAATATGTGGCGGATTCGTCTAACTATAATCAATAAGGGTTATGGCCGGTTACAGAAAGAAGAATGCCGACGGACCGAACAGCGAGGACAAGGCTCTTGACCTGTTCGCCGAAATGATGATCGAGAAAATCGAGGGCATTCAAAAGGACTGGAAAAAGCCTTGGTTTACGGAGGGTACGCTACAGTGGCCCCGCAACCTTCACGGGCGCGAGTACAACGGGATGAATGCTTTTATGCTGCTTTTGCACTGCGAGAAAGAAGGGTACAAGATTCCCCGTTTCTGCACGTTCGATTGTGTTCAGAAGCTCAATAAGCCCGGAAAGGATGGAGAGGAACTGCCGCGTGTCTCCGTGCTTCGTGGTGAAAAATCCTTTCCGGTCATGCTCACCACGTTCACTTGTATCCATAAGGAGACTAAGGAGAAAATCAAGTATGACGATTACAAGAAACTCTCCGATGACGAAAAGGAACAATACAATGTCTATCCGAAGATGCAGGTGTTCCGGGTCTTCAATGTCGCGCAAACTAACTTGCAGGAAGCGAGACCGGAGCTGTGGCAAAAACTGGAGCGAGAAAATTCGCGTCCGGCAATCGAGGAGGGCGAGCATTTCAGTTTTGCCCCAGTCGATACGATGATAAGGGATAACCTGTGGATTTGTCCGATTACGCCGAAATATCAGAATGACGCCTACTATTCCATCACGAAGAACGAAATCATCGTACCCGAAAAGGAGCAGTTCAAATCGGGAGAATCGTTCTACGGGACACTGTTCCACGAGATGACGCACTCCACCGGAGCGGAAAACGTACTTGACAGGTTCAAGCCGACTACTTTCGGTTCTCCTGAATATGCCCGTGAGGAACTGGTGGCAGAGTTAGGCAGCGCACTGGTCGCACAGCGTTACGGCATGACCAAGCATATCAAGGAGGACAGTTGCGCGTATCTTAAAGGTTGGCTTGATGAGCTGAAGGAATCGCCACAGTTCATCAAGACAACGCTTCTGGACGTGAAAAGGGCAACCTCGATGATTACCCAGAAGGTGGATAAGATAGCGCAAGAACTGGAACAAAATGTCGGCGAGAAGCAGGAAAACGGAGCGGCAGCAAAGGAGAATACATTTTATTCTTCTGTTGCGTATCTCCAATTTTCGGATGACACGAGGCAGCTTGACGAACTTCGGGAGAAAGGCGATTACGAGGGATTGCTGACGCTTGCCAAGGAGTATTACGACGGCAATGGCATCAACGAACAGCATACTTATTTATCGGCCACGAACAACAAGGGTGACAGCCTTATTGCCGAGGATGAGAATTTCGCTGTCGTGTACAACGGGAGTGTCGGGGGAACCTACGAGGTGATGTTGAAATTCACGGAGCAGGAAATCCGAGACCATATCCGGCGTTACGGTGTCGATATCGCCGGAGATACAATAAAAGGGGTTGCCAGGGAGATGGCGGCGGAACAGTTCTCCGCTTTGGCGTATCAAAAGATTCCGGCCTTCGAGATGCCGAACGGTGAAGTGCTATATGTCGAATATAACAAGGAATCCGATACGCTTGATGTCGGGCAACCCACCAATGCCGGGCTGGTCGCGCAGCATCGTTTCCCTTACGACCACAATGTCGGGCTGGATGCCAATCTGCAAGCCGTGAACGAGAAGCTGAACGAGCTGGAAGAGTATCGGGCAGAACTACAAGAGGCAGAATACGGCAGCGGTATGCGCCGGTAAGGATGGAAAGAAAAAGATGCGGAACTGGTTGGCTCCGCATCTTTTTTGCAGTTTATTTCCCCAACAAACCGTCTATCATAGACTGTAAATTTGCTATGTCGCAATACTGGTTACATCCCCCTCGGTAGTCCTTTCCATTTTGAGCTGTCCGTATCAGAAACGAATCGAGTTCAATTCTTACGCCGCTGCCCATTCGTGACAGACCGGAAGAGTGGCTGATGTAAACGAACTTGCCGTTGCGCTCAATGAAGCAGGAGGTGTCATAATGCCCTTTTGAATTGGAAGCCACCTTTGCACCAACGGCTGCGGCATATTTGGAAATCTCACGCACCAATGCTGTCTGGAAACTGCGGTACTCTTTTGAAACATAGTCTCCTGCATCTGCAAGTATAGCGTCCTGCCATTTGGTATAAAAATTCTGTGCCATATTGATATTTATTATTATTCGTTCCGCAAATAACTTTTCCATTTCTCGCCGTCAATGGTCAGTTTGCCCATTTCCCAATCGTATTCCACTTCCGGTATATTGGTATAAGGGAAATGAACGGTGTAGCCTATCTGTCCGTAAGAGCAATGCAGAGGGGTAACGCAAATCTCCCAACCGAAGTAAGATTGCGGCGTGCAGTATTTTCGCCAGTTGAAACGACCTGCGGCAATATTGCCGCAAAGTCGTTTGAGTATGTCGTTTGTTGTCATTCTGTACCTCCTTTGCTGAGTATGGTGAGTTGTTCGGGACGGTCTGGAAACCAATAAGCATCACTGTCGATATATACGCATCTATAGCCATTCCAAGGTTTTCTGAAAGCTAATACTTCTTTGGGGCCAAATACCACCCCGTAGTCGTTTGTAAACGCCACCATATCGCCTACAGCCAAATCACTGTCTGTTTCCATGACTTCGGACAACCGGCTGAAAAACTCCATGCCCTCGGCTTCACGCTCTTTCTTCCAGCGCATAAACTCCTCTTTGTGGCTTCTTGATGAGCCAATAGGTAATAACTCCGATGCCAAAACCTCTGTCTCGGAAGAGCTTGTTGAGATTAAGATGATGCTGTCACTATCCACTTTTTCGGGAGTTGAGATAATTCGACATTCTATATCATTATCGGCAGTGTGCCAAAAAAGGAGGTTGCCTTGCTTGATGAAATCGTACTTGCTCATTGTCTTTTGATTTATTGTTTTTTTTATTTCCCTTTTCTTGAAGCCTTTTGACTTCGCCCAAAGGGGTTGTTTTCATGTGCGTCACAAACGGGGGGATGCAAGAACGATGAGCAAGGAACCTGCAATGAAATTTTATGAAATACCGTCATCTCCGATTACGGAAAGTTGTCGTCAAATTTTATTTCAGGTAGCGATAGCGGTACTTGGGCAATGTTCGTCCACCGTACCTTTGCACACGAAAACAGACCTGCGGCGTATGTCGGGGCTGTGAAGGGATTATACCCTTAAAACAGGAATATACCGGCTGTGAAACCGGTGGCGGAAGCTCTGCAGAGCATATTTATAAAAGTAACCGGGGAGCCTGTGCAAAAAAGAGAGCAACCACCCACTTTTGAGGCGGGTGGTTGCCAATGTTTCGGACAAACATCAGAAGTGGTAATCAACAACTCCTCCGATGTAGAGTATCGTTCCCGGTTCAAGCCTACAAACAAACTCCATAAACGTAAAGGACTGTTCGGCAAAAGACTGCAGCCATCGCCATCCAAATAGAAATGATAGGCGACATCCAACGGATTTTCCACTGCCTGTTTGAGATAATAGGTCGAACCCCATTCCAACATATTATCTGCCGTAAGAGCATTCGCTCTTTTTTTGATATTGGCGACATACTCCTCTTTCCATTGCTCTATTCCACCATTATAGCGCATGGTGTCATCGGATATAAGCTCGAACATTCCTTTGGGCAAGGCATGATTGACCAAATTGGCAATATCCTCTTTACGGTCTTCCTCGTCTATTTCTGAACAATAGTCATAGAAGCTCCCGTCTCCTTGCTGGAGTGTGTCCTCATTCAGATAGTTTTCTTTGTCTATCGGCTCCGTTGAAATTTGAAAAATCCTGCTGTGCATAATTGTAAATTTTAGATTGTCAAATATTTTCTTTTTTTCCTTTTCTTGAAACTCTTTTGGCTTCTCGTCGGGGAATGATTTTTATGCAGGACTGACAGCGGGAAAAGGACGGATAAGGCAAGTAAACAGTGTACGGGATGAAACGGAATACCCAACCGCCCAATGTAAGAGCACAGTCAGGCTCGTCCGACTATGCCCTGCAACGAGGTGGGGAGTGAAAGTCAATCTTCGATTTGTGGAAGGCTGCCGTGAAGAATATCCGGGAACCGTTAGTGAAAGCGATACTTGACGACCAGACGCACGCTGTACCTTTGCATATAAAATCTCTCCGAAGAGAATTGCCGACGTGAGATGAAAAGAGACCATAATTGAGAAACGCTATTATTCATAAGGGGAAAAGACTATTCGTGGTTGTTATAAATGCTTGATTAACATGAAAATACAATTCGCGCCATAAAATAATCCTTTCTTGAAATAAAAATCACAGAAAAAGAAACAAGATTAAAAAATAACCATTAACTTTGCACCAGTCAAGTTTCCAATCGAAGCGTCGAACGGAATTAAAAGGGAATCCCGGTGAAAATCCGGAGCTGTACTCGCAGCTGTAAGTCCTATTAAAGTTTATCGCACTCTTTGCCACTGGTGAAAGCTGGGAAGGCGCGATAAGCGGGATGAGCCAGAAGACCTGCTTGATGAGATAGATTTAGTGACCACGGGATAATTGGCATTAGATTAAAATGAACAGAGGCTCGTCCACAGGCACCTATATTCTTTTTGATAACCGATTTCTCATTCGTTGCAAATCTGTCGCAATAAAAACGAATGTGTGTTTAAACTTTTTGTTTAACTTTTAATAATTAAGTTATGAAAAAGAATTTTAGATTCTTGGCAATGGCTGTTGTAGCAATGGCCGCCGCAGTGTTCACGGGATGTTCATCCGACGATGACTTCCTTGCTCCGTATGAGGAGAGTGCGATTCAAACCCGCGCGATAAGTTCTACCAATGCGCTTATCGATTTTGATAACGTACCTTCCAGCGTAATGGCTTCTGACCAGTATGGAAACAATCTCTATTCTGCCACGGCCAACGGCAAGCAGGTAACGACCGGCTACATCACTCAAATCGGGCAAACCGGTACGTACATTCAGTTCCCGATTAACTATTTGGAACAAGAATGGGTAAGCGGACAGCCTTGGGAATATGAATTTTGGAATGGTGGTTTTGCCATCTCTAATTTCCATAATCTGACACAGGGGGATTATCAAAACCAATGTAGCGTGTACTGGCCCAACGGCGGTCATAGCGGTAAAAATTTTGCTGTAGCTTTCGGTTATAGCGATTCATACAATGATTCACAAGCAACCTATGACAAATGTGCGAAGATTTACCTGACCGATGCAACCGGCTACAGAGTCGTTACCACAAACACTCCTGTCAAGGGTACACCGAAATATGGTAAATTCAACAGCGTATGGGTTTGTAATACGACTTATACCTACTTAGTCATGAAGGATGGCAACTCGTTTACACAAGGCTCTTTGTCGGCACAAAAAGGATGGTTTAAGGTGGTATTTGTTGCGTTGGATGCGACGGGTAAACCTACAGGTAAGGAAGTAGAATACTATTTGGCAAACTTCGATTCCAGTAAAGATGCAGAATCAGGTTTGACCAATAAAATCCGTACCGGATGGAATCAAGTGGATTTAAGCGGTTTAGGTGACAGCGTATGTACTGTAGCTATCAATTTCGAAGGAAGCGATTCAAGCGCATACGGATTGAACACTCCTGCTTACGTTGCTATAGACGATATTGATGTAACCGTAAACGAATAACATGAATTTGGGGCAAATGCTTTTTAACGGCAAGTGCAAAGTATTTGCCCCTTTTTATTATATCCCAATGGAGATTGGAATCAAATACTTTCTTCAAGGGAATTTCAGCATTAAAATTATAAATATAATGAAGAAGTATTTGCTTTTATTCTCCTTGACGATATTTCTATTTGCATGCAACAAAGACGAAGAAATATCGCAGGACGTGATATTGCCTCCTGTCATTGAGTTGGATAGCGAGGACGGAATCTACGTTGTAAAGATAGGAAAAGAGGTCGTTATTGAGCCGACCTATCAGAATGTCGATTACGCCGTTTATTCATGGAAATGCAACGGTCGTATCATTTCCGACGAGCCTCAATTGAAATACATTTTCAACGAATGCGGTTCGTATTACGTTACCCTGCGTGTGGATACGAGGGATGCCAGCACAGAGGAAGAAATTCGTGTGGATGTCAATGAATTGGCTCCGCCCGTTATTTCATTGGTAACCCCCTCTATAGGGCTTAAAGTTGTCGCAGGACGTGAGTATATCCTTACACCCGACATTCAAAATGCAGAAGGAGCTACTTATTTGTGGACTCTTAACGGAAACGAAGTCGGAACGGAAAATACTTATACATTCAAGCAAGATGAGTTGGGAACTTATGAACTGACCTTAACCGTAACAAATGAAGACGGACAATCAAAGAAGACAGTTTCTATTGAGGTTGTCGATAAACTTCCGATTGAAATCGTAGTTCCGTCATCTTTATATTTTACCGAGAATAATACCAAATACGTAGAATTAGGACGTACTTTGTTTGTCCGCCCCTTTGTATCAATAAGTGCCGAGCCTTCTTATCAATGGAGTTTGGACGGGCAACCGATTGAGGGAGCCAATTCTTTGGTTTACGGTTTCAAACCCGCTAAAACCGGAGAACACACGCTTACCTTTACTGTGAAATACGACAATCAAGATACAAAAGCAGTGCTCACCCGTAATATTTCGGTCTCCGGTGTCGATGAAGTCAGTGTCAATATTCCGGTGAAATGTTGTGAAGCGGCCGGAAAAAGACCTTTTGCTGCCGGAAATTCCATTTACAGCAATAAAGTATATGAATTTGTTCCGGCTCCGGGACAATTTGTAAACGAAACGAATACAGCAGGTTTCAATGGGGAAAGCACGCACGAAGCAGCCTGTGCTTACGCACAAAAACGTCTTGATAATGAACAATATGTTTCTCTCGGAGGTTGGGGAGGATATATTGTAGTAGGATTCGACCACAGTATCGAAAACAAAGGCGGTTATGATTTTTCCATCAAAGGAAATGCCTTTGATTCGTCAAATGAACCGGGCATTGTATGGGTAATGCAAGATGTCAATGGAGACGGCTTGCCCAACGATGAATGGTATGAACTGAAGGGTTCTGAATATGGAAAACCCGAAACCATTCAGGACTATGCCGTAACTTATTTCCGTCCCGGTCCCAACATGGACACCCAATGGCAAGACAACAAGGGAAATAAAGGGGCGATTGACCGTCTCGGCAACTATCACCCGCAAGAGTTTTATTATCCTTTGTGGATTGAAGAGGATTCCTATACGTTATACGGCACATGCCTGAAAGCACGTACCGAACAAAGCCCGTCGACAGGCATGTGGTCCAATAATCCGTTCGGGTGGGGATATGCCGATAATATTGGTGATGATATGCCCAATAAAGACAATCCTAACGCGGGAGCACTTGGAAACTATTTTAAGATTTCCGATGCGCTCAATATCGACGGCACGTCTGCAAACCTTTCCCATATCGACTTTATCAAGGTGCAGACCGGAGTCAATGTAAAAGCCGGATGGTTAGGGGAAAATTCCACGGAAGTTTTCAAGTTCTGTGATGAAAACAACAATAACGACAAATAAAATTCATTATGAACAAAATATATCATTTCATCCTATTCTGTTTCGCTACGCTCTGCCTTGCTGCATGTAGTGATGACGACCCTGAAGTAAGCGGAATAGACGGCAAGGATCACTTCATCTCCGAGTTTGCTCTAACTGTAGATGGCATTACCTATCAAGCCATGATAGTCGGGGACAAGATTACAGTTGAGATACCTTATAATACCAGTCTGAAAGGGGCTACCGTAGAGTATGCCCTTTGCGAGGGAGCCTCTATTAACCCGAATCCATCGACCATAGAGGATTGGGAGAATGAATGGAAATTCGTAGTTACCTCCAAAATGCAGGATAGCAAAGTATATTCCTATACTTATCAATATACAGACATCGAACAGAGCGGCAGCGTAGTACTTGCCACGCAAGCCGAGGTTGATAATTTTGCAAAGACAGGAATAAACAAAATCGAAGGCAGCCTGACCATCGGAACGGCAGACGGAGAAGAAATCACCAATCTGGACGGACTTGCCAACCTGAAACAAATCAGTAACTCCCTTGTCATCAATCCGTCTTACAAAGGAACGGATTTGACCGGGTTGGATAATCTGGAACAACTCGGAAGTTTCAAATTAGGTTCGACAACTTCTGCCAGTAAAAACATAATGCTCAAAACGGTTAATCTGCCCTCTTTGCTTGGAGTGACCGGTGATTTTGTCGTTAACAGTTCTGTCATTGAAAAAATATCTATACCCAAAGTCGAGTTCATTGGTGAGGATATGTATATAACTTCCGATGCTTTACTTGATTTGGATGCAAATGCCGTTGAATCTGTCGGAGCTTCCTTAATTGTCAAAGGTTCGGTAGCACAAAAAGAATCAGCGACAACCGAAGCCATTGTTTTCTCAGCGCTCAAACAGGTCGGGAATGAACTTACAATCCAATATTTTCCCAAACTGCAAGGAATTTATCTACCGGCATTGGAAAGTGTGGCCGGTACTGCCTCATTCTCCGATATGTCCTCCATCGGAAGTCTTGCAATGACCGAATTACATTCGGTTGGAGGACTAACTATAAAAAATTGCAAAGAAATTTCCATTGTTGAACTTCCCGGTCT
Source organism: Alistipes megaguti (assembly GCF_900604385.1). Taxonomy (NCBI): domain Bacteria; kingdom Pseudomonadati; phylum Bacteroidota; class Bacteroidia; order Bacteroidales; family Rikenellaceae; genus Alistipes; species Alistipes megaguti. The sequence continues at coordinate 2,102,371 of NZ_LR027382.1, read as the reverse complement.
TATTTCCTGCGGAGAGACCAGTGTGGATGCGAATAAAGTCAATAAACTCAATATAGCTTCTTTGAAAGATGTACTCGGTGATATGACTTTAACTAATCTGCTCATAGAAGAACTGGATTTGTCCCAGATAAATTTTAACGGAAATACACTTACCCTACAATGTAAGCAACTAAATAAAATCGTAGGATCGGAAACATTTAACGGTAGCCTTTTTCTACTTCCTAAAGATTGTCGATTGACAGAATTTACGTTGGAAGGAATCTCAAATATACAGGGTGACTTCCAATGCATAGATTATTTTTATGTAAAAGAATTTGTTATGCCATTTATTCGTGTGGCAGGAGATATGACTATTGCATTGAATTCGGGAAGTGTTAATACGGCGGCGGAAATCGAATTTCCTAAATTGCAGGAAATTGGAGGGACCTTAACATTAGGGACAAATAGGAATGCAAATAATATTACCTTCCCGTTATTGAAAAAAATTCTCGGTTCATGTTCAGTTACGACTTACAACCTTAAGAATGATATTGAGTTTACCAATCTGGAAAGCATTGGAACGGATGGAGCTGATGCACAAATTAAGTTTGAGATTGAGGCTACTAATATTCTATGTCCCAAATTAAAAACGATAAATGGGAAGTTTGATATTGCAACATCTTCTTTTATGTTTGATATGGAAGTAGATAAAGTATCTTATCCTAACGTAGAATCAATATCCGAAAATCTTTCAATAACATGCCCGTATTCTGATTTTGGTTCTAATGGTATTTTGTCCATTGATTTTTCAGGTCTCAAATCAGCAAAAGGGATTAGTATAAGCGGGCAAGGAGATGTTACTGATTTCAGTTCTTTCAAATACCTGTTTGAAAACAATGTTCTAACAGGAGAATCTCAATGGTCTGTCAAAGAATGTGGTTACAACCCCACTTTCCAAGAGATGAAAGACGGGAAGTACAAGCTTGCCGAATAGATAACGAAACAATAAATTTTCTGCCAATCCTCGGTATGCTTACCGTAAGGTAAGCTGCCGGGGATTAACTATAAAAATAACGGTATGACCTATCACCAATTGAAATATCTGCTATGGAGCGTAGTTGTCGGAGTGACACTATCCTTGACATCCTGCATGAAGTGGGACTACGGCGATGCCGTGGAAGATTTCAACGCCACGGGAGCCGGACTGTTCATCACCAACGAGGGCAACTTCCAGTACGGCAATGCTACCTTGTCCTATTACGACCCGGCAACCAAACAGGTGCAGAACGAAATCTTCTTCCGTGCCAACGGCATGAAACTCGGCGACGTGGCACAGTCGATGACCATCTACGACAACAAGGGCTGGGTCGTGGTGAACAACTCCCACGTGATTTTCGCCATCGACCTGAACACCTTCAAGGAGGTAGGACGCATCGAGAACCTGACCTCACCGCGCTACATTCATTTCCTAAGCGACGAAAAAGCATACGTCACCCAATTGTGGGACAACCGCATCTTCATCATCAACCCGAAGAAATACGAAATTACCGGCTATATTCAAGTGCCGGACATGACGATGGAAAGCGGCTCGACGGAGCAAATGGTGCAGTACGGCAAATACGTCTATTGCAACTGCTGGAGTTACCAGAACCGCATCATCAAAATCGACACCGAAACCGATCAAGTAGTCGATGAACTGAAGGTCGGCATACAACCGACATCGCTGGTCATGGACAAGTACAACAAAATGTGGACGGTGACCGACGGCGGTTATGAGGGCAGCCCCTACGGTTACGAAGCCCCGTCGCTCTACCGCATCGATGCCGAGACCTTCACCGTGGAGAAGCAGTTCAAGTTCAAGTTGGGCGACTGGCCCTCGGAGGTGCAGCTCAATGGCGACAGGGACAAACTCTACTGGATCAACAAGGCCATTTGGAGCATGGACGTGACAGCCAGCCATGTGCCGGTACGTCCGTTCCTCGAATACAGCGGCACGATTTATTACGGACTGACGGTAAACCCCGCCAACGGAGAAGTGTACATCGCCGATGCCATCGATTACCAGCAGCAGGGCATGATATACCGCTACTCGCCCGAAGGGAAATTGATAGATGAATTTTATGTCGGGATTATCCCCGGTGCATTTTGTTGGAAATGAAGAATAAATTGCGGCATATATACCATATTATTTTCATCACGAAAAGACAGGAGATGACGATTCCAATGACAACCAAAGGAATGATTCTCGATCAGATGGTACAAATTTTCACAAGGAAAGGCTGTCATGTCTATGCCTGCAATGCTTTTCTCAATCATGTTCATATACTTGTAGAGATACCATCTCCCACGGACTTCGCAAAGATTATCAATAAAGTAAAAAGTTCTACAGGCGTTGTCTATCGAAAATATCCGGAATATGCGGATTTTTCAGGATGGGCAGCCGGATTTGATTCGTTTAGCGTGTCATTCAATGATCTGAATCGGGTAAAACACCACATTGAGAAACAAGAGACGGTTCATCAGGAACTTTCATTCGAGGACGAATACGACCAACTGCTTGAAGAAAACGGATTCAATGCCTATCAAGATTTTATGCGGGCATCATTCTCTGCATATGCTGCGGTAAATAACCATATTAAAAACAAAAGGAAATGACATATACAAAATATTTACTTTTCTCAATATTGGTTGTCTGTCCATCCGTGCTGTCTGCGCAGGGAATCACCCGGCGTATTCACCAGATAGACGAGGTGACCGTATGGGGCAAACGGCCGATGAAGGAAATCGGCGTGCAGAAGACGAAGTTCGATTCACTCGCACTGAAAGAAAATATCGCCCTCTCGATGGCGGACATCCTGACGTTCAACTCGTCCGTGTTTGTCAAGAGCTACGGCCGCGCCACGCTCTCGACCGTCGCCTTCCGAGGCACGTCGCCCAGCCATACGCAGGTGACGTGGAACGGGATGCGCATCAACAACCCCATGCTCGGCATGACCGACTTCTCCACCATTCCGTCCTACTTCATCGACCAGGCATCGCTGCTGCACGGTACTTCATCGGTGAACGAAACGGGCGGTGGACTGGGCGGTCTGGTCAAACTCGGCACGGCTCCTGAAGTCGCTGAAGGGTTCAACGCCCAGTACGTGCAGGGCATCGGCTCGTTCAAGACCTTCGATGAGTTCGCCCGCTTCACCTACGGAAGTGAGCGGTGGCACGTCTCCACCCGTGCGGTCTATTCTTCCTCGCCTAACGATTACAAGTACACCAACCACGACAAAAAGATAAACATCTACGACGAGGATAAGAACATCGTCGGACAGTATCACCCGAAAGAGCGCAACCGCTCCGGGGCGTTCAAGGACCTGCATTTGCTTCAGGAAGTGTATTACAATACCGGGAAAGGCGACCGTTTCGGGCTGAACGCCTGGTATATCAACTCCAACCGGGAACTTCCGATGTTGACGACCGACTATGGAGATGCAACCGACTTCGAGAACCGCCAGCGAGAACAGACGTTCCGCAGCGTCTTGTCCTGGGATCACATGAAAAGCAACTGGAAACTCGGCGTGAAAGGCGGTTACATACACACATGGATGGCCTACGACTACAAGCGTGAGGTCGCACCTGACAACTGGGCGTCGATGACCCGCTCCCGCAGCAAGGTAAACACGTTTTACGGTCAGGCGGAGGGAGAGTATTCTTTGGATAAAAAATGGTTTTTCACCGCCAATGTATCGGCACACCAGCATTTGGTACGGAGCGAGGACAAGAACATCATCTTGCAGGACGGTGGCAAGGCCATCGTGGGCTATGACAAGGGGCGCGTGGAACTCTCCGGCTCCGTATCCGCCAAGTGGCAGCCGATAGACCGCTTGGGTATGTCGGTGGTACTGCGGGAAGAGATGTATGGTTCCGATTGGATTCCACTCATTCCGGCTTTCTTCATTGACGGTATCATTTCCCCGAAAGGAAATGTGATGCTGAAAGCATCCATATCGCGTAACTACCGTTTCCCAACTCTGAACGACCTATACTTTTTGCCGGGAGGTAATCCCAACCTGAAAAACGAACAAGGTTTCAGTTATGATGCCGGGGTGAGTTTCGATGTCGGCAAGAAAGGCATTTACAAGTTGAGCGGCGGTGCGAACTGGTTCGACTCCTACATCGACGACTGGATTATCTGGCTGCCCACCACCAAGGGCTTCTTCTCGCCCCGCAACGTAAAGAAGGTCCACGCCTACGGCGTCGAGGTCAAAGCGAACTTCGCCGTGCAGCCGGCGAAAGATTGGCTCATCGACTTGAACGGGTCCTATTCGTGGACACCCTCCATCAATGAAGGTGAGAAGATGTCGCCTGCTGACCAGTCAGTGGGCAAGCAGTTACCCTACGTGCCGAAGCACTCCGCATCGCTGACCGGACGGTTGTCGTGGCGGACTTGGGCGTTCCTTTACAAATGGGCGTTCTACTCGGAACGTTACACCATGTCGAGCAACGACTATACGCTGACAGGACACCTGCCCGAATATTTCATGAGCAATGTCTCGTTGGAGAAAAACCTGTTTTTCAAACCGGTGGACATCCAGTTAAAATTCGCCGTCAACAACCTCTTCAACGAGGACTACCTTTCGGTACTCTCGCGCCCCATGCCCGGCATCAACTTCGAGTTCTTCATCGGCATTACCCCGAAGTTCGGGAAAAACAAGAAAAAGTCCGAAAATACAAATATGTAACGATATGAAAGCATTAAAGAATTTAAGCCTGCTGTTGCTACTTGTATTGGCATTCACAGGCTGCCACAATAAAAGTTCAAAACTCGCCGATTTCAACCGAACGGTCTATACACCTGAATACGCTTCGGGGTTTGACATAAAAGGTGCAGACGGCAAAAAGAGCGTATTGGTTACCGTCACGAACCCTTGGCAGGGCGCCGACAGCATCACTACGAACCTGTTCATTGCCCGTGATGACGAAGAGGTTCCGGCGGATTTCACCGGTCAGATGCTCAAGGGGGATGCCGAGCGCATCGTCTGCATGTCCTCGACCCATATCGCCATGCTCGACGCAATCGGCGAAACGGGACGCGTAGTCGGCGTGTCAGGCATCGACTACATCTCCAATCCCGACATTCAGGCACGGCGGGACAGCGTTGGAGATGTGGGCTACGAAGGGAACATCAATTACGAACTGCTGCTCTCGCTTGACCCCGACCTCGTGTTGCTTTACGGCGTGAACGGGGCAAGCTCGATGGAGGGTAAGCTCAAAGAGTTGGATATCCCGTTCATGTATGTCGGCGATTACCTCGAAGAGTCTCCGCTGGGCAAAGCCGAATGGCTGGTGGCACTTTCGGAGGTTATCGGAAAACGGGCGGAGGGCGAAAAAGTATTCGCGGAAATCCCCGTCAGATACAATGTCCTGAAAAAGAAAGTAGCGGACAATATCCTCGACGCTCCGTCAGTCATGCTCAACACGCCTTACGGCGACAGCTGGTTCATGCCCTCGACCGAAAGCTATGTCGCCCGGTTAATCAAAGATGCCGGAGGCGATTACATCTACAAGAAGAACACAGGAAACGCTTCCGCGCCCATCGACCTCGAAGAGGCGTATCTGCTGGCCTCGCAAGCCGATATGTGGCTGCATGTGGGGATGGCGAACACGCTTGATGAACTGAAAGCCGCATGCCCGAAGTTCATCGACACCCGCTGTTTCCGTGGTGGACAGGTCTATAACAACAACGCCCGCACCAATGCTGCTGGCGGCAACGACTACTATGAGTCGGCGGTCGTAAATCCCGACCTTGTGCTGCGAGACCTCGTGAAGATATTCCACCCCGAACTGGTCGAGGAAGATTTCGTCTATTACAAGCAACTGAAATAGATGCGCTCCCGTTCCGCCATATTGTTTGCCATGCTGGCCGCCCTCACCCTTTTCCTGTTTCTGCTGGATTTGGCGGTGGGGGCAGTCGCCGTACCGCTCGGCGATGTATGGGCCGGCTTTGACGGGCGGCGACTGCCCGCGGGCGACGGCGAAAATTATACTGAATATCCGACTGATTAAGGCGGTGGTCGCGTTGCTGGCCGGAGCAGCTCTGTCGGTCAGCGGTCTTCAGATGCAAACCCTCTTCCGCAATCCTCTTGCCGGCCCCTACGTGCTCGGCATCAGTTCGGGCGCGAGCCTCGGCGTGGCACTCGTCGTGCTTGCAGGCTTCGGTTCGTCGATAGGCATTGCCGGGGCGGCTTGGCTCGGAGCGGCGCTCGTGCTGGTCGTCATCGCCGCCGTCGGCCACCGCATCAAGGACATCATGGTGATTCTGATTCTCGGCATGATGTTCTCGTCGGGAGTCGGCGCGATTGTACAGATATTGCAATATCTCAGCAAGGAAGAATCCCTGAAAGCCTTTGTCATTTGGACGATGGGGTCGCTCGGCGACGTGACCTTCGACCAGCTTGCGGTACTCGTCCCGTCGATTATCGCCGGACTGTTGTTGGCGGTGGTGACGATCAAGCCGCTCAACTTACTGCTGTTCGGCGAGGAGTATGCCGTGACGATGGGGCTGAACATCCGACGCTCGCGCGGGCTGCTGTTCCTCTCCACGACGCTGCTTGCTGGTACGGTGACCGCCTTTTGCGGTCCGATAGGCTTCATCGGACTGGCCATGCCCCACGTCACGAGAATGCTGTTCCGCAACAGCGACCATCGGGTACTCGTACCGGGAACCGTTCTTTCGGGTGCGGCGGTGCTGCTTCTTTGCGACCTCGTTTCTAAAATGTTCACCCTGCCGATCAACGCCATCACCGCATTGCTGGGAATCCCCATCGTGGTGTGGGTGGTCTTGCGCAATAAATCCGTCACCGCATGATAAAGTTACACGATTTTTCCATAGGCTACGGCGAGCGCACCTTGCTCTGCGAGGTGGAAACCACCATAGAAAAGGGCAGGCTGACTGCCCTTATCGGGCGCAACGGCACGGGCAAATCGACACTGCTTCGAGCCATCGCCGGACTGAACCGCCGTTATACCGGCCGAATCCTGCTCGACGGGCATAACGCCGCCGATATGCGAGCAGCAGAAATGGCCAGAACGCTGGCATTCGTCACGACCGAGCGCACACGCATCGCCAATCTCAAATGCAAGGATGTCGTGGCTATCGGCCGCGCACCCTATACCAACTGGATTGGAAAGATGCAGGAGGTCGACAAGGAGATCGTCATGCGGTCGCTCGCCTCGGTGGGCATGGAGGCTTATGCGGAGCGCACGATGGACAAGATGTCGGACGGCGAGTGCCAGCGCATCATGATCGCACGGGCGTTGGCGCAGGATACGCCGATTATCCTGCTCGACGAACCCACCTCGTTTCTCGATATGCCCAACCGCTACGAATTGTGTACACTGCTGGCACGGCTGGCGCATGAAGAAAACAAGTGCATCCTTTTTTCCACGCACGAGCTGGATATCGCCCTCTCGCTTGCCGATGCGATAGCCCTTATCGACCCACCCCAGTTGTCGTATATGCCGACCGAAGAGATGCGCCGGAGCGGCTGCATCGAGCGGCTGTTCCGAAATAATTGTGTGACGTTCGATGCCACGACAGGATTCATAAAAGTGGGACAATGACTAAGGAATATATCATAGAGAATTTCACAGCAAATATCAGCGTGGACGAATATATTTCACGCTTCCGGGACGAAAAACGTTTTGTCGAATTTTGCAAACAATGCCCCAACTACGGTAATAGTTGGGGATGCCCGCCGTTCGATTTCGATACCGGAGAATTTCTGCGCCAATATGAATATGCCCACCTGATGGCCACGAAAATAATTCCGGTCGAGAAAAATATTCCGATAGACAGAACGCAGGAATTGATTAAACCGGAACGGCTCAGGATAGAAAGGGAATTGCTGGAAATGGAGCACAGATACGGAGGTCGGGCATTCGCCTATGTAGGAAAATGCCTATACTGTCCCGATTCCGAATGCGCCCGCAAATGCAACCGTCCTTGCCTGCATCCGGACAAAGTACGTCCCTCGCTTGAAGCATTCGGGTTCGATATGACACGAACACTCTCGGAACTTTTCGGGATAGAGCTGCTTTGGGGAAAGGATGGTATTCTACCGGAATATCTTGTGATTGTAAGCGGATTATTTCATAATTCGGCAGAAAATATTATCAGTCATACGAAGCGTAATCAGGATTCAGGAAACCTATAATCTTATTACCCTCATTGATAACAAAAGTCCCTGCAATCCGAATTATAGATTGAGGGACTCGATGAAAGTGAATGTAAAAACTAAAAGAACAACTCTACTTTCGTATGCCTGTTGACTTCGACCGGTACATGGTCGGCTATGCCGCCTCTGCTTACCTTGACGATGCGTTCGATCGGTATGCCACGCTTTTTCAATTCTGCAACGATATAATCCGCTCTCGATGTACTTAATGAACCATTAAGCACAGGAGTTCCAGTCGAACTGTCGGCCGCACCGGTTACTCTCAAGGATAATCCGTATTTCTTGGCCACGCGAGCCAGTTCATCAAGGTTAAGCATTTGGGAAGCATCCGTCAGGTGCGCCGTATTGAGGTTAAAAAAGAAATAGACAGGCGACCCGATGCAATTCCCGGCTTGTATGAGTTCCGTCCTTTCAGAGACGATTATGCCCGGTTTCTCGGCATCATCTCCGTTGTTGCCATATCCAATACTTGCAGAATCAAGCGGCGAGATTCCATCCCAATGCCGGTTTTTCAATCTTGCCCGTAGTGAGTTCAATCCGCTGTAATTATTTCTGGGATAACCTTGACGGCGGTCGGTCTCATCGTCATTAACCAGATGACCGTACTTGTCAAGCAATCCTTCTATTTCCAGAATTTTCTTCAATTCTGCGACCGTCCGTCGGTTGCGGTCGTACCAGTCTTTATAACGCTTGTTTTCTCCGGATAAGATATTGGCATGATCCACGAGCCACTCATTCTGACGAATGTAAGATGTCGCATCAACCGCGCGTTTCCAACCGACCTTTCCGAGATGAAACGTGAAACCGGCGGTCAGCGATACCATGTGGTCGCCGAGGCGGTTCGGGCGTCCGTAACCATCGAAGTCCTGAAAGGTGGTCGTGCCGGAGAGTTCCAACATGGCACTTACTCGTTTGGAAATCCGATATTCTCCCTGTACGCCATACGAAACAGTAAAGGGATTATTCCCGTTAGAGGCATTGTGCAACAGGCCGACACCGGCAAAGGGAGCAAGATTCCAGCGTACCTGTTCTTGCCGGGCATATCTGCAGCCAAGGACATTCCACAGCAGATCCGCATGGATATGGTGGTAGTCCTGATTGGACAATGTTCCATCTTTGAACTGCACACCGCTGTAATTGATACGTGCGCCGACGGACGGAGTGAACCATTTTCCGACTGCGAAACTGTACGAGGGTTTCAAGCGTCCGAAGAGGTCTTCGCAGCCGAGAGGTGTGCCGAGAAAGGCGGACGTACCCCCGGCAATGCTGACAAACCAGTTGCCAGTCCGGGATGCCGGAAGTACCACTCCGTCAAGATAGACGGGCTGTATCGGTTGCCGTTCCTCCGAGACATTATAGTACGGTGTATGTTGTACAGTATCCACCTGTACGGGTTGTACACTTGCCTGCGCCTGCAACGTGCAAAGCACGGCCAATATAAAAAAGATCTGTTTCGTCATATTCCAATGATATTATTCGTTATACTTTTTGATTTGTAATAAGGCGTACGCCACTTACCGTTTGGGTTTCTTGCCAATGGCCGGGCGCATCATGCGGCTCGCCATCCTCATGCAGCGGAGTGCCCATGCACGGTTGTCCTCGTCCTCGTCGCGTCCCCATTTCAGGTCGCTGCCGCCACCTCCGCCGCCACGAGTTTCGGCAAAAGTGGTGGCATCATCGACCATACCGAGAAACAGCATCGTCGCGCAGTGCATCACGTCTGTACCTTGTTCCGCTATGGACTGGACGAGCGAGCCGTCGAACAGTTGCCGTTCCGCCACGTCCATCTGTGCCGATACGTTCCTATACTCGCCGACCACATTTTCCAGCAGGACATCCTTGAGCAACGTGTCCACTTTGGAATGTACATCATGGGAGTATTTGTAGGCTTCCTCCTTGAGTTCCCCGGTACGTTCCTCAATGGCATCCATGTTCTCTTTCAGCTCGGCAAGCTGCCGGTCAGCCGTCTGTAACTTCTCCTGCTTATCTGCCAGTTGCCTGTTGATTCCGGCCAGTTCTTTTTCCAGACTTTTCACTTGTGCGGCTAATTGTTCAGCATCACCCTTGTTCGCTTTCAAATCCTGTTCGGCTGCCGATAGCAGGGCCTCTTTTTCGGCTTTCGACTTCTCAAGGTTATCGACCATTGTCGTAAGCCCCTTGACCCTGCGCTCTGCCAGACGGATGTCCGATTGGAGGTCAGCCAGAACTTTTTGATGACGGCTGATATTTTCCTCGATGGTCGTACATTCTTCCGATAGCATACGGCGGTATTCTTCGGTAGTCCTGTGCCGTGCGCCTGTTTCGGATATGCTTGTTCCTCTCGACATTCCCCACCTTGTATTGACTTCGGTGAAAAAGTCGGTATGAAGCTGTTTCATCCTTGCGCTGTATTCAAACTTGTCCTTACCGGCGAATATTTCCTTGTACGCAAAGCGACCGTCTTTGATTGGCAGGAGCGTACAGTGGACGTGCGGATTCAATTCGTCAAGGTGTACGATGAATGCGGCGATGTTCTGCTCGCCATATTTGCCACTCACGAATGAATAGACGTCTTTCGCCCAGCGTTCAATATCGCTTTCTCTTTTGATATGGATATTGTCCGCATCTTTCTCGAAATCCACTTTCTGCGTGCCGAATGCGAGTTCGTGCATCCGCTTACGGGAACCGCCGAAAATGAAGTTCACCACCGTGCGGTACTTCGGTTCTGCCAGTCCTTCGTTGGGGTCTTTGATTCCACGCCTCTCCAATATGTCCGCCATCCGTTCGGGAATGTTGCGGCTCGTGTCGATGGGACGTACCTTGCCTCCGGGTGCAATCTCGAAGTTCAGGTGTTTGCGTGTGGGGTCGTAATTCCCCTTATTCATAGCGTACTTTTCCGCCCTTTCACTGCGATCACGCAAGTGTTCGTTACTTTGGGCTGTGGTGATGCCTTTCGACACCTTCACATCAAGTACCTGTTTTTGATCTGCCATACTCTTTTCGTGTTGTTTCGGACAATCCGTCCTGTCCCAGCTTGCTGCTTGCCCGGACAGCCTCCCGACGGTCGATAGACGGTCGGGGTATTAGGCTCCCCCTTCCCTTTGTTTCGTGGCAGACGGGCAAGCCCGTGTGCCTCCTATAACCGGCAGGATGACCGTTAAGGGATGGAGGCGGATTGTTCGCGTTATACAATCTGTTTTCGACTCCCGGTTCAATCCACCATCGCCTGTGCCTTCGCCAGAAGCGATAAAAAGGGTTTGCGAAGCGATTTGAGGCGTTCTTGGTCTTCGTCCATGTCGAAGTCCGTCACTGATGCCTCGGTGTCGAGAATCAGCCCGGCGAGGTCTTTGGCGGACTCGATGAAAGCTGCCCATTCTTCGCCGAGGTCAAGCCGGAAGAAATCCACAAGCGGCGAACTGTCATCGAATCTCGACTTGTGCAGGATTTTTTGCAGGGCGGCGTGGGCGATGCAGCACAGGGCTGTTTCACGATGTTCCGTGACCAAAGTGCCGGAATGTGCGGAGGTCGTGATGGAATGGGTGTCCGAACAGTGTCCGGCGTCACGGTCGGCAATTTCAGCCTTTGCCAGACTTACGAGTTGTCCACACATTACGCCAGTTTCGGCAGCGGTCGTTTTGCCGATTACCCAATCGGACAATACCTCACGGAGCTGTCCGGCAAAGTCCGGCTGCTCCTGTGCATCGCGGGGCTGTGCTGCCTGACCGGATTGTACGGTCATGGTAATGACCACGCTTTTGGGAAGCTGGATGCGGGTCAGCAAGCCGAATGCCTCCATTGCACTCAAAAAAGAACGGACGGTAGCCCTGTGCCAATGCCACTCCGATGCGAGGTCGGAAACGGTCAGGTAGCACTGGTTGGGTTGCAGCACGTAGTCCTTCTTTCTTAAAAACGGGGAAACGAAACCTGCCAGTGATTTGTCCAACAGGTCACAGTACGCTTCGGTGCGTGTCTTGCGTTCATCCCCTTTCTCCTTGAGATATTCGAATACCTCCCTGTCTGCCAATATGGAAACAGGTATCTTTTGGTTATTTTTCATTTTCATTCGGTTTTAATGATTCATATTGTGCGGATATGTCAGTGTTGCCGCTGTCCGCTTCATGCGGCAGATTTGCGTGATGATTGTCGTGATAGGATTCTGACAGCATTCCGGGATGCTTTGCCCATCCGGAAAGTGTCCCCGTGTCCTTGCATTCGGACATGACCCGAACGGAGGGATAGAACAGGGCTGCCAGAAGAAGATAGGTAATGGTTATCGCCAAGGTGTACAGATGCGGCACAAAGCCGATGACCAGTGCGACCGATGCGAGTGTGACAAATGCACCGGGGCGGTCAAGCAACCTGCGTAACCAGTTGTCCGTCCATCGGAACGAGAACATTGCGGCACAGACACCGGTAGAGAGTAGGATTCCAAACTCACCCATATGTCCACAGGCATATACATAATGGAAAAGAAGCAGGCATATCAGCCATACTTGCACATACAGTTTACGGGCGTTGCCGCTTCGTGCCATTGCCATGTAAAAGGGTGTCATGAACCGCTTGTTGTTCTTGTACAATGACATTGATACCCCGAAAGGTATCGCGCAGAAAATGAGTAGCAGGATATTCAGTAACATAAGTAATAGGGCTTTTCGGGTATGGGAGTGGGGCGCACAATGAGTTCCAACTGGACAATACCGTATGTCGCCAGTCGGATAAGGGTTTCGGCATCCTTGGGCGAAAAGTACATGGCCGCTTTCTTGATGCGCTGCTTGAATGTACTGTCTTGCTTTCGGTAGATGGCCAAAGCCTTGTCCAGTTCGTGTTCGGGAATAGTCCATGTCGTACCCTCGGCGTGTATGCCGTTCGTCTTGAAGGCACGCAGCACCAATGTACGGGAAACGAGGTAATCGGTGCGGTCGGTTCTTGAGATGATATGCTCCTTGTAGAGATTGTCATCGGCAACCTCTATCCACGTCCGGTAGGTGTTGATGCAATAGACCATCTGTCGGTATAAACTTTCTCTCATATGAAATTCATCAGCACGTCGGACTTGTCTTTCTTGTATTTCAGGAACCCGCTTTTGGAGTGAAGTTCCAAATCGAGGCATAGGTCCCCGTACATCTGCTCCAAAGAATCATAGATGGTAACAAGGATGCTGTTTACATTACCCTCCGTATCAGTCTTGGCGTTCATCTTGAACATCTGTCCGAAAGCGGGATTCGAGTATGCACAAGTGCTATGACCGAATTTTTCCGTCCGCATCGGGATATGGTGGTAAAGCGTGATCAACTCCATGTCGTCCTCGAACATATCCATTACTTCGTCCAGTTCGTAAGGGGTGCGCAACGGAAACGTAAGCAGCACATAGTCGCCGTAGAACTGCGGTTCTTCCATCGTCGTCACATCGAGCAACTGCGGAAGTTGCAGGGGGACGAATGCCATGAAGTCATTATAAAAATGTCGTAACATATTCATATATTTTTCTGTTGTCATATTTTACAGCGTGTGTATGAATGCTTCCATCAGCATTCCGGGCAGCTCGTCCAAGCGGTTGTCTCCTGGGTGCAGCATCCTGCCCAACTCTCTGAAAGCGTCGGGTGTCTGCGAGGCAAGCATATCGAGTTGCTCTCTTTCTTCGGCTGAAAGCAACGCCAAGCAGAAACCGTCCAACGACGAATAAGGCTGGAGAAGCATCCAGATGTAGGCTTGTGCCTGTGCCGGTGTCTTGACTTTTTGATTGCAGATGTCGTCGATACAGGTTCGGACATTCTGAATCAGCCTGCGGTTGGTGCGCATGGCCAAATAAATCATGGCATTGCGATAGGTGATGTCGTTCCGTTCGGCGGCAAGAAATACCTGTGCGCAGCATCGTTCCGTGTCATGCGTGATGTCGGAAAGATTCTCGCCGTCGAAATCAGGCAGACGTGAAAGGAATGCCCGGTACACAGCATCCTCCTTTTCGATAAAGGTCGTCAGGTCTGCCATACAATGAATACCGTAATCAATCGTTTCAGCAAGGGTAGCTCGATAAGTGGCAAGAATATGTTGTCGGTTTCTCTGACTGACGGGCTGGTTATCCAATGAGGCAAAGAACGGCCGGATTGTTTCAGCCACACGATGCAACTCTTTGTCTTCAAGATGCGGCGAGATTTGTTCTTTTACCCACAGTATATCCTTATAAGTGCGTGTTTGAGACAGCACCATCCGTGAAAATTCCATGCGGATGGAATCATGTATCTGTTCACACTCTTCTCTTACAGTGGAATGAAGCCGGCCAAGCGTATCACATTCGAGATACAGGAATACGGAATCCCTCAATGTTTGCCATTGCTTGAGGTGTCCGGTCAATTCTTTAATGGAGAGTCTTTTCTGCCTGCGTATGTCAGACAGGTATTCCCTGTATGTTCCGGCAGGGTCATTCTTGGCTTTCGCCAATCGTTTGCCATTGCCGTTGTCGCATGACGCGCATAGGAATACGGCAATCGAAACGGCAATTATTTTGGCAAAGATTATCGGCTGTTTTAAGTTCGATTTTGATGTTTTCATACTATATTATTTCGTACTATTTAGTGCAAAACTATATATTATTTTTGATACTTCGCATCCGAAAAACCGTATTTTGCGCATTTTTTAATATCGTACTTAATAGTATGATTACCAATGAAAACAAGTGAAGATAAAAACATGAAAAATGTACGATTTTCGTTTTTTAATATAGTATGATTCAGATACTCGAATAAAACTTGTATATTTGCACTTGTTATCATGAATATTGTATATTGATATGGCAAAAGTCGGTTATATATTCGAGGCGAATTCCTACGATGCGTTTGATGCGGATAAGGAATGGATGCGCCAGTACGGGTGTGTACAAGTGGTTGAAGAATCGGTCGGACACGAGACGCTCAGACCGAGATGGAAACAACTGATGTCGAATCTTGAAAGAGGCGACGAATTGGTGGTGTCAAAATTCAGCAATGCCGTGCGTGGTTTACGGGAACTATCGGCATTGATCGAGCTATGCCGCATCAAGGTCGTGCGTATTATCTCCATTCACGATAAAATTGACACCGACAACAAATTGTTTCCGGACACGACACCGGCGGAAGTATTGGCCATGTTCGGGGCATTACCGGAGGAAGTGGCTGTTTTGCGGAAGTCGTCAGATAAGATTATACGCCTGCAGCAGAGTATCAGTATTCCGATTACCAAAAAAAGTATGAGTAAAACTGAACGGGACAAAAAAATCGTGGATATGTATAACAATGGGTATTCAATCCGTGATATTTGGAAAGAGAGCGGTGTCCGGAGTAAAAGCACCGTGTACAGCATTCTCAATAAATACAAGGTTCAGCTTAACCGAACACCGGGACGCGTGCCGGGCATCCGGAAATAGAACTTATAAATCAAATATGGATATTGAAAATCAGTAGATTACTTGCGTAATTCATTATTTTTTCGTATCTTTAAGTTGGATATAACTATAAAAAATAAGACCTATGGGAGATATTATAATTTTATTGTTGGTATTTTTGGTAGTGGGCAGGCTCTTGAGGGGCGTCTTCGGCGGATTCAGTAAAAGCAGTTTTCGGGATGACAAATAAGTTTGGATTGTTATAACAGGCGGATATTTGTTAATTTTGCACCGTATTCATTAAAATCAAGAACAATATGACAAAAGCGGAAATTGTCGCTCAGATCTCACGGCAGAGCGGAATTGAGAAAACGGTTGTGATGACTGTGGTGGAATCATTCATGGAAAATGTAAAAGAGTCGATGGTTGCGGGAAACGAGGTGTTCTTGCGCGGCTTCGGCAGCTTTGTTATAAAACGGAGAGCTGAAAAGACGGCCCGGAACATTTCGAAGAATACGACAATTAAAATTCCCGCTCACAACATCCCTGCATTCAAACCTGCCAAAGCATTTCTGAATGCGGTAAAAGAGAACAAGTAGAGTATAAAAGTACAGATGGTGCAACAACACCGTAATGAGTAAAACAAAAGCGACCCAAAGGCCGCTTTTGTCGTGATAAGGCAAGGATTATTTCTTGCCTTTTTTCGCTGGTTTGGCCGGCTTTTCAGGAGTCTCCTCCTTCTCGACGGGCGGATAGAACTTGACGGCGACTATCACGATACGGTTGTGTTTCACACCGCTTTGGTCGCTCCATTCTTCGGGCTTGAAATACCCCTCGACGGTCAGCATCGTACCCTTGGTCAGTTGGTCGAACGACCCGGTGTTCTCGTTTTTACGCCACGCCTCAAAATTCATAAAGGCGGAAACGCGTTTGGATTCCTCGCCATTATTCTCCAGTCGGCTTACTGCCAGAGGGAAACGTGCTACACTTGCGTTGGTGAACTGACGGATTTCTGCATCCTTTCCTACGAAACCGGTTACTACGAAATTGTTTTCAATCTTTTTCATAATGAATTGTTTTTAGAAGTTATTAAATCAATTTTACGCTGCCTCAAAAAGTAGGTGCAGTTAAGGGAATGCACCAAGGCCGGACGCATCAATACTCTTTATTTTTGTCCGTAGGCAAAACCAGAAGGCTCGATAAAGGAAGATTGTACGGCTGTGCCATTGGTCAAGACTTCCAAAGTCGTTCCCGTCTGCATACTATCTTTGCATCGGAAAATGATGATGACTTCGGCGGAAAACTATTCTGAAAATGAGCGGAAAGCCGTAGTTGCAGGGGAAGTGAAAGAGCAATCCGTCCACCGGCACAATGGTGCGCGTTTCGGCTGTAAGTCCGCAGAATCGGCAGGGATTTTCGTGTAATTCGGTCGGACTGAATAGAGGTGGCTACAAACAGAACACTGAACTGACAACAGGTGGCGATACCGCAGAAGGGAATATCAACGAAGTGGCGACAAAAGGCGGAACGGGGTATCGGGGTGCTGCCATGTTCCCGTCCGGCAGAAAGAATAGGGGACAAAAGGGAAAAAGGAAAGAACCCTGCTTTTCGGAAAAGCGGACGGCAGCTTTTCACGAATGGCTGGTTTTTACAAAAGGATATGGCGCAGCCAAAAGAGAGAGATAGATGTAAAAAAGGGAATGCGGCGTGGCAGGAATGGAAGATTATCCCGTTCCTGCCTGTATCATCAAAATTCTGCCATGATTACCCGATGCTCGAAAATCTTTTTTTGATTACTGGGACGTCTTTGGCAGACCCATAGGTGATGCTT